>DATLNC010000104.1:0-22684 GCA_035536935.1 Thermoanaerobaculia bacterium
ACCACGTGGCGGAAGCGGACACGGCGACGGCGGCGAGCAGCAGGGCGGACAGGACGATCTTTTTCATGATCTCTCCTTGCCACTTCAGGTGGCGTTTGCGGCGCTGGTTTGGCGCCTCGTGGTGCCCTCCCTACAAGGCAAGGCCGTGGCCAGATGGCAAGTCACTGAAAACAAAGGAAATCACGGAAATCGCAGTCCCGCGCCTGGGACTGAGGCCCGCCCAGGCGCCTCGCGGGGTTCCGAAATCGGGACGGCGTCCGGAACTGACTTCCGAGCGACGGGGAAATGACTTCCGGACGGTGGGAACTGACTTCCGGACGCTCGGAAGTCAGTTGCGGACGGTTGGAACCGACTTCTGGACGGCCGGAAGCGAGCTCCGGACGGCCGGAAGTGACTTCCGGACGGTCGGAAGTGAGCTCCGGACCTCGGGAAGTGGCTTCGCGGCGCTCGGAAGTCGGTTCCGGAAGACGGTGATCAGCGCGACGCCGGTCAGGATGACGGCGGCGGCGCCGATCATCTTCGCGGTCAGCGGCTCTCCAGCCAGGGCCCAGCCCAGGAAGACGGCCACGACCGGGTTCACGTAGGCATAGGTGCTTACCAGCGCCGGCGAGGTCACCCGCAGCAGCCAGACGTACGCCGTGAAGCCCAGGGCTCCGAACACCACCAGGTAGGCCAGCGCCAGCCCCGATTTGAGCGAGGCGCCGGCCAGGTCGAGCCGTCCGGCCTCGCCGGTGAGCAGCCCCATCACCATCAGGAGCGCGCCTCCCGCGAGCATCTCCATGCCGGTCGCCAGCAGGGGCGACTCGGGCAGCGGCACGTGGCGCGAGCGCAGCGATCCCCAGGCCCAGCTCACGCACGACAGCAGCAGCACCGCCACCCCGATCTTGTCGAAGCCCCCTTCGCTGCCCGGCCTCACCAGCAGCACCAGCCCGGTGAAGCCGAGCGCCAGGCCGGCCACCACGCCGAGGGTCGGACGGGTGCCGCCCTTGCGCAGCCACTCGAACAGGACCATCCAGAGCGGCACGGTGGAGACGAGCAGCGCCGCCACCCCCGAGTCCAGCCGCTGCTCGGACCAGACCACGCCGCCGTTGCCGCCCAGCAGGAGCAGCCCGCCGATGACCGCCGCCGAGCGCCAGTGGACCCGGACCGGCCGCGGCGCCCCGCGCCAGCGGGCGAAGCCGTAGAGCAGCGCGCCCGAGATCAGGAAACGTGTCCCGGCCATCCAGAACGGCGGCAGGGTCTGGATCGCGAAGAGGATCGCCAGGTAGGTCGATCCCCAGATGACGTAAACGGTGCCCAGCGCCAGCGCAATCTTCAGGGCCGAGGCGGGCTTGTTCTCAACCATGGGTCAGCTCCTCTTCCAGCGGCAGCAGCGAGGTTTCGCGCAGGGTATCCAGGACGACCGTGGTGCGGGTGGTCCGGACCGGCTCGACTGCCTTGATCCGGTCCTGCAGGAGACGGCCGAGCGCCTTCGCGTCCCTCACCCGGACTTTGAGCAGATAGCAGTCCTCGCCGGCCACGTGGTGCACCTCCTGCACCTCGGGGATCCGGGCCAGCCGCTCGCCGGCGCACTCGTCTCCCACCCGCTCGTCCGTGCGCACGGCGACGTACGCCAGCATGCCGAGCCCCAGCGCCGCGGGGTCGATCCGGGCCTCGTACCCTTGAATGATCCCCCGCTGCTCCAGCTTGCGGATGCGCTCCAGGATGGCCGAGGGGGCCATTCCGACCTGGCGCGCGATGTCGGCGTTGGACGTGCGGGCGTTCGACTGAAGGATCGTCAGGATCTGAAGGTCTGTCGCGTCGATCATTCGGCATCTCTCCTTACAGAGAGATGATACGCAGGTCAGACGAGAAAGTTCAAGAACAAACAGCGACGGCCGGCTTGCGCCGGCCGTCGTTTCGTCGCCAGGGAGGGGTTTGGCCTACTCGGGCGGCGCCGGGAGGATCGGCTGGTCCGCGGACCGGGTGGAGAGGCTGCGGCTCTTGGGGTCGAACTGGATCTTGGCGAAGGAGAAGTAGCCGGGGAACTCGGCCTTGAAGGCGGCCCTCTCCCCCGGCGGCACCGCGCCTCTGTCGATCGCGGCCTGGCTGGTGGCGATCAGGGTGCCGGTCTCGTCGAAGATCAGCACCTTGAGCTGCACGCCGGTCGCCGTGGAGATGGCGGTGTTCTTGAGCGTGCCGTTGATCAGGACGTGGTCCTTCTCGGGATCCCGCGCCTGGTTCCAGGCCTCGACGAGCAGAACGGGACCGGCGGTGGAGTCCGGCTCCGCAGCCACCGCCTCCGGCTGATCCTTTTCCGCCGCCGGCGAAGCCTCCCTCACGTCCTTGTCGGTGATCACGCGCACGGACTTCTTCCGCTCGGCGGGCTTGTCGGGCTCGGCCGCGGCCTGGGCCTCGGCCGCCACCGCCTCCTCGGTCTCCCGGCGGCTGGCGTCCAGGTCCACGTCGGCCACGCGGAGCGAAGAGAGCTTGCCGGCGGCGGTCTCGAAGACCACCAGCTTGCCCTTCACCTTCCACGCTCCCTGGGTCTCAACCCGGGCCCCCTCGCGGGTGACCAGCCAGTCGGCCCGCGCGGGCCCGGCGGCCACCAGGAGCGCCGGCAGGCCGAGAAGGATCACAAATCGCTGCGGCTTCATCAAAACTCCTTCCAGTTCTTCGTGATCAGGCAGACCGGGACGGGCGCGATGCACACCAGGCTGGTGTCCGACGCGATCGTCTTGATGTCCACCATGTAGTTGCCGAACTTGCAGGTCGGCGGGAAGAGGGTCTTCAGCGACTCCATGATGGCGATCTTGGTGGGATCGTCGCAGATCTCCTTCACCGTGGTGGTGCCGGTGTCGTTCTTGGTCTGCCTCTGCTCGGTGAACGGGTTGGTCACGAAGTTCGACACCTCGAACTGGCGCGTGGCCTGCGCGGTCACTCCCGAGGGCGGCTGCACGAACGGGTTCGCCGTCAGGGTCGAGACGATGAAGATCCGGCTGATGCCCGTCTTGGAACACTGCGGACCCTCCTTGGTGCTCGTGACGTCGACGCGCGGCTTGTAGGTCGAGAAGAAGGTCACGCCGGACAGGGCGAACGGGTCGTTGATCACCCGCTCGTTCGTATCGAGGACGAGGTACCAACCGCGCTGGCCCACCGGCAGCGTCTCGAGGTTGGTCCCGGGGACGGTGTCGGCGACGCCGATCTTTTTGAACGAGGTCTCGGTCAGGGGGAGGCCGGTCGACAGCTTGTCCGTGTCGTCCAGGAAGACATAGAAGCGGCCGGTCTGCCCGTCGTTGTTCCACAGGTCGTCGCGGTCGCCCGTGCCGAAGGCGATCAGGTAGGTGCCGAGCTTGGCGTCGAAGATCACCGACGGGCGGAAGTAGATCGGCCGGTCCACGGCCGTGGCAACGTTGAGAACGCCGTCCCAACTGGCGTTGAAGATCATGCGCGGCTCCCACGCGGTCTTCTGAATGCGCTCCACGAGGTGGGGCTTGTCATCGTCGCCCCAGGCCATCTCGTTCGCGAGCGCCGGATACAGGTCATCCGTGGGATCGGCCGGATCCTGCAGGTCGATGGCGGCCAGGTCGATGCGATACACCCGGCCCGCCGTGGTACCGACGTAGATGCGGTCGAGATAGCCGTCGCCGTTGGTGTCCACGGCGGACGGCTCGCTGGGCATGGCGCCGTTGAGCCGGCGCTTGTAGATCGCCTTGCCGGTCTCGATGTCCACCATGTAGATCCACGTGCCCCGCTGCGGGGCCGTCTTGCTGGCCGGGTCGAGGCCGCCGCCGAAGATGGCGACGTGGACGTCGCGCGTGGCCGCCGAGCCTGCCGACTCCGCGATCCTGATTCGGCCGACGTTGGGGACCGACCAGGTTTCGCCCAGATCCGGCTCGTTGTTGCCGCCGGTCGGGAACGCCACGGTCACTGGCTCCTCGTCGAGAAAGACCCGCTCGCCCGTCGATGTCACGACGCTGTCGTCGAACTCCCAGAGGATCGAGGGGAAGGGCAGCACACCGCAAAAGCTGTCCTCGCCGGTGTCCGTGACGTTCGCCGGAGTATTGAGGCACGACGGGACGTAATCACTCGACGATGGCTCCTCGGGCTTGCCGTTGTCGATCTTGTCCGGTTGCGTGATGTCGAGCGCGTAGACGAGCGCCCCTCCCTCGCGCAGGCCGCCGAGGGCCACGGTGCGCCACTCGCGCTGCGCATCTTTGGGCTTGCCGAATGCGTCACCGTTCTTGGGATCGATGAAGGCATCGGCCACGGTGACGGTGCCGTCCACGCTCCACTGGTGATTGGTCGACCCCGGCGAGTTGATCAGCTTCACCGTCGGCAGGACACTGCGCGGGATGTAGGCGAAGATCTCCTTGCCGGTGCCCTTGTCGAATTTGTCTTTGAATTTCGTCTTGTCCCGGTTGTACATGCCCGCGTCGAAGGCGTGCAGCATGCCGTCGTTGGCTCCCACCAGGAGAATCTTGCGGCGCAGCCGGTGCTTTTCGGCGAAGTCCTGGTATCCCTTCAGGTCCAGGGCGTAGTACTGCACGTTCGGCGGGTTGCCGACCACCAGGGGGTTGGAATGGAAGACGTCGCCGAGGACGTATTGGATTGTCGTCGGGGTGGTGGTGCCATCCGGGTTCTTGATGTCGACGACGGCGGTCTTGACCGCGAAGGCGTTGGCGATGGTCGCGTTCGCCGACGTCTGGGCATTCGCAATCTGCGTGGTGTCGGTGGGATCGAAGACGGTGCCCAGGCCGAGCCCACGCCAGAAGTCGAAGCGGATGACATTGTCCGTGGCGTTCGTCGTCGCCTCGAACATCTGGCGCTTGAACGGCACGTCGCGTTTGAAGGGCGCGCTGGGCTCGTTGCTGTCGCGGGCGTAGTAGACCCGGCGCTGGCCATTGCCTGAACCGGTGGGGTTGGATGGGTTCACCTGGTTGTTGAGCATGACCTTGGCGGCATCCCAGGCGAAGCAGTTGGAATAGTTGCCGTCCGCGTTCGGGCAGGTCGCGGTGGTGTCCGGCTTGCCGTTCTTGATCGGAATCGGCTTGAAGAACGCGTTGACGTGGCCGTCCCAGACCGCCTTGGCGTTCAACGGGGTGAAGTTGGTGAGGAAGATCTTGTCGTCGACCACCGCCTGCACGGACGGCACCGCGGCGGAGGCGAACGAGCGCGCCTCCTGGCGTATCAGCCCCAGGATCTTCTCGAGCTCGGCCTTGAGCTGGTTGGCGGTCGCAGGGCAGAGCAGCTGGCCATCGCCGTTCTGCGCCATGCACTTGAGGGGATTCTGGGTCTTGGCGCAGTCGGCGCCGTAGGCGATGACCCAGGTCTGGACGCCGGCCTTGGACTTCAGGCTGGCGGTGTCGGCGCACGGGTTCTCACCCGCGCAGGTGTCGCTGCCGTCGCTGATCACGATCAGGTAGGGCTTGCGGCACCCCCACTCGGAGTCCTTCGAGCCGGCGAGCGTCTCCCAACCGGTGGGATAGGCGTCGTCCTTGCACTTGTTGTCGTCCCCCAGGTACCAGCAGCGGAAGTCGATCACCGACTTGCCCAGCGGGGTGGGGCCGCTGGCGAACAGGGGAATCTCCCCCGCGGTATTCAGGGTGAGGTTGCCGGTCACGGCGTCCGCGTCCTTCTTGAAGTAGCTGGCGATGCCGAAGTTCGGCGTGCCGGAGCCATGGTTGGGGTTGAAGCGCTGGAGGAACTCCGTCTTCTGTTCGGCCCGCCAGTCGAATGGCAGCATGTCGCCCTTGTCGAGCACACGCTGAGCGCCGTAGGTGGGATCGGTGACGGTCGTGCGCTTCAGGTTGTAGCAGGTCGCGGGGTCCGCGGCGTTGCTGCAGTACGGATCCATCTTGGCGCCGGAGCCCGCCGCGGAGGTGTCGTAGTTGCCCTCCCAACCCGAGCCCGAGAACGGATGGCCGGAGCCGCAGGACGCCACGTCCTGAATGTCCTTGGCGTCCCAGAAGCCGGCCAGGGAGTCGACGCCGCCGCTGTGGGTATCGTCGTCCACGTCGCGGCCGTTGTTCTCGTCGTTCATCAGGAAGTCGGTCCACAGGGAGAGCTCGAGCCGGGCGGTGTAGGTCTGTTGGAAGTTGGCCGTCTGGGCGCCCGTGCAGCCGCCGGAGGTCTTCACCTCCTCGAGCTTCAGCGTGACGTCCATGTTGTCCTTGCCGAGATCCGGGTTCAGGGCGATGTCGTCCGACTTCTTGCCCGGGCGCTCCACGGTGAGCCGGTAGGTCTTGTTGCCGCTCCCGCCCTGGATCCACAGAGTCGTGACGCTGGAGCCGTTCGCGCCCAGCTTCGAGAAGCGGTTGATCGTCTCGCGGTCGTCGGCGCCCACGTTGCCGAAGGGCAGGGGCGCGGTGCAGGTGCCCAGGACGCTCGCGCCGCCGAGATGGGCGCCGAAGGTCAAAAGGTCGCCCTCGATGTCGCCGGACACCGTGCCGTCGGCAGCGGTGATGATCGGTCCGTCGTTGTCCGCCGCCGGGTAGTTGATCGGCCAGTCGCTGGGCAGCTTGTTGCTCGGGCTGGTCGCGTAATAGTAGAGCCAGTGCTTGGCCGTCACCCGGGCAAAGTCCTGGTTGAACGCCGCGAAGCCGAACTGGATGTCGTTGACGTCCTTGAACACGTCGTAGACGACCTTCTTGACCTGGTACATCTTCGAGCGCGGGTCGTCGCCGTTGCCGTGCACCCAGGTCCCGTCGGGGGCCAGGTTCATCGACGCCGAGTTGTCGATGATGAAGTACACGTACGGCTTGGCCGTGGTGAAGCGCAGCAGGTCGACGTCGTCGGTGTAGGCCCTCTGCCCAAAAGCAAGCAGGCCGAGGGTGGCGAGCACGGCGATGGCGGCTGCGGTGCCGCGCAGGGAAGGACGTTGACGGACCATGACGGTCTCCTCTTGGGTCAGAACTTGATCTTGGCCAGCTCTGCCGGATCGTTGACGCTCGCCAGCGCCGAGACCGAGGCCCGGAACGGCTGGACCTCGACCATGGCGCTCACGGTCTTCTGGGCGAGCGGGGTGCGGACGCCGCCCGCGTTGATGGTCGCGAAGCGGGTCGCGCGGGATGTGACCGCGTGGTTGACTTTGTAATAGGCCTTGTCCGCGTAGGTGCCCACGTTGTTGATCTCGCACAGGTTGCACGCGGTCACCTGGATGGGATGGAAGGCCGAGACCTCCACCTGGGAGCCGAGCTCCAGCTTGCCGCTGACCATGGCCCCTCCGGAGTCGGTGAAGAAGAAATCCTGCGGGCTGTGGTCGGCCGCAACCAGCGCCCGGGCGACGGCGCGCTCGATGCCGGCGTCGGCGGCATAGAAGACCCGGTTGAGCGTGCGCTCGTTGGTGCCGATCTGCGACTCGGTCTGCGTGATCAGCGACAGGGCGATCCCGAAGACGGCGAGGATGATGAGCACCAGCAGCACGACGATGTAAGCGCTGCCGGCTTCCCCCCGGGACGCGGAGACAGGTTGCGGGTTCATCTCAGAGGTTCCTCAGGTTGACGGAGGTTTGCATCAGCCGCCAGCGATGCCGGCGCTCGGCCGCCGAGTTGAGCGCATGGTTGGTGGGGTACGGGTGGTCCCCGATCATGGCCGGGAGCAGCGGCGCCAGGTACTGCCCCGCGTCGGAGCGGTCGGTGCGCACCAGGGTGGTCAGACGCAGCTCCGGGGCGCCGACCACGCCGAAACCGAGCGCGACCTGCAGGTCGTAGATGTTGTCGGCGAGGTCCAGCCGCGCGTTCTCCGCCTCCCCCTTGTAGGGCAGGCTCGATCCGGGCTCCAGGCGGGCCTTCGCCAGGGCCGGGGCGTCGCTGCCGTCCCCGTGCCGGACGTAGAAGGCGTACTCCTCCAGGATGCCGATGTAGGCCGCCGCCGTCATGCCGGCGGCGAGAGGGCCGGAGAGCGCCGTCTCGTTGGGGTGCTTCTTGAAATCGATCCGCAGGTTGGCGCCTTCAAACTTGGCGTCCACGATCTGCGCCACGGCGTGGATGTCGAACGGCGTGACGAGGAGCAGCGACTCGCCCGGCTTATTGTCCGGCTTGGCCGCGGCCAGCAGGGCGGCGAGGTCCTGCGGGACGCCGGCAGCCAGCGGCTTGACGAGCACCCAGCCGTTGCCGCCGGCGCCCGGGGTGCCCCACACGCTCGGGTTCTGCCAGTCGATCTGGTAGAGCGAGGAGCTGAACACCCCGCGCAGCCGCAGGACGTCGGTCAGCGGCTCGATCTCCGTCAGGCCTTCGGTGGCGACCAGCTTGCTCCCTGCCGGGAGGTTGTTGGCGACCTGCACCGCGATGTTGGTCGGCAGGCTGCCGCGGCCGGTCATGCGGGAGAGCCTCACCACCTCGTTCTGGGCGATGCGCAGCGACTGCTGCATGTCGGCCACGTTGAGCTGCACCTTGTTCATGCGGGCGCTGAAGTCGAAGGTCGCCAGCACGCCGAGGATCAGGACGGCGGTCACCGCGAGGCTGACGAGGAGCTCGATCAGCGTGAAGCCCGCGTCGGCGCGGCGGCTGGATGGGACGCTGTGTTTCGGGTTCATCTCAGAGCCTCACTTGGACTTGAGCATGCGGACGGTGAACCGGCGGCCGCCGCCGAGCGCGAGGGACTGCTGGTTGCGGCCATGCCAGACCTGCACCTCGACCTCCTTGAGGTGGACCTGGCCTGCGTCGGCGCTGCCGTTCAGGGGAGTGCCGAGGTTGCTCACGTTGTACTGGCGGACGCGGGTCTGCCGGCGCCACAGCGCCACGTCGGTGGACGTGCCGGTGCCGCTCTTCCAGACCTCGTCCTTCTTCGACCAGTACTCGTCGGAGACCCGGACGGTCGAGCCCGCGGGCACGGCCAGGCGCGGGTCGCTGATCGTCGCCTGGAGCAGGTCCTCGACGGCCGAGCGGCCGAAGTTGCTGACCTCGGTGGCCTCGCGCCCATCCAGATTGTTCCTGGCCGAAGCCGCGAACAGCGGCAGGATGCCGACCGCGATGATCAGGAAGATCAGCGTCGCGATCAGGACCTCGACGACGGAAAAACCACGTTCTCTCATGGGCAGCTCCCCACCGGAGTCCAGGTCCATGGCGGCCCTCCCCAGACGTTGGTTGTGCTCTTCTTCTGTACCTGCACGCGGGCGGTCGCCGCCGGCTGCAGGTTGACTCTCATGCAGTGGAGGCCGCCCCCCATCTCCGGCACCCCGAGGTCGAGCGATCCGACGTTCAGGGCCGAGCCGTCGCTGCGGAAGGTCGCCACGCTGGATGGCGCGAAGCCCGTGACCGAAACGGTCACGCCCTTCGGCAGCGGCACCTGACCGAGCACTTGGAGGCTCGTCGCACAGTTGTCGCTGCTGCTGAAGGCTTCCACGGCGCCGTTGCGGACGGCGACGCACCCCACCTCGGACGACTTCTTGATGGCGTGCAATCGAGCCAGGCGCATCAGCCCCGCCGACTGATTGGCGACTCCGACGATCTTGCTGCGCTCGATCTGCTTGGAGAGAAAGGGGGTGCCGATCATCACCGCGATGAAGAGGATGGCGACGACGACCAGCATCTCGACGAGCGTGAAGCCCCGCTCCCTGCGCTTTGGGTGTTTCATGGCGACCCGGCTATGAGCAAGGCGGGTGCCACCGCTCCGATGCACCTCGGAAACGCGTTCAAGCTGCTGAAAACGTGATGGTTGCGGCCCGGAAAGGACCTTCGGAACGCGAGATCAGGAAGAGGGGGTCTCGCTACCGATGGTAACGATCGTGTCGCGCGGGAAGCTGAGCAGGGCCCGAGTGCCGCCGCCGGGCCGGTCTTCGAGGCGGATCCTCCCGCCGTGCAGGGTGACGATGCGGTGGGCCAGGGCGAGCCCCAGGCCGACGCCGCCCCGCCGGCCGGTCGCGAACGGATGAAAGAGCCGCTCGCGCATCTCGGGCGGCAGCCCCGGACCGCGATCCTCCACGGCAAGCTCCACCCCGTCGAGTCCGGCCTCCATCCCCACGATCCTCAGCTCGACCGGCCCGTTCCGCCCCGCCTCACGCTCCGCCTGGGCGGCATTGTGCAGAAGGTTGCGCACGGCGCGCTCGAGGAGCTGGGAGTCGCCCCGGAGACAGATGTCCGCGGCGGATGTCACCCGGACCTCCATTCCGGCGAGAGAAGGATCGGCCGCGGCCCGCCGGGCGAGCCGGGTGAGAGAGAGCTCCTGGAAACGGGCGCTGCCCGGACGGGCAAAGGCGAGGAAGTCCTGCAGCACCCGCTCCAGGTGGTCGGCCTCGTGGCGGATCTCCGCCAGGTAATCGGCGATCGACTCCTCGTCCGGCCGGCGCTCGATCAAGGTGAGATAACCACGCAGGGTGGCCAGGCTGTTGCGCAGCTCGTGCGCCACGCCGCCGGCCATCTCCCCCAGCCGGGCAAGGCTCTCGGCCAGGCGGCTCTCCCCGGCCAGGCGCTGCACCTCGGTCAGGTCGGCGAAAAGCACCAGCCAGCCGCGGATGCTGCCGTCGTCGCGCCGCAGGGGATGAACCGTGAGCCCCAGGGTGCGGGCCTCGCCGCCGGTCTGCATCGAGATCTCCTGGCGCTTCGGCGCGCTCTGGTCGGCAACGGCGGACTCCAGGAGGGTGTACAGCTCGGGCTGGGTGGCGAGAGCCTCGGCGAGCGAGGTCCCGGGCGGGGGCGGCTCGATGCCCAGAAGGGTGGCGGCCACGGCATTGAAGGCGAGCACGTTGCCGGCGCGGTCGAGGAGCAGGAGCCCGCTCTGGAGGCTTGCGGACAGCGTGCGCTCCAGGGCCTCGATGTCGTCCTCCGGCGTCCGGGCCTGGGCGGTGGCGGTGATCGCGCGCTCGAAGGTGGCGAGAAGGAACTCGATCTCCCCCTCCCCCGGCTCCTGCTCCGCTCCCATCTGGCGCGCCCGCTCGATCAGCGTCTCCCACGGAGCCATCAGGTGGCGCAGGAACGAGAGGACCAGGAGGAGCAGGGCGGCGTTCAAGCCCAGCACCACGACGGAGAGCACACCCACTCCGCGCTGCTGCGCCGGGAGCACCCCGGCCGGCAGGTCGACCCGCACCCAGCGGCCGTCTCCAAAGCGAGCGCGGCCGGCGACCCGGTCGGGCAGGGCCTCGTCGGGTCCGGCCGCCAGGACATCTCCCACGAATGGGGCGAGCAGACCGGAGGAGGGGATCTCCCCGGCGGAGACCAGGGCCTCGCCCTCCCGGTCCGTCACCGCGACGCCGTGGGCCTGAGGAGACAGCGAGCGCAGCTCCGCCTCCGAAGGGAGCCCTCCTTCGGCGAGCAGGCCGGCGACCCCCTCCGCCAGACGGGCAGCCTCATCCCGCCGCTCCTCCGCGAGCAGCTCCAGGGCGTTGCGGAACGAGAACAGGGTGAAGGTGGAGAGGACGACCAGCAGCAACAGAGCCACGGGCAGGAGGATCAGGACCTCGCGGCGCAGCCCCAGCGCAGGCCGGCGAGTCCTGGTCATCCCCCTCATCACCCTCATCATAGGAAGCGCATGTAGAAGCCGATGATCGCCGGGCCGGCAAACAGGGCGATGAGCCCGCCGAGGGCGAGGAAGGCGCCGAACGGCAGCCGGGTGCGCAGCCCCTCTCCCGAGCGGCTCATCAGGATGAGACCCACGATCGAGCCGGCGAGGACCGCGAAGAAGAACGCCACGAGCAGGGCCTTCCACTCCAGGAACGTGCCGATCAGCGCCATCATCTTGGCGTCGCCCAGGCCCAGCCCCTCTTCCCGCCGGATGAGCCACCAGATGCCGTAGATCGCGAGCGGCAGCCCTCCGCCCAGCACCGCGCCGAACAGCGGGCCGAGCATGTGCCGCCAGGGCAGGCCCAGGGCGGCCACGATCACCGCGTGGAACACGAAGCCGAGCGCGATGCCCGGCCAGGTGATCCGGTCGGGCAGGATCATGTAGTCGACGTCGATCATGGCCAGCACGATCATCAGGCAGCCGAAGACCGCCGCCATCAGCGCCGGAAGGGTCAGGCCATAGGCGATGACACAGCCCATGAAGAGCAGCGCCGTGGCCGCTTCCAGCAGCGGGTAGCGCCACGAGATGCGCGCCCCGCAGGACCGGCAGCGTCCGCGCAGCAGCAGGAACGAGAGGACCGGCAGGTTGTCGAGCGCCCGGATCGGCGCGCCGCAGGCCGGGCAGCGCGAGCGCGGCGTGACCGTCGACATCCCGAGCGGCAGCCGGTAGATGAGGACGTTGAGATAGCTGCCGACGATCAGCCCGAACACGGCCACGTAGGCGAGGATCAGCCAGAAAGGGACCACAGTGGGGGGATTCTACCGGCTCCGCCGGTCCAGGAGCAGCGCGCCGAGCACGGCGGCGAGAGTTGCGAGGGTGATGGAGGCGCCGAGAGGGAGCAGGCGCTCGTGGTAGCGCAGCTCGAGGACGTGCTCTCCCGCGGGCAGCTCGACGCCGATCTGGCCGGCGGCGGTGGGGTAGACAGCCACCGACTCTCCATCCGATTTCCCAAGGGTGGCCTGCCAGCCCTCGTCGAAAGTCTCGGCCAGCACGAAGAAGGCGGGCGATTCCGAGCGGTAGCGCAGGTGGAGCCGTCCTCCCCGCTCCTCCAGCTCCAGCGGCTGGGGCATGCGCGGGAAAACCTTCTCTCCCGGCGGGCCTCCGGCCCGGATGGCGTGCTCGTGCCGCATCACCGCGTAGCGCGAGGCCCGCGCCGCGGCCAGGGCCGATCCGGGATCGGCGTGGAAGGTCACACGCGGCACGAAGCGGTGGCGCGGGAGGACGAACGGATTGTCCACCTCCCGCATGATCGGCGCCTCCGGGTCGCGGGCCGCCTCGGCGGTCCAGACGGCCAGGTCCTTGCGCAGCAGCACCCTGCTCACGCTCCAGACGCCCAGGAATCGCCACGCTTCGTTCGGACCCCGGCCCCAGTCCTGGTGCAGGGTCTCCAGGGCGCGCGCGCCCCAGGGGTTGAGCATCAGGTCGAAATCCTCGTTGAGGGCGTACGGAATGCGCCAGAGCACGGCGCTGTAGGGCTCCATCCGCCGCACCAGCATGCGGACGGAGGCGGCGGAGCCCCCCCGCCGCGGCACGGGCTGGAGCTCATCGTCGGTACCCTCCTGAACGAAGAGCCGGGTCTCCGGCGCGGGCCTGGCGACCGGCGGCGGCCCCTCGAAGACGGCGGCCGGCGCGGTCTCCACGAGACCGTGCCCGTAATGCCAGAGGTCGGCGGCGAGCAGGACCGCCGCGCCGGCGGCGAGCAGCCGGTGCGAAGGCCGTCGCCAGCGGCAGAGGGCCAGGAGCGCAGCCACCGCCGCCGCAGTGACGAGGGCAGCCCACCCCTCGCCCCGCAGATAAGCCACGCCGCGCGCCACCCCTTCCGGACCCAGGCCGGGCTCGCCGTAGCTGCGCACGAACCAGTCCGCCAGCCGGGGGACCCGGTAGAGCAGGCCGGTGATCGCTCCGGCGGTGGCGAGCAGGACCAGCGACAGGGCGAGGGGAAAGTCGGCGCGCTCCGGACGCCCCTCCCGCCGCTCGCGCAGCAGCCAGTCCCAGCCCAGGGCCCCGCAGAAGGTGAGGGCAGCCACGGCCAGGACCGCGAACTTCTCCGGGAAGCGGAGCACGCCCAGCAACGGGACCGCCTCCCGCAGCGGCTCGAAGAGCGGGTTGTGGCGCCCCAGGGCGAGGAAGGCGCCCATTGCGAGAGCCAGGGCCCAGGCCGGACGCCGCGGCACCGGCCAGCGGGCGAGGCCGGCGATCCCCAGAACCGCGAGGAGCAGGCCCGGATAGACCGAGGGGACATACGGATAGTCCCGGTCGTGCAGGTTCCAGCCGAAGAACAGCCCCTCCTGGTCGCGCATGGGGTCGCCGAAGAACCGGGGGAAGACCAGCTCCACCAGTCGCGCCGGAGGGGCCGACCAGACCGTGGCCCTCTGCGCATCGAGGCCTCCCGCCCGGGGAGAGCCGGCAAACCGCGCTCCGGTCGGAAGCCACTGCACCGCGGCGAGCGCCACCGCCACGGCCAGGGGAACCAGGATCCGGAGAACGGCACGCGGGCGACCCCCTCCGATCATCGACGCCGAGGCGAGCGCCAGGAGAGCGAGGCCGCTCACCACCACAGTCACCGGCTCGCCGTTCAGGAGCTGGAGAGCGAGTGCGATCCCGGCGAGGAGAGCGGGCCGGCGCCAGCCCCCCCGCCCGGCCCGCAAGGCGGCGTCGCTCCAGCCCAGGAACCAGGGAAACCACGCCATGCTGCAGAACAGGGTCAGGGCGCTGATCAGCGAGAGCAGGCTGCCGCTCCCGGTGTAGCCCACGGCTGCCAGGGCCGCACCGGCACGGCCCGCGCCCAGGCGCCGGGCCAGCCACCAAGCCCCCGCGAACGCGACCGCCGCGTGGAGCACGACCAGCAGGTTGAGAGCGTAGGCGGGCGGCAGCGCGAGGGCGAGCCAGCTCGGCGGATAGAAAGCCGCGTAGCTCGGGTTCGACAACACCGGCTGGCCGCCGTTGAGCCACGGGTTCCAGACCGGCAGACCCTCCTCAGCCAGCCAGTGGAACGCAGCCCGGAGGGGAAGATGGAACAGCGGGACGTCGCGGTTTGCCAGGACCGTCCCGGGCGAGAGCAGCGGGGCGAAGAGGCTCAGCAGCCAGGCAGCACCGAGCAGGACCGGCAGGCCGGTGGCGACAATCCCGGCCAGGCGGCGCAAAGAACTCTCAGCCCCCCTTCGGCGACGGCCAGCGCACCATGAAACCGTCGGCCCAGACGATGTCCTGGTCGTAATCCGTCGAGTCGAACGAGGTCACGGTGTATTCGCTGGACGAGAAGGCCTTGTTCCGCCCCTGGCTGCGGATCAGCATGACCTGGCGCTCGTGCACCAGGGTCCCCGTCTTGAGGTAGTACTCGTAAGGAAACTTCCAGCCGTCGATCGGCGGCACGACCTGCAGGTAGTTTGGCGCCAGCAGGCTCTCCAGGGCGGCCGCCGTCCTCGGCGTGTCGTACGACGCGAGGATCACGTTGGAGTTGGCCTGCCCCGCCGCCGCCGCGCCCACCTGGTCCGTCAGCCAGGAGAACATGGCCGTCCCGGTGATCCGGACGTCCGCAATGGTCCGCTTCTGTTTCGCCTTCTGCATCGCATCCAGCAGGTTGGGGATCAGCATCGAAACGATGATGCCGATGATGGCGATCACGATCAACAGCTCGATGAGCGTGAAGCCCTTCTGTCCGGCTGTCACCCTGCGCATCTCAACGCCCTCCAAGTGAAGTACGGGATCTCTGATGGCAAAGCATATGCCAGGGCTGCCGAACCTTCAAGTCTCATCCCTTCAGCTACTTACACTCGTGCACATAGATCTCTCAGGACAAAAAACGTCACCCGGGGACAAGACGTGTCAGTCCCCGCCGGGACCGGCATAGCCCGCCACCACGCGGCGCATCCGCTCCACACCGCGGTCGAGCTCGTCCAGGGGGATGCGCTCGTCCGGTCCATGGATGCCGCGCAGGTCCTCGCCAGCAAGGGCGAAGGTCGTCACGCCATAGGCCGGGATCCGCCGCTCGCGGAAGAAACGCGCGTCGGTGAAGCCGGAGATGAAGGTCGGGACGACCGGCGCGTCCGCCGAAAGCGCCTTCTGCAAGGCGCCATAGAGGCGCCCGGCCGCCGGAGAGGGCGGGGCCGGGGGCGAGGTCACCAGCACCTCGACCTGGAAGCCGTCGCCCAGCGCGCCCTCGATCTCCTTCAGGAAGGCGTCGGAGTCGGTGTCGGGCAGCAGCCGCACGTCGATGCGCGCCGAGGCCCGGTCGGGGGTGACGTTGATCCGCTCGCCGCCGCGCAGGACCGTCACCTGCACGGTGTCCACGAACAGGTTGGCCATGCCGGGGAGCAGGAACTCGCTCGGCCCGTCGCGGCCGACCACCTTGTCGATGTCCCCCAGGACGCGCTTCCAGTGGTCATTGTGGAGCGGCGCGATGGCGCGCAGATAGCCGCGGGCCGGCGGCGTGACCCGCCAGCGGACGGGCAGCTGCAGCATCCGGGCGAGCCCCTGGATGAGCTGGTGGTTGGCGCTCTGGGGGTTGAGCCCCGAGGCGTGGCCGCCGCGTCCGGCCGTGGAGACCTCCAGCCAGAGAGGGCGCTTCTGGGCCACCTCGATCCCCCACCAGAGGAGCCGCTCGCCGGCGGCCTGGGCTCGCCCCCCCTCTCCCAGCACCGCCTCGACGCCCTGGAACATCTCCGGCCGGTTCTGCAGCAGCCAGGAGGCGCCGCGCAGGCCGCCGCTCTCCTCGTCGGCCACCGCGAGGAAGATCACGTCGCGCTCGATCGGCACCCGCCGCCGCTTCAGCTCGACGAAGGCGGCGAGCTGCGCGATGCCCAGGCTCTTGTCGTCCAGGGCGCCGCGGCCCCATAGGCGCCCGTCGCGGACCTCGCCGCCGAAGGGGCGGACGGTCCAGCCCGGACCGGGAGCGACCACGTCCATGTGGTGGAGCAGCACGAGCGCCCGGCCGTTGCTGCGGGGCGACGACAGCCGCGCCCAGAGGTTGGCACGCCCGTCAGGGGTGCGGGCCACGTGCGACGGAATGCCCTCGTGCTTCAGGATGCCCGCCAGGTACGCGGCCGCCAAATGCTCGCGTCCCGGCGGGTTCGTGGTGTCGATGCGCAGGTAGGCCTGCAGCCAGCGGGCGGTCTCGGACAGCTCTGCAGGCTCGCGGGCGGGCAGGGCTGCCGCCAGCAGGGCGAAGAGAAGCGCGGTCAGCGTTCGGCGAAGCATCGGGGCAGGCCAGTCTAGACAAAAAAAGGGGGCGCCACCAACCGAGGCGCCCCGTCTGAGGAGGGAGTTCTGTTTTCGTTGCGTTTCCTGCGTACTGCTACTTACCGCTTCTGGGGCCAGCGGACGAAGAAGCCGTCGGCCCAGACGATGTCCTGGTCGTAATCGGTCGGGTCGAACGAGGTGACCGAGTACGGACCGCCGTTGGTGGTCTTGTTGCGGCCCAGGCTGCGGATCGCCATCACCTGCGGATCGAGCGGGGCAGCGGTCTTGAGGTAGTACTCGTACGGCGTCTTCCAGCCGTCGACGTTCGGCACTTCCTGCATGTACTGGGGGACCAGGATGCTGCCGACAGCCGCGCCGCTCAGCGCCGTGTTGTACGAGGCGAGGGACACATCGGACGCCGAAGCGCCCGCGGCCGCGGCGCCCACCTGGTCGGTCAGCCAGGAGAACATGGCCGTGCCGGTGTTGCGCACGTCGGCCACGGTCCTCTTCTGCTTCGCCTTCTGGAGCGCATCCAGGAAGTTCGGGATCAGCAGCGCCGCGATGATGCCGATGATCGCGATGACGATGAGCAGCTCGATCAGCGTGAAGCCCTTCTGACGGTTCCGGATTCTGGTCAACATGAGTACGGTCTCCTCCGTGGTTTCAAAAGCTGTCCCCCCGGATCTTTTCCTTGGGGCCCATCTCCGTTCGCAAGGAGATATAGCAGGGGCGATGCCAGCCCCTAAGTCATTGATTCTTCGTGTGTTGATCCAGGTATCCCGACAAAAAGTGACAGCGCTCGAGAGCCGCCAGTGACATCCAGTGTCACTGCTGGACGAGCTTGCGGACGAGGTCGCGGTAGACCCCCACACCCTCCACGAACCCTGGCAGTGCGAAGCGCTCGTTGGCCTTGTCCACCTGCAGCGTGTCGGTGTTCATGATGAGGAAGGGGGAGAAGCCGTAGGAGGGCACTCCGGCCGACCGGAAGAAGCGCGAGTCGGTGGCGGTCCACGGCAGGAAGTACGGTCCGGTGGGCGCGCCGGGATAGTGCTCCTTCAGCGTCTCGGCGATGGCGCGGAAGGCGGGGTGCGCGGTGGAGCTGCTCGCCACGGCGGGCGGCTCGTCGAGGGTATAGCTCAAGCCGGCGAGCATCCAGGGAGGCACGAGCTTCGGCATCTCCTCCTTGAGCTTCGCGCCAGGCAGGAGATGGATCTTGATCAGGAGCTGCCAGCCGCCACCGGGGGCTTCCTGCACCTGGAACGGCACGGCCTCGTTGCGGAAGAAAGACTGCAGATAGGCCGGCAGCTTGCGGAAGGCGGCGATATCGCGGATGGTGGCGTCCGGGTTCTCCAGCAGGCCGCGGAGGTCGCCGCGGTCGCGGGTGGCGGCGTAGGTCTTCAGGACCTCGCGCACCTCGGGGACGATCCTCAGGTCGGTATCGGTGTAGCCGGTCTCCCTGAGCGTCGACCGGAGCTCCTCCAGAGGCTCCTTCTCCGGGGCGCAGACGAGGAGGTCGACGTAGCGCTTCTGGCCGATCTCGGTCCCCCAGAACTTGATCTCGTCGCGCGCCCGCGCCTCGACCACCCCGCCCTCGGTGAGGACCGCCCAGAAGCGGCGCACCCCCTCCGGGTCCTCGGCCAGGAGGCGCCTGACTCCAAGACGGCTGCCGCGCTCCTCGCTGCTCGTGGCCAGGAAGAGGACCGAGCGCCCGAGCGGCCGGCCGCTCTCCTTGAGGTCGATCATGGCGAGAAGCTGGGCGACGGCCACGCTCTTCATGTCGAACACGCCGCGGCCGTACATCCACGGCGGGTCGATGAACGCTTCGAACGGAGGGTGGAACCACTCCTCCGGCTTCACGTTCTCCACGTCGATGTGGTTGTGCAGGACGAGCGGCCGGGGATCCTGCCCTTCGAGCAGGGCATAGAGGTTCGCCTTGCGCTCGCCGACGACCTCCAGGCGGGAGGGGATGCCGGCCTTCTCCAGCCGGGCGGCGAGGAAGCGGGCGCCCGCGATCTCGTCGCCGGTGGCCTGGCTGGTGTCGATCCGCACGTAGTCGCGCAGAAGCTGCACCTCGGGCAGGCTCCGGTAGTCGGTCTCGGCCCAGTTATCGAGGGCCGATCCCTCGAGCGGCCGGTTGAGCCAGGAGACGAGCAGCCACGTGATCCCCGCTACGAGGATCAGGCTCCCGTAGAGGGCGGCGCGGGCAGCCGCGCGCCGGCGGCGTTGGAAGGGCGTCCAGATTGGTCGTGGCATCGGCGCGCATGATAATAAGTCAATAGGTCAGATATGCTCCACCCCGACTTGAGCGAGACCCCTTCCTCTTCGCCTCGTTGGCTGGTCCCGGCAGCGGTCGTGGCGTGCCTCGCCTACCTGGGAGCCGAGCTCTTCCTCGTAGGCGGGCTGGGATTCCCCCTGGACGACAGCTGGATCCACCTCCAGTTCGCGCGCAACCTGGCGGCGGGCTGGGGCCTCTCGTACAACCCCGGCGAGCTGGTGACCGGCTCGACCGCGCCGCTCTGGACCGCGCTTCTCTCCCTGCTCATCCCCCTGCCCGGGAACGTCCTGGCCTGGACCAAGCTCCTGGGCATCGCCTTCCACGCGGCCGGCGTCTCGGCCGCCTGGCGCCTGGCGCGGGAGCTGGGGCTCGGCCGCGGCCTCGCCGGAATGGCCGCGGTCCTGATGCTGACCACGAGCTGGCTGGTCTGGTCGGCGCTGTCGGGCATGGAGATCCCGCTCTTCGTCTTCCTCTCCCTCTGGGGCCTCCTCCTGCACATCCGGGAGAGACGTAGTCCGCAAGCTCCGCCGCTCTCCTTCGCCGTGCTGGCCGTGGCTTCGCTGGCCCGGCCCGAGGGCCTGCTCCTCCTCGTCCTGGCGCTCTTCGACCGCCTGCTCGTCTTCGACCGGAAAGACGGCGAGCTGGTCTGGAGGCGTCCCCCGCTGCGGCCGATCCTGGTGGGGAGCGCCTTCGCCGCCCTGGCCCTGACCGGGCCGCTCCTGGCCTACCGCTGGGCTGGCGGCTCCTTCCTGCCCACGACCTTCGGGGCCAAGGGGGCCGGGCTGCACCAGATGCTGCCCAACCTTGCATACGTACACACGGTGATCGGCGTCTTCTTCCGCGCGCAGCCGTTCCTGGCTCTCCTGGCGGGAGCCGGGATCGTCGCCCTGATCGCCCGGCTGGGCACTCGAGAAGACCGGGGGCTGCTCCCCGCCCTCTGGGTCCTGGGCCTGCCCCTCGCCTACTCGCTGCTGGCTCCCGGACCCACGAAGCTCATGGGCAACTTCGGCCGCTACTACTTCCCCCTGCTGCCGGTGGTGATCGTCCTCGGGATGCTGGGGCTCGAGCCGGCGGCCAGGGTGCTGAAGAGGCGCCCCCTGGGAGCGCTGCTCGCCGGGCTGATCCTCGCAACGGCTCTCTGGGGCTTCACGCAAGGGGCGATGCGCTATGCCCGCAACGTGGCCAACGTGGAAGACAGCGACGTGAAGATCGCCCGCTGGCTCGCCGGACGGGTGCCGCCGCAGGCGGTGCTCGCGGTCAACGACATCGGCGCGATCAAGTTCCTGCTCCCCAACCCGGTCCTGGACCTGGCGGCGATCGCCAACCCCGAGATCCGGGAGCAGGTGAGCCGGATCATGGCCGAGACCGGGATGCCCTGGACTGAGGCCATGGCCGAGGCGATCGTGCGCAGGCGGCCGGACTACGTGGTCGTCTTCCCCAAGTGGCTGCCGGCGCTCGACTCCGACCCGAGATTCCAGGCGATCCACCGGCTGGAGATCCCGGACAACATCACCATGGGCGACGACGAAATTGTGGTGTATCGGGTGACTTGATCCCATTCCCCCTCTCCCCAGCCCTCTCCCCCGTGCCGGGGGAGAGGGAGCCGCGCTACAATCCCATCCCGTGAACGTCCCTATCCTCGATCTTCCCCGAGTCCATCGCCGCATCGCGCCCAAGCTGGAGGAGCGCTGGCAGCGCATCCTGTCCGAGAGCTCGTTCATCCTGGGCCCCGAGGTCCGGGAGCTCGAAGCGTCCTTCGCCCGCTACCTGGGGGTGGAGGCCTGCACCGCGCTCGCCAACGGCACCGACGCCCTGGTGCTGGCCCTGAGGGCATTGGAGCTGCGCCCCGGCGACGAGGTGATCGTCCCCGCCTTCAGCTTCTTCGCCACGGCCGAGGCCGTCCTCCTGCTGGGAGGCGTGCCGGTCTTCGCCGACGTCGACCCCGAGACCCTGAACCTCGATCCGAAGGACGCGGCCCGGCGGATCACCGACCGGACCGTGGGGCTCCTCCCCGTCCATCTCTACGGCCGGCCGATCGACGTGGACGCCACCCTGGCCCTCTGCGAGAAGCATGGCATCTGGATGATCGAGGATGCGGCGCAGGCCCAGGGAGCGGCCTGGAAGGGCAAGCGGGTCGGAGGCTTCGGCAGCCTGGCCGCCTGGAGCTTCTACCCCACGAAGAACCTGGGCTGCTACGGAGACGGCGGCGCCGTGACCGGCAACGACAAGGACCTGGTCGCCAAGGTCCACCTGCTGGCAAACCACGGCCAGAAGGGCCGCTACCACCATGTCGAGGTGGGGACGAACAGCCGTCTCGACAGCCTCCAGGCCGCGGTCTTGAACTGCCGTCTCGAGCTGCTCGAAGAGGACAACACCCGCCGCCGCGAGCTGGCCTGCCGCTATCACGGAGCCTTCAACGGCGTCGGGGACATCCGGCTGATCCCCGATCCGCCCGGCGCGCTCTCGGTCTACCACCAGTACACGATCCGCACCGCGCGCCGGGACGAGCTGATGGAGCACCTGAAGTCGCGGGGCGTGGCCTCGGCGGTCCACTATCCCTCCCCGCTGCATCACCAGCCCGCGATGGAGGGGAAGATCCACGTGGAGCCCGGAGACCTCGCCGTGGCCACCGCCGCGGCAACGGAGGTGCTCTGCCTCCCTATCTTCCCCGAGCTCACCAACGAGGAGCACGAGCGGGTGTGCGGGGCGGTGCGGGAGTTTTTCGGGGCGTAGCTCTTCCGACGAGCCTCTCGTCAGACCTTTCGAGCCTCTCGTCAGACCTTTCGAGACTCTCGCTCAACCTTTCGAGGGTCTCGACGAACCTTTCGAGGGTCTCATCGAACCTTTCGAGACCCTCGTCAAACCTTTTGAGCCTCTCGTTCAACCTTTCGAGAGGCTCGACGAACCTTTCGAGAGTCTCATCGAACCTTTCGAGACCCTCGTCGAACCTTTTGAGCCTCTCGTTCCACCTTTCGAGAGGCTCGTCAGGCTTGACGAGCCTCTCATCGAACCTTTTCAGAGGCTCGTCGAACCTTTCGAGCCTCTCGTCAGACTCGTCGAGCCTCTCGTTGAAGCCGACGAAGGACACAAAAGGGCGCGTCAGGGGGCACTGTCCACACAGCTCCTCGTCCCCTGATCGTGCGGCACGCACACCGTCACCCGGCCGGTGCACGACGCACCGGAAGGGTCCAAGGCTTCGAAGAGGATGCGATAGACCCGGCCATCCCCCTTGCCGTCCCTCTCCGCCTTCACCTGGGCAAGGGAGGAGCCGATGCCTGAGAAGGCCGCTCCGGGCTCATCCTGGGAGATGCCGGTGACCTTCAGAGAGACCGGAGCGCCTTCGGGGTCGGTGACGCCGAGGATGGAAACCGGGATCATCTTCCCGTTCGGCGGCCAGATCACGGACGGGCTCGCCGTGGCTCCGGAGCAGACGGGCGGCCGGTTTTCCGTGAACCGGGAGAGGCCGCCATTCATGGCTACGTAAACGTCACCCCCCGGACCAACGGCGACCGTCCAACCGCCGGGCATCGAGGAGATGACCTCGCCGGTCCCGCCATCCAGCCGCAGGATGAAGGGGTCCTGAATATAACCGCCGGATCTCTTGGCGCCGGCGAGCACGATCTGGCCGGAGGAGGTCACGGCGACATCGAGGATCACCGCCGCTCCAAGGTTCAGGACCCGGGAAAAGACCTCCTCCCCCGCCGGGCCGAACCGCGCGATGTAAAACCCGAGACTGGTGGACCCACTCCAGAC
>DATLNC010000105.1:0-33802 GCA_035536935.1 Thermoanaerobaculia bacterium
CTCTGGATCTCCAGGAAGTGGTTGCCCGAGCCGATCGTGCCGAGCTGCCCCCTGCCCCGCTCCCGCGCCTTGTCCGAGACCTTCCCGGGATCGGCGCGCCGGAAGGAGCCCTCGGCCTCCGTCCTCTCCAGATCCTCGGGCAGCGCCATGCCGATCTCGGCGAGATAGCGGCACCCCTCGCCGAGGACGCGGTTCATGTCCTCGCCCCCGAATTTCAGCTTGCCGCCCTTGCCCGCGCCCGAGGGGACCGCCTTCGCGAGATCGGTCATCAACGGCTCCAGGCGGTGGCGCATCTCGCCGAAATTGATATCCGAAGCCAGCAGCCGGACCCCGCAATTGATGTCGTAGCCCACGCCGCCCGGCGAGATCACGCCGTCCTCAGCACGGAACGCAGCCACGCCACCCACCGGAAAGCCGTAGCCCTCGTGAGCGTCGGGCATGGCATAGGCGAAGCCGGTAATGCCGGGCATGGTGGACACGTTCACGAGCTGATCCAGCGTGCGGTCGCCGATGGCGCGCTCCCAGAGCACATCGTCCACGTAGATCCGGGCCGGGACGAGCATGTCCTCCCGCGCCGTGGCCGGGATCTCGACCAGCCAGGGGTTGATCCGCTCCCACGGATACTTGGTCACCGTCTTCATACGTCCAGGATCACCTCCGCGGACAGGCCGTCCGCCGTCTCCACCACTTCCAGCCCGTGGAAGGTCGCGGCCTTGACCATCGAAGGCGAGAGCTCGACCGTCACGCCGCGCGCCCGCGCCCGGATGCGGGTGTCGGATGCTTCCAGCACCTCGATCTCCAGAGGGATCCAGAGCCCTGTCTCGGCGACGTAGAGGATCTCGTTGAGCCAGTCCACGAGCAGGGCCTCGCGATCATGGGCCGAGACCTCGAAATCGCGGGTCTCCCCCTCTGCTTCCGCGGAAACTTCGCGAAGCATGAGCCTTGCCAACCCCCGGGCCGCCTCGGCCAGCAGCTCGCCAAAAGTCGCGGCCTGGACCTGGAGCCCGATCTCGGAGGTGTGATCGACGAAGCGGTGGGAGGGTGTCATCGCCGGCTTAGAGTAACCCGGACGCCATGCTTAGGCCGCAGGGTGATGCGTGCCGAGGGCTCGACCGGATGGCCGGGGACGAGCCGCATCGACCATCGGCGGCCGAGCGTGGCCAGGAGAAGGATCCCCTCCATCCACGCGAAGCCCATGCCGATGCAGGTCCGCGGGCCGCCGCCGAAGGGAAAGTAGGCGAGCTTGGGGAGGCTGGCCTCGAGCTCCTCCGTCCAGCGCTCCGGCCGGAAGCTCAGCGGATCCTCGAAGAAGCGCGGATCGCGATGCATCAGCCACTGCGCGGCGAGCACCCCGGTCCCCGCCGGGAACGGATACCCGCCGATCGACACCGGCTCGATGGCCCTGCGC
Organism: Thermoanaerobaculia bacterium; assembly: GCA_035536935.1. Taxonomy (GTDB): domain Bacteria; phylum Acidobacteriota; class Thermoanaerobaculia; order Multivoradales; family UBA5704; genus DATMER01. The sequence goes on from DATLNC010000105.1 coordinate 1,409, forward strand.
GAGACCGCCCAGGCAGGCGGATAGAGGCGCATGGATTCGGCCAGGACCTTGCGGGTGTAGGGCAGGGACGGCAGGTCGGCCGCGCGGGGCAGCCGGTCCCCCAGCACCGTATCGATTTCGGCATGGAGCCGGGCCTCGGCCTCGGGATGGCCCGCGAGCAGGTACCAGGACCAGGCCAGGGCGTTGGCCGTGGTCTCGTGCCCGGCCAGGAAAAGCGTCAGGGCCTCGTCGCGGACCTGCCGGTCGTCCATGCCGCCTCCCCCCTCCTCGTCGCGGGCGGCCAGGAGCAGGGAGAGGAGGTCGTCGCCTCCCTCTGCATGGGATCCTCTCCGCCGTTCCGCGATCATGCCGTACACCAGGGCATCGAGGGTCTCCCGGGCCTGCCGAGCCCGCCGATAGGATGGGATGGGAAGCCTCTGGAGAAGGTGCGCACCCGGGAGAGGAGCCAGGGTGAAGGCCGCGACCAGGGCATCGAGCGCCCGGCCGGCCTCGCGCGCCGAATCGTCCTCCACATCGACGCTGAAGAGCGACCGGACCACGATACGCAGGGTCAGGCGCATCATCTCGCGGGCAGCATCGAAAGTCTCGCCGTCCCGCCACCGTTGCGCCGCCGCCGCGGCATCGGAAGCCATGGAATCAGCGTAGGCCTCGATCCGCCGCCGGTGGAACGCAGGCTGGATCAGCTTCCGCTGCTGTTTGTGGAAGTCGCCTTCGCTGGTCAGCAGCCCCTGGCCGAAGACATCCCGCGCCTGGTCCAGCGCCCTGCCTTTGACGAAGCTCGCATCCTTCGTGACGAGCACCTCGTGAATGAGGTCCGGATGGTTCACGAGGACCAGGCGGTAGGGCCCCACCCGGAGCTGCGCCAGGTCTCCGTACTGCGCCGCGATCCGCTCCAACCAACCCAGCGGGTCCCGGCGCAGCGCGAAGATCGCCGACAGCGGGCGGCTTTCGCCCGGGGGTGTCTGCAACATCAGTGCAACATCAGCCGAGCCCGAGCTGAGCCCGCAGCTTCTTCGAAAGCTTCTCGGCCACAAGCTCGTAGGACTGATTGATCAGCGAGATCAGCTCCTCATCCGGCAGGACGTCCAGAGAGACGACGTTGACCCACGAGTGATGCGCCATGTACGGCGCCGGCCGGATGCCTTCCTTCTGCGTGATGATTGCGAACAGGGCGGGATCGACCTTGAAGCCGACCGGCTCGTGCTCCGGCAGGCCGAAGACCGCGAACATCTTTCCACCCACGGAGAAGACGAGGTCCTTGCCCCACTTCACGTCCTCCGTCACACCGGGCAGGCCTCGGCAGTGCTTCAGAACCCGATCAACGCTCTTCTGGCTCATTTCATGTCTCTTGCGAAATGCCGGAGCGCGGCCTCATAGATTAAGAGAGATCGTAGAGCCAAGTCCGAGGAATTCAGGATCGGAATGTCTTGGAGAGCTCGAGCAGAGAGCGGACGTTCGATTCGATGCCGGACTGAGGCTTGAAGCCATGAGCAACGGCGCTGCGGGCCTTGAAAGCATCGGAGAGCACCCGATGCTGCTCGCGATCAATGATGCCCAGGGAAACGAGTTGCCTCAACAGCGTGAGCGTGCCGGGGCGCGGCAGCGGGATTTCCTCTTGCTTGGCGAGCACTCGGAGTCTGGCTTCGACCGCTGCCCAGGCCAGAAGGAGCGCTGCCTCAGGCTGGCCCGCTTCAAGCAAACCACGGGCATGAGCGAGGTGCTGCTCAACCTCGGGAGAATCAAGAAGAGAAAGCTGCTCCCCGGGGAGGAGCTCTTCCGCCGGACTGAGAGCGATTAGCACGAGCTTCCAGCCCGGCTCTCTTTGGACTCTCTCTGCGAGGCTGCGGACCCGGCCAGGCTCCGCCTGAGAGGGAGAGGGCTTCAGCTCAATGACGAGCCGCTCGTCGCCTCGACGAGCAATCAGGTCAGGCCTATGATCTCCGAGAAACGGAGGGAGATCGGAACCGGAGGGCTCGACGAGCACTTCGTACCCCTTGGTTCGATACTCCTCGGCTACACGCTCGATCCTCTGCCGCTCGCTGCCTGGAAGGTCGGGTGGGATCAAAATGCCAGCTCTCCTTCCCATAGAGAATCCACGATGCTGACGTGAAGGAACTCCCGGCCCCGGTCCAACGCCTCCAGGAGAATCGGCGAGGCCACTTCGATGCGGAAAGGACCTGAGAGAGGACGTCTCCGGCTCACCAGGTCGGTAATCTGGACATCGTCTCGATAAACAAGGCCCTTGATCGCATCAAGGATCGGCTTGACGATGTTATCCACGTCCGTGGGAGCTCCTTCGTAGAAGTAGGTAATCGTCAAGCTCAGTTCCTGAGCCAGCGGAGCACTATCTGCCGGCCAAAGGATTGCCGCTGCGGCTCTAACGGTAGCGCGCCAAGGGGGAAGCCGGTTGCGTCGCCGTGTCTGCTGGGAGACCGGCGGCCCCTCGACGGTGAACTCAAACGGAAGCATACGCCCAAGTAGCCAAGCCGTGGCCGAGATCGCTTAGTCCCAAGACGTTCTTCCCTCAGGACAAACATATCAAGAAGGGCCGATTCTGGAAAGAGGCTACCGTCATCACTTCATGTCCCGCCGAAGCGCGGCTGGGAGGACAGAAGAAGGATCGCAAGGAGGACAATTCAGCGCCGCAGGGCTACTTGCACAGATCGAGGACGACCTCGACCCGGCGGTTCTTCTCGGCTAGCCGCTTCATCGGATATTCACCCTTCTATAGGCAACAGACCCGATCGGGATTTCGATCTCCTCCTCCGGGTCCCACTCGGTCAAAGTCACATTCCCCGTCCCGTCCACGCGGATCGTCGCCTTCATGTGCGGCATGCCTCCCGGAGCTTTGTGCAGCTTGCGGCTGACGAACAGCCCCAGGTCGAGGAAGGACAGATGGATCTCCTCCGCGTCCTCCTCCTGAGCCAGGAAGCTGTCCTCGTAGCTGGCGGGGAGCCGGGTGCCGCGCGCGAGCAAGACCAGGGGTTCCCCGCTGGCACATTCGATGACGAGGTCTTGCGCGAGCTCATTCGGAGAATCCCCCACCTTGACGGTGGCAAGGCTTGGCTCGAGGCCGTCCGCGCATTGGGGACGGTTGGCCATGGCGCTCCCAATCCAGAGAAGGCTCGCGGCGGCGATCAGGACGGTTCGCATCGCTTTTCCTCAGACGGCCGGCCAAAGGAATTGGAACACGAGCCCGGTCACCAGGGCGTAGACCGCGGCGTCGACGATGCCGCGCAGCGAGTTCGACCAGGGAATCCCTTTCCAGATCGAATCCTGAAAGTAGCCGAATCCGTACCCGATGAAGGCGATGGTCCCCGTGAGGCGCAGAACCTCCATACCCACCGCGCCGGGATCGAGGGAATGGCGCGCCACGTACGAGGTGACGAAGCTGACCAGAAAGCAGAACAGGAGCCACTGCCCCAGATACTTGCCCATGTTGGGCAGGCCGTTGCGCATCACGGTGATCAGCGCAACGGGACCGTCCTCATACCGCTTGCGGACGGCGGGGTCCTTCATCTGGGACATCTCGCAATGGGGGATGATGTAGACGCCAGGAGCAGAGGCCGCCTTGCGCAGAGCATTGCCAACCCCCTCCTCCTCCGGGAGCTGCCTGTAATCGGCGCGATGGTACTTGAGGACCATGTGGAGGACGGCACTCACCAGCCAGACCGCGACAGCCGAGACTACGACGGGCAGCCACAAGCTTCCGAAAGGCATTACGGCCTCCTCTCTCCTTGACGGATTTAGAGGCCGATTCTATCCCACGAATCTCCCCAAAAGGCGCCAAAAAGGCAACGGGGGAGCTGCTTGCGCGGCTCCCCCGGACCTTTTGCTCCTGACACTGCGAAGTAGCCCGTCTTGCGAGAAGGTGTGCTGCCACACAGCCCCCTCTAGGGCACGGCGACTCTAGCAAGAGACGGTTCGCCTGTCAATTCCCCCGTGCGGCCGGCCAGGAGGCGCAGGGCCTCGAGCTCTTCGTGGAAGCCCGTCACGATCTTTTCCGGGTCCGGGACGAGGCCGGTATCGCTGCCGACGCCGAGCCTCACCCGGCCCGCGTAGCTGCAGATGCTGATGCCGATCCCCACCCTCCCCGCCTGCGGCACCCAGAAGAAGAGGTCCTGGATCGGCTTGCCCGCCAGGTAGAGCACATCCTTGGGGCCCGGCACATTGGTCATCACTGCCGTAGCCTTGGTCGCGAAAATGCTGACCACCAGGTCCTGGACCTTGCGCGGCACGATCCCCAGGGTGTCGAGGATGCGGAAGACCACTACCGGCTCCATGGAGCGTTTGAGCGAGCTCGAGCGGCGCTTCAGCTCCGCCAGCCGCTTCGCGGGATCGGCGATCCCTACCGGCAGGGACAGGAAGATGAGCCCGAACTGGTTGCCGAGCTGGTCCATCCGCTCCATGGTGCGGAGGTTGACCGGCATGGCCGCCCGGAAATTGAGGTCGTGCGGCGGCGCGCCGCCGTTCTGCGTCAGGTAGCGCCGCAGGCCGCCCGTCATGGCGGCGAGGAGCACGTCGTTGATGGTGGCGCCCAGGGCCTTGCTCACCGCCTTGACCTCGGCCAGGGAGAGGGCCTCGGACCAGGCCACGGACTTGGCCACTCCCAGCTTCCCCTTGAAGACCGTGCGGGGATCCGACTTGCGGAAGACCAGCCTTCCCAGCGCGCCCGTGGCCGCCGGCCCTTTGACCCAGCCCTTCACCTTGCGGAACGCCTCCGCCGGGTGAAGCATCAGCTTCATGCCCTCGGGCATGATCTCTTCCGCGAGGCACCGGATGGTGTCCAGATCCAGATGCTCCTCGTGCAGCCGCTCCTGCTCATGCCGCGTGTACAGACTGAGGAACGGGTTGCGGGCCCCGGATTCGGCCTGGGGCGTGCGGTCGGTCATCGAGAGCAGAACCAGCATGAGAGCCACGCCGTCGCCCATGCAATGGTGGAGCTTGGCCATGACGACGGTGCCGCCGCGGAAGTTCTGGATGACCTGGAAGCTCCACATCGGATGGGCCGGATCGAACGGCTGGGAGATCAGCCCCTCGACCGCCTCGCGCAGCTCGGCGTCATCGCCGGGGGCCGGAAGCGTAATGCTGCCGACGTGGTTGGCGATGTCGAAGCTGGGATCGGGCTCCCAGTAGGGCTTTCCACTCTTGGGGACAACGACCCGGTTGCGGAAGCGCGGGATGGCGAGCAGGCGCTGCTCGATGATGCCCCGGATGCTCTCGAACGTCACCGGCTGGCCGAGGACGAGAACCCCGTTGATGTGCATGAGGTTCGTAGGGTCGTCCATCCGCAGCCAGGCGAAGTCGACGCTGGAGAGCGGCTCCCTTGCCGGGGGGGTGGGAGGAGGGGGCATGGGGAGATCTTACACCGGGGCAATATGTGGTCCCGCCCTCGACGTCTTATCGAGACGGCGTGGGGGTAGGACTACGCCTTGCGTACTGGGTAGCGCAGGTGTGTAACGCCGACGCCCGGGATCACCGTGGGGTTGCCAAGGACGGCTGGCGTGCCGGCGAGATGGTCGAAGAGTCGAACTCCGGAGCCAAGAAGAACCGCCGCGACGTCGACGCTGATTTCGTCGAGGAGGCCAGCATTCAGGCACTGCTGGATGGTGTCAGCGCCGTGGACCCCAACGGACTTCCCGGCGGCGGCGGCTTTGGCTTGGTTCACGGCGCTTTCGATGCCGTCGGTCACGAAGTGGACAGTCGAGTTGGGTCGCGGCCATCCGGCGGGGATGTGGTGGGTAAGGACGAATGCTGGTCCCCAAGCGTGATTTCCGCCCCAGCCTTGGGCGACCTCGAAAGTGCGTCGACCGGTGAGCACGGCACCAAGCCCGGACGTGAGACCGCGAATGTGCTCGGCGCTCGGCCCGGACACCTTGAACGTCATGGGGTCCGCCCCTCCGGTGTGGATTTCGACGTCGCCCACGGCGGTTCGGTTGATTCAGTCGGTCTCCTTATCCGTTCGCCAACCTAGGTAGACCCAGCCGCCGGAAGTACCTGGCCGATACGCTCCCGAATTTGCCGCCCAACACTGAGCGGAGAAGCGGCCGCGGTTCGCCCGACCGATTTTGTTAGGCCGGACGTCCAATGCTGTTATTTCCGGCGGCGAACCAATTTTCCCCGAGCAGGCGTAAAATGCACGGTGTGCGTCTCAACTAGCTTGGCAAGCTCATCGAGATCGACGGTATCTCCTTTGAGGCCATGGTCTTCAATCTCACAAACGTTAACTCCCGCTGGCGGTACGAGAACAGAGCTCCGTTTCCCCTCTGGAGTCGCGACCAGACCTTGGATCTGCCCGTCCGCATTTATGTGAGCAATCAGTTTCATGTTTGCCTCTCCGTCTAGGGTTGAACAAAGCTGTGATTGATAGTGTAGCCAGGTATATTGTTTGGGCCGGTGTTCCGAACAGTAAAGAAGTATCTTCGGCCTCCTTGCGGGTCCACCTCAGTCCGAATATCCTTAACCATCAACTCGCGTTCAAGTCTCTGGACTGCGTGTGCAGTAATGTTGACAACTTCATCGTAGAACGCGGGAAAAGTCATCCAGTAGTGTTCCACGCCTGGATCGAAGCCTGAACCCACCCATGAACCTGCATAATATGAGACGGTCGCCATGTTCACTCACTCTCTTTCATCCGGCCATTGGATTTCCGAACTCGCAGCGAGGCCGGAAACTCACCGCTTAGCTCGGGCCATGGAACCACTTCGCAGTCTCTGGGCCTCAGCGCGCCGCCTGAAGTCCGTTTACACACCTGTTGACGAGGGACCTCTGCCGGCTTGCCAGTGCGCTCTGATAACTGACGAAATCGTGAGCGCCACACTCTTCGCCGCGACTCGCTACGGCCAACATCTCGCTCAACATTCAACGACCTTCCGCCTTACCGACAGCTAGCAATCCCTGGTGACTGATGGCAACATTTCGATAGACGCGCGTAGTTTCTGCGCTTTAGCTGATGGTACGCCTCGGCCGTCGGCAGGTCAACACAGCGCAGATGGAAGAGAGACCTAATAACCTATATCTAATTACTACGAATTCCATTTCGCCGGGCTTCTCGCCGTCAATGGACTCGTCGGCGTCGAAAACTGCCTCAGCTAAGTTGATGGCGGGCCAACTTGAGTGGACGACGGACCGCCGTCAGTTGACGATGAGCCGTCGCCCGTGGCGCTGAGGCATTTTTCGTGGAGATGGCCCGTCTCCAGCGTCGACGGGCCGCCGCTGCTGGAGATGAGGCAACTTCTGTTGACGACGACTCAACTTCAGTTGACGGCGAGCCGTCGTCGGCGGAGATGAGCCAACTTCTCCTTCGCTGGGGCAACTTCAGTCGACGACGGGCCGTCGCCGCTGGAGATGGAGCAACTTGAAGTCAGCTGAGGCAACTCGAGGAGACGACGAGCCGTCGTCAACTCAAGTTGGCCCGCCGCTCATGGGATTATGTGCCTCAGCGATCCGGGAACGACTCCAGCGCCGCGAGCGTTACGTCCACGTCCCGCGGCGTGTGGTCGGCGGAGATCTGGAAGCGGATCTCCTCGTCACCCTTGGGTACGACGGGGAACTTGAGGCCGGTGGCGAGGATGCCGTTCTGCCGCAGGTGCTTGACCAGGGCGTTGGTCTTCGGCGTGTCCCGTACCATGAGCGGCACGACCGGGTGCTCGCCGGGCAGGGTCTCGTAGCCCAGGGCCACGATGCCGTCCTTGAAGCGCTTCGTCATCTCGCGCAGGTGGGTCAGGAGCTCCCGCCCCCGGGCGCTGTCCAGCATCTCCAGCGCCGCAGCCGCCGCGGCGGCCTCTCCCTGGGTGATCGGATTCGAGTAGATGTAGAGGGGCGCGGTTTCTCTCAGGTACTCGGTGAGCATGCGGCTGCCGGTCACGTAGCCGCCGTTGACGCCGAGGGCTTTGCCGAGCGTGCCGATCAGGATGTCCACCGGCCGCGAGCCCGTGAACTCCTCCGTGCCCCGGCCGGTGTCGCCGAAGGCGCCGACGCCGTGCGAGTCGTCGACCACGACTACCACGTTCTCGGGATACTCCTTGTCGAAGCGCTCCGCGATCTCCAGGATCTTCGGCAGCTCCGCGTGATCGCCGCGCATGCTGAAGATGCCGTCCGTGACCACGACGGCGCGGCGGGCCTTGCCGGCCGAGGCGGCGAGCTTCGACTCCAGGTCGGCGTAGTCGAGGTGGCGGTAGATCTGCTTGTCCTGCGGACGGGCCAGGCGCATCGCATTGATGATGCAGTTGTGGTTCAGCTCGTCGCTGATCAGGACCGTGTCGGCATTGCTCAGGGGGACGAGCACGCCGAGCGTCGTGGCGTAAGCCGAGCTGAAGATCATCGCGGACTCGCGGCCATGGAAGGCAGCGAGCTTCGCCTCCAGCTCCAGATGGTGGCGATAGGTTCCGCTGATGAAGCGCACGGCCCCGGGGCCGGCGCCGTACTCCGCGCTGGTGCGCTCCTCCGCCTCGATGACCTCCCGGCGCAGCGACATGCCCAGGTAATTATTGGAGTTCATTTTGAGGAAGGGCCGGTCGCCCTCTCCATCCAGGAGGTAGCGCGGGCCGTTGCCGTCCGCGGCGGGGACGACTTTCGTGATGACGGTCTCGGCCCCCTTGAGGGTGCCGCGCTCGCGCAGGGCGTCGAGCTCGGTGGCGAGGGCCTTGTGGAATCGGTCATGCGGCATCGAGAGGGTCTCCGTGGAGTCGGCTCAGCCGGCCCGCTTGATCTTCCTGCCCAGGTTCTCGAACATGTCGGACACCATCGCGCCGAGATCGTAGTCCGGGGACCATCCCCATTCGTCGCGGGCGGCGCTGTCGTCGAGGGAGTCGGGCCAGGAGTCGGCGATCGCCTGCCGGATGGGATCGGGGTTGTAGTCGAGGGTGAAATCCGGGACGTGCTTGCGGATCTCGGCCGCCAGCTCTTCCGGGGTGAAGTTCATCGCGGTCACGTTGAAGGCGTTGCGATGGACGAGCTTCGCCGGGTCGGCCTCCATGACGTCCACGGCGGCCTTGATGGCGTCGGGCATGTACATCATGTCGAGGCGCGTGTCCGCCTCCAGGAAGCTGGTGTAGTGCCGGTGGCGGATGGCCTCGTAGAAGATCTCGACCGCGTAGTCGGTGGTGCCGCCGCCCGGAGGCGCGCCGTAGGAGATGAGGCCGGGGAAGCGCACGCCGCGGGTGTCCACGCCAAACCGGTGGAAGTAGTAGTCGCAGAGCAGCTCGCCGGCGACCTTGGTGACGCCGTACATGGTGGTAGGGCGCTGGACCGTGTCCTGCGGCGTGCGGTCCTTCGGGGTATCGGGGCCGAAGGCGCCGATGGAGCTGGGGTGGAACACGGCGCAGCGGTTCTCGCGGGCCACTTCCAGGATGTCGTAGAGGCTGCCGATGTTCACTTCCCAGGCGACCTGGGGCTTGCTCTCGGCCGTGGCGGAGAGCAGCGCGGCCAGGTGGTAGATCGTGCCGATCTGGTTGCGCCGGACCACGTCCGTGATCTGCCGCGGGTTTGTGGTGTCGACGAATTCGAAGGGACCGACCGTGCCGCGCGGGGGCATGCGGATGTCGGAGGCGACCACCTGATCCTCGCCATAACGTGCGCGCAGGGCAGGAACCAGCTCCGAGCCGATCTGACCGAGGGCTCCGGTGACGAGGATTTTTGTCTTCATGCCGACCCGGAACTCTATTGGAGACCGGGGGCGGGATCAATCCGGGGGGGGCCGCGAGGATAGGAGCCTTCCCTGTCGCTCGGCATGCATACGTGCTAGACTTCTCTTCATGAAGCGACCGGCCCACGTCTCCATCGAAGATTCGGGAGAACCTGTAGCGGGTGAGAAGACCCGCGAGGTGCGGATCGTCCGCAAGGGCCGGCTGGCCGTCGCTGTCCCTGTGGAGCCCTCGGAGCCGTTGACCAACGAAATCGTCCGTCGCACACAGCAGGCCATCCGGGACGAGCGCGGGCGCGTGTGATCCGGACAGCCGTCGATACCAGTCTCCTCATTGCAGCACTCCTCCCCTGGCACGAGAGCCACGGGCCTGCGAACCGAACTTTAGAAAACATCCTGTCCGACGAGGGTGCCTTCGTTCTTCCGCTTCCAGCCTTGATCGAGGCCTATGCCGTTCTGACCCGGCTGCCGGCACCGCACAGGGTCAGCCCTCGGGATGCTTTCGCGATACTGGCAAGCTCGCTTCAAGACACAGCCCGCGTCGTCGTGAATCTCCACGACGGTGAGTGCTGGCCGCTCCTGGAGCGAGCCGCTGCAGCGAACGGAGTCCGGGTCGAGATCCCCGCCTAGGATCGCCTCACCCCACCCTGTGCAGCAGGTCACATCCCGCCCGTGAAGGGAGTCACAGACATTCTGCCGCGCAAGCGGCAGGATGGGAGGCCAGTCGCCGTACCAGATCGAGGAGAACGGAGATGACCGTGACGGGCTGTCGTGCAGCCGGATGGCTGCTGTTGGTGGGGGTGGGAGGCTTCCTGGGGAACGCTCCCCTGCAGGCGGCGGGCACGGATTTCTACACTGTCACTCCCTGCCGGCTCCTCGACACTCGCGGCGTGGCCGGGCCGTCGGGGGGGCCGAACCTGGCCGCCCAGGAGACCCGCGGCGTCGGGGCGGCCGGCCAGTGCGGCGTCTCGACGGCGGCGGCGGCCGTGGCTGTCAACATCACCGTCGTCCCCCTGGTCGGCGGCGACATCGCCTTCACCGCCACCGGCTCGCCCGAGCCGCCGACGTCGACGATCAGCTTCCGCGCCGGACGGAACCGGGCGAACAACGCCGTGCTGCCCCTGGGCTCGGGAGGCGGGCTGACCGTGTTCTCCCGTGCGGCGGGCGAGGTCGGCCTCATCATCGACGTCACGGGCTACTTCGCGGACGGAGCCCTCGTTGCCACCATGGCCGCGCGGCCCGCGTTCCAGCCGCCGCCGGGGACCTACAACGGCGACCGCACGGTCAACATCGTCACGAGCACGCCCGGCGCCCAGATCCGCTACACCACGGACGGCTCCACGCCGTCGCCGACCCAGGGCACGCTCTACGCGGGGCCGGTCACCGTGACGAGCGACACGAACCTCCGGGCGATCGCGTACAAGACCGGCCTGAGCAACAGCCCCGTCACCCAGGGCATCTACGACATCGTCCGGCAGGACGCCTTGTACATCGCGACCATGACGCCGCAGACAGGCGCTCTCAGCCTGGGCTCGGGCAATGCCACGCTGCTGCTCGCGGCGGACGACCAGACCGCGGTGCTGCGCTTCAACTGGTCCAACCTGAGCGCCAATCTCACCGGCTCCCACATTCACGCGCCGGACGGCTCGATCATCTTCGACATCGACGACGAGCTGCCGGCGGCGGACGGCTCCCGGGTGTGGACCCTCGCGCCGGCCGGGGCCTGGACGAAGCAGCAGATCCTCGACGCGCTGCGGGCCGGGCAGTGTTACATCAACCTGCACACCGCCAACTACCCGAGCGGCGAGATCAAGGGGTACTTCCGGCGCGCCAACGGCAGCACGACGTTCACGCCGCCGCCTGCCCCGCCGCCGCTGCCGGCCGGACTGCCCACCGCCGCCGCAGCCTCCCGCTTCCTCGCCCAGGCCACCTTCGGGCCGACGCCGGAGGCCATCGCGGCCGTCCAGGCCCAGGGCTACGATGCCTGGATCACCGCGCAGTTCGCGCAGCCGGTGGTCTCCCACCTGGCGTACCTGGACGCGTTGCCGCCGCTGCCAGACGGCGAAGACTACCCGTTCTGGGCCGGCCGCGAGTCGTTCTGGAAACAGGCCATCCAGGGGCCGGACCAGCTCCGCCAGCGCGTCGCCTTCGCCCTGAGCGAGATCTTCGTGGTTTCGGCGGAAGACAGCGATCTGTTCGAGGCCGAGCCGGTCAATGCCTACATGGACGTGCTCAACCAGAACGCCTTCGGCAATGTCCGCCTGCTCCTGCAGGCGGTCACGCTCTCGCCGTCCATGGGCGTCTACCTGGACATGCTGAGCAACGACAAGGAAGATCCGGAGACTGGGCAGAACCCGAACGAGAACTACGCGCGGGAGGTCCTCCAGCTCTTCTCGATCGGGCTCTACAAGCTCCACCCGGACGGCACCCTGCAGCTCAGCGAGTGGGGCCTGCCCATCGAGACCTACGACCAGGACGTGATCAAGGGGTTCGCCCAGGTCTTCACCGGCTGGACGCACGCCAACCAGAACCGTTCCGAAGAGTGGCGCTTCTACTGGCCGGAGCAGGACTGGCGCAATGCCATGCAGGTCTGGCCGGAGCACCACTCGACCGGCAGCAAGCTCCTCCTGAATGGTTTGACCCTGCCTGCCGGGCAGACCGCCCAGACCGACATCGCGATGGCGCTGGACAACATCTTCCAGCACCCCAACACCGGGCCGTTCCTCTGCCGGCAGCTCATCCAGCGCTTGGTCACGAGCAACCCGAGCCCGGCGTACGTCTACCGCTGCGGGCAGGCGTTCGCCAACAACGGCCAGGGGGTGCGCGGCGATCTCAAGGCGGTGGTGCGGTCGATCCTCCTCGACTGGGAGGCGCGGAGCCCGGACGTGCTCAACCAGCCCGGCTACGGCAAGGTGCGCGAGCCGGTCCTGCGTTTCGTGGCCATGCTGCGCGCTTTGAAGGCCCAGGCGCCGGCCGACGGCCGGATCCGCTACTACTGGCAGTCGAGCGCCGAGTGGGGCCTGAATCAGAGCCCGCTCCAGGCGCCCACGGTATTCAATTTCTTCGATCCGGCCTACGCCCAGCCCGGCCCCATCGCCGAGGCCGGCCTGGTCTCGCCGGAGCTGCAGATCATCAACGAGACGTCGGTGTTCGGCTCCACGAACTTCCTGCACCCGGTGATCTTCGAGGGCTATACCGACGACGACTCGAACGTCGTCCTGAACTACTCGTATTTCACGAGCGCCGGCAGCGACTCGGCGCTCCTCGACCGGGTAAACCTGATCTTTTATGCCGGCCAGTTGTCGACGGAGACACGCGCCATCTTCGCCGAGGCCCTGGCCGATTCGGACTTCCCCACCAATCCGCAGGAGCGGGTCAGCACCCTGCTCTGGATGGTGAGCCTCTCACCCGAGTTCATGGGACAGCGATAGGACGAATCAAGATATGAGCGATCGAGATCAACCCCGCGATCTGTCCCGCCGCCAGTTCCTGCGCGGCTCCGTCTGCGCCGCCGTGGGCATGACGTCGCTCGCCGCCACGGCTTTCGACATGCGGCGCATCGCCGCGGCCGCCCCGCTCGACGGCGACTTCAAGGCGCTGGTGTGCGTGTTCCTCTACGGCGGCAACGACAGCAACAACGTCCTCGTGCCGCGCGGCACGGGCTACGCGGCCTACGCCGCGGCGCGGGCCGGCCTGGCGCTGCCGCAGGCTTCGCTCCGAACGATCACGCCGCTCTCGGGCGGCGACGGACGGCAATGGGGATTGCACCCGAACCTGAGCGGGCTCCAGAGCCTGTTCGCGCAGCAGCGGCTGGCGCTGGTCGCCAACGTCGGCCCGCTGGTCGCGCCGGTCACGCGCGCCGAGTACCTCGCGGGCACCGCCGCGCTGCCGCCGCAGCTCTTCTCGCACAGCGACCAGACCATGCACTGGCAGACCGCGATCCCCGACCAGCCGGGGCGCAGCGGCTGGGGCGGACGCACCGCCGACCTGCTGAACGCGCTCAACACGAACGCGCAGGTCGCGATGTCGATGTCGCTGGCGGGCAACAACACGTTCCAGATCGGGAACGCAGTGACCCAGTACCAGGTCTCGCCGGGCGGCAGCATCGGGTTGGGCTGGTATTACGATGGCAACGAGTGGAACCATCCACCGTCCATCGCCATTCGCAAGCTGATGGCGCGGAGCTATGGAAACCTTTTCCAGCAGGGCTACCGCAACGTTTTCCAGCGCGCGATCGACCAGGACCGCGTGCTGGCGGGCGCCCTGGACGCGGCGCCGCCGATCGCCACCGTCTTCCCGGACACGGAGCTCGGCGACCAGCTCCGCATGATCGCGCGCCTGATCTCGGTACGCGAGGCGCTCGGCCTGCGCCGCCAGGTCTTCTTCTGTGCCGCGGGGGGTTACGACCTGCACGACAGCCAGGTGGGGGCAACGGCCCAGGTGGGCGCGCACGCCGATCTCCTCGCCGAGCTCGACGGCGCGCTTTCGGCCTTCTACAGCTCGACGGTCGAGATGGGAGTGGCGAACGACGTTACGTCCTTCACCGCCTCGGATTTCGGCCGCACCTACATCAGCAACGGCGAGGGCTCGGATCACGGCTGGGGCTCTCATCATTTCGTGATGGGAGGCGCCGTGGCCGGAGGCCGCTTCTACGGCCAGGTGCCGACGCTCGCCGTCGACGGTCCCGACGATTCGAGCGACGGACGCTGGATCCCCACAATCTCGGTGGACGAGTATTCCGCGACGCTCGCGAAGTGGTTCGGTGTGTCCTCAGGGAATCTGGGGTTGGTATTCCCCAACCTGGGGCGGTTCGATACTCCGGATCTGGGGTTCCTGGGCTAGCCGCCCCATCCTTCGTCGCCGAAGAACGGCTGCGCAGCCATCTCCGGCCGGGCGAGGTCGGCGATGAGCGCGGCCACGCCGGGCTCCCCTTTATAAAGGCTGTCGGCCGCTTCCGAGAAACGGACAACCTCCTCGGCCGCGGCCTCGCCAAGGTCTCGCGCCCGCTCCAGCCAGATGTCTCCCCCGCCACACCGCCAAAAGTCGAGCAACGCATAGGCGCGGCCGGCCAGGCCGCAGCAGAGGCTCGCGTTGCGGTCCGAGGCTTCCCACGAGTTCCAGGCCGCGCCCTCGGCGAGCTCCATCCAGGACGGATCGTTCAGCTCCCGCGAGGCGCGCGTCCAGAGGTGGACGAAGCCGGCGCTGCCGTTGCACCAGCCGGGCATGTGCGAGCCCGGGCCCATACCGTTGTCACGCCACGGCCAGCGCAGGCCCCTTCCCCAGCTCCGGGCGCAGCCCGCCAGCTCCGCCAGGCGCTCTTCCAGCCCCGCCGGCCGAGGCGAGCCGGCAGACCGGCACCACCGCAGCGTGGCATAGAGATAGCCGGCCCAGCCGTGGGCCATGCCGAGAGTGGCCCAGCTGGTATCGGCGGTGGCGGCGCGGGCGACCGGCGGCTGCTCGGCGATCTCGCTCCACAGGTCGCGCACCAGGCCGTCCCCCAGCTCCCGCAGGCGCTTTGCGGCCTCGTCATCCCCCGCGGGCCCGGCGCGCAAGGTATCGAGCAGCATCGAGGCCGCGAGCAGCACGCCGGAGCGGCCCAGGGTCAGGTCGGGGTTGGAGCAAGGCTGGGCCACGGCCTCCAGGAAGCCCGCGACCGCCCGGCGCTGGACACCGAGGTCCCCCAGGGCATGGGCCACCAGCGCCTGCACGGCCCGCAGTCCGCTCGGCGTGTGGTAGGGAGTGACGAGCCCCAGGGTCTCGCGGTCGAGCTGCTTGCCCGCGTTGTAGAAGCCCTCGTCTGGAGAGCCCGCCGATATTGCCGACGTGGCCTTGACCGCCCACAGGTCGGCCCGGGAGAGCAGCTCTGCGTCCTCCCGGGCCATTGCGATGCGGTACAGGGTGCACGCCGCGCCCGCGGCGCCATAGTTGATCGACAGCTTCGGCGCCTCGGGGAAGCCCTCGCGGAACAGCGCTCCGTCCGGCCGCAGCTGGTCGAGCACGCGGGCGACCAGGGCGTCGGACTCGGAGCTACCCTTGCGCGGCGCGGCCGGATCGGGGGGCTGCACTCCGGCAAGGGCTTCGGCCAGCGCGGCCATGGAGGGGAAGCGCTCCTCCGGGGACTTGGAGAGGGCCCGCGCCAGGATTGCCTCGACCTCGGGCCAGGGCGCAGCGCCGCGCTCCGTAAAGGGGAGCGGCGGCTCCTCCGCGATCTGGCGCAGCATCTTGTCCTTCTCCAGGGAGAAGTCGCGGTAGTGGGCCCCGGTCAGGAAATAGTAGAGGAGCGCCCCGACCGCGTACTGCTCCGCCGCGGTCGAGGCTTCGGGCGCGGCCTGGCCCGACCGGACCGGCGCCGCGTACTCGGGCTCGAAGTAGAAGGCCACGCCGCCGCGCCACGGGCGGGGGATGCTGGCGGGGCTCGCCTCCCAGCGGGCGATGCCGAAGTCGATCAGGCGGGCCTCGCCGGCCGCGGAGACCAGAACGTTGCGTGGATGGATGTCGCCATGCACCACCCCCCGATCGTGCAGGCGCACATAGGCGTCGAGGACCGAGCGGGCCAGGGCGAGCAGCCCGGCCCGGTCCTGACGGCGCCGCAGCTCCGCGGCGGCGACGTAGGCGTCCACTCCCTGGCACCACTCGATCGCGAGGTAATGCCGGCCTGCGACCTCGCCGCGCGCCAGGAGGCGTGGAGCAATTTCCCCCGCCAGGTGCTCCAGGATCGCGGCCTCCCGGGCGAAGTCGTTGGCGGCGCGGCCGGCCGCCTGGGGCCGCTCGATCTTGAGCGCGGCGGTACCGTCATTGGACCTCACCTGATAAAGCTCGGTGTCCTCCAGACCCTGCACGCACTCCAGGACCTCGAAGCCGGCGATCTCCTCGCCGGGCACGAGCGACTCCCGGATGGCCCCGGCGTCGTCCGATCCCTCGGAGACCAGGAAGCCCGAGGCCAGCAGGCGCTCCAGCAATGGATACGCCTCCTCCAAAGTGGTCTCCGGATCGAGCGAGCGCTCGCGGCTGAACCGGATCACGGCCTCGACGATCGTGACCGGCTCGCGGAACTGCCCCAGCAGGTCGGCGGCTCCCGCATCAACGATGCGCGACGGCGTGCGCGATTTCGGCCGGGTGACCGCGTAGTCCCCCTCTTCCCAGGTGAGCTGGCGCCGCACCTCTTCCGGCAGGTCCGCCACGGGCAGCAGCATCACGTCCGAAGGGAGGACCAGGGGGTCGGTGATCGCCATGGGATCAGCTCCTCTTCCACAGCAGGGCGCCGGGGGTCCAGGTATCGGTGTCCACGCCTTCGAGGCGAACGCGCTCGAGGGCGAAGCGCCATGGCTCCGGCTCGGATCGTGCCGAGAGCAGGGCGCGAGACAGCCGGTGGGTCAGCCAGAGGCGCCAGCTCTCGCCGCCGCCGAAGGAGGTCTCTTCGCGCGGCGGATCGACTCCCCAGGAGAGGAGCCCGCCGCCGCCGATCTCGGAGGTGAACGGAACCCCTTGCGCCGGGATGCCGGACAGGCGGGCTTCCAGGGCCTCGGCCGCGGCTGCCAATCGCTCGAAGCTCGGAAAGTAGGAGACGATCTTGTCGGCGCGCAGGATGCCCAGGGCATCGGCCCCCACCTTGAACTGGGCCGCCTTCGCCGCCGTCAGCGCCTCGATAATGTCGCCGAAGCTCTCGGGGAGCGCCTCCGGCACGGGACTGATGTAGAGCTTCCAGGTCGCCCCCCCTCCTGAACCGCCGGAGAGGTCGCCGTCCTGGCGCGAGCGCCAGCTCAGCCACCACTCGGCGGAGCCGCCGGTCCGCTCCCAGCTCCGGTCGAGAAGAGAGCGCCGCGGCCCTCCTGGTCCGACCCCGAGCCAGGCGAGCACCTGATCCCCCTTGGGGAGGAGCCGTTTCCAGACCGGCGTCAGGGGCCGGCGGTTGTAGCCATAGAGGCGGAAGGAGAGGGCGAGCGGGTCGTCCTCGGCGAGATCCTGGGCATAGCGCAGGGCCGCGAGGGAGATCTCGGCGAGACGGCCCCCCGCGCCGTTCTGTCCGGACCGGCGCTCTCCGAACAGCGCCAGGGCCGGCGCGCCTGAGATGAACCGTGGCTCCCCCGGCGTCTCCTCGACTTCCAGGATGGCGTCGGCCACGAGGCGGGCTACGACGCGGAGCACGCCGTCGCCGAGCATCGTCCTCATGTAGGACGGCAGCGCTCCGGGCTCGCGGAGGGTAAGGAAGAGCAGCGCGGTTTCGCGGTCCACCGACTTGATGCCCAGCGTGGTGGAGGCTTCACGAGGCCGCAGGATGCCGTAGAAGTCGGGGTCCTTGCGCAGGTCGGCGAGCGTCTCCCGTTCCCGGGGTTCGAGGCGGTCGAACAGCACCAGCTCGAAGGAGGGATTGGCGCGGAAGCCGCGCCCGAGGACGTCGAGAGTGTTGGAAGGCATGAATCGGGCCGGCGCCCGGTTGGCGGCGCCGGCCGGTCAGTCTCTTCGGATCAGGAGAGGGCCCGGGCCTCGGCGACCGAATGCCGGAGCTGCTCCTGCAGGAGGGGCAACCCGCCCCCGGGCGCCGTCACGAACACGTGGGTGGGCACCGACGGATCCGGGCATTGCGGCTTCGAAGGCGGCGGGCACTGCGGCTTCGAGGGGTCCGGGCACGGCGGCCTCGACGGGTCGGGACAGCCGCCGTTGCTTGCCATCACATCAACGAGGAGATCGGAGTACCTGAAGGCCAATTTTCCCTCCTTGCGATCACATTCGCTGTCAGGGTTCGATGCTGACTATACCTGCCTCGCCCGCCGGGTTCAATCCAGGTTCAGCATCCAGATGTCCCCCTCGTCGCTCCGCCGCACGAGGTAGAGGCGGCGGGCGTCCCGGCTGGCGTTCGCGAACAGGTAGGCGGAACCGGCGGGAGGCGTCAGGAGCTTGCGGTCCTCCCGCGCGCGCAGGTCGAAAGCGTGGATGGCGCCACCGTTCGGATAGAGCAGCACGGGGAGGCCGGGGAGCCAGATCGGGTTCTCGCCGCCGTCGGTCAGCCGCTCGAACCGGCGGGCCTCGAACGAGTAGAAGACGATCCCCGGAAGGTAGGAACCATCCTTGCGCGTGACGATCCCTGCCAGCCCGTCCGGAGACCAGGAGGTCGCCCCGAAATGCCCCTCGAGGCGGTCGGCGCCGGGAAGGGGCTGAAATGTCCTCCCGGCCACGGGCCGGGACAGGTCGACGAGAACCGTGCCGTCGCGGCTGCAGGCAAGCCGCCGGCCGTCCGGCGACCAGATGCAGTAGGTCGGCTGCTGGCCGGAGCTGCGCGTGAGCTGCTCGGTCCGGCTCCCGTCGGCCTGGACGGACCAGGCCTCGTAGCGCCCGCTGCGGTTGGAGTAGAAGAGGATGAGCCGGCCGTCCGGCGACCAGCGCGGGATGCGGTCGCGGTGGTCGTCGCGGGTGAGCTGCCGCAGGCCGGAGCCGTCGGGCTTGACGATGAAGAGGTCCTCCCGGGGCGGCAGGGTGTCGAAGACGAGCCACTGGCCGTCGGGTGACGGATCGACGGTGCGCACCGCCTTGGCGCCCTGCACGACCGGCACCGCTTCCCCCGCGGTCTCAAGCCGTGCGGCATCGAACGCCATGGACTCCAGGGTGTTCCGGCGCTCGTCGGTGGCATAGGCAACGTGGCCGCCGTCGCGGGACATGCTCAGGAACCGGATGGACTGCGACGAGGCGGTCACCGGCGCCGGATCTCCGGAAATCCTCCCGGTATCCTGGTCGATCGCAAGCCGCCAGACGTTCAGGCTGCCGTTGCGGTCGCTGATGAAGTAGAGCCAGGCGCCGTCGGGAGACCAGACCGGGTTCCAGTTCAGGAAGCCGTCCGACAGGGCCTTGACCGCCTCGCCGCCGTCCACCGCCACGGTCCAGACGCCCCGCTTCGATCCTTCCTCGGACACCCCCCAGTAGGCGAGGCGACGGCCGTCCGGAGACCAACTCGGCTGCACCGCGTCCGCAGGGGCTACCAGGCGCCGCTCGCCGGTGGCGAGGCCGATGCGCCAGATCTGGCTCCTCGAGGTCCGCGTGCCCGGCTCCACGACGCCTTCCGTGGCCACGGCGATGGCTTTGGCGTCCGGCGACCAGGCGGGGTTGTAGCCGAAGTCGGTCACGCGGCGCACGGACTCGCCGGTCGCGCCCATGACGAAGATGCCTCCGCCTTCGCGCTCCGAGCGGAAAGCGATCTGCTGGCCGTCCGGCGAGAAGGCCGGCTGGGTGTCGACCCAGGGGGTATCCGGCGTCAGGTTGATCGGGTTGCCGCCCCCGACTCGCTGGAGGAAGATGTCGGAGCCGTCCCCGGACGCCTTCACGTAGACGAAGTAATTGCCATCCGGCGAGAGGCTCGGGAAGGTCTCGCCGCCCTCCTGCTCCGTGAGCCGGGTGAAGGTGGCCTGGACCGGGACCACACGGTCATCGCCGCCCGAGCGCAGGAGATAGCCGCCCACAGCCGCGAGCACCACCAGGGTAGCCGCCGCTCCGATCCAGAGCCACGGCGCCCGGCGGGGCGGCGGCTGGATCGGCACGGTTGACTGGGTGGGCACTGAGCCCGACGCAGCCCCGACCAGGAGCCGCAGGTCGGCCACGGCCGCGTCCGCGGTGGGATAGCGCCCCGCCACGTCCTTGGCGAGCAAGCGTTGGATCACGCTCGCCAACTCGGGCGGCGCATCGGGCCGCAGACGGATCAGCGGCTCGGGCTCCTCTTCCAGGATCGCCTGCCGCAGCCCCGACTCGTGGTCGCCCAGGAAGGGGCGCCGGCCCGTGACCATCTCGTACATCACCACGCCCAGCGCCCAGAGGTCCGTGCGGCCGTCCACCTCGGTGCCGCGCATCTGCTCGGGGGACATGTAGGCCGGTGTGCCCAGGGTGCTGCCGGTGCGGGTCAGCCCGGCCTCGCCGGCCAGCTTGGCGATGCCGAAGTCCAGGATCTTGACCACGCCGTCGCCGGTGACCATCAGATTCGCCGGCTTGACGTCGCGATGGACGATCCCCTGGCGGTGGGCCTTGGCCAGACCCTTGCTCACCTGCAGGGCGTAGTCGACCGCATCGGGCAGCAGCAGCGGTCCGCGCTCCACCTTGCGCCGCAGGGTCTCGCCGTCGTAGCAGGGCATGGCGAGATAGAGCTGGTGGTTTTCGGTCTCGCCCACGTCGTAGACCGTGCAGATGTTGGGATGGTCGAGCGCGGAGGCGGTCCGGGCCTCCTGAAGAAAGCGGGCCTTGGCCACCGGGTCGCGCGTCAGCTCGGGGGGCAGGAACTTGAGCGCCACGGTGCGGCCAAGCCGCGTGTCCTCGGCGCGGTAGACGATGCCCATGCCGCCGCCGCCCAGGATCTCGCCCACCCGATAGGGCCCGACCTCCCGCGGCACCACGTTGAACATGGTCACGGGCGGCAGCTGGTCGGGCCAACGGGAGAAGGTGGGCACCGTGGCCTTGCTGCCGCCGAGCGCTCGGAGGTCGGCGCGCAGGTCGTCGGCCCGCGCGTAGCGCTCGCCCCGCTTCCGCGCCAGGGCGCGCGCCGCGATCCGGTCGAGCTCCGGGGACACGCCCTCGCGCAGGGCCGACGGCGGGACCAGCTCGGAGGCGGGGGAAAGCGCCCCGTTCGGGAAGGGCCGCTGGCCCGTCAGCATCTCGTAGAGGATCACGCCGAGCGACCAGACGTCCGCGCGCAGGTCGGCCGGCTCGCCGCGGAGCTGCTCGGGCGCGCGGTAGGCGAGGAGGCCGTCCGGCGTGTCCTCGCCCGTGATGCGGGTACGGTCGTCCAGGGAGGCGATGCCGAAGTCGAGGATACGGGCCTGGCCATCCGAGGTCACCAGGACGTTGGACGCCTTCAGGTTGCGATGGACAAGGCCGTGCTCATGGGCGCGGGCAAGCCCCGACGCGACCTGGCTGGCGAGATCGACGGCCACCTCGCTCTTCAGCGGGCCGCGGGCGATCTTCGCGGCCAGGGTCTCCCCTTCGAGGAAGGCCATGGCCACGAACAGGCGGCCGTCCTCGGTCTCGCCGACCTCGTACACCGGGCAGATGTTGGGGTGCTCCAGGGCGGAGGCGGCCGCGGCCTCGCTGGCCAGGTGCAGGCGGTCCTCGTCGCGGCCGACGGCGGGCAGGAGCTTGAGCGCGACGAGGCGCTCGAGCTCCAGGTCCTGGGCCTTGAACACGGCGCCGCCCCTCACGCCCGCCGCGAGGCGCTCGAGGAGGCGGTAGTGGGATACGGTCGTGCCGATCAACCGGGAATTCCGAGCGTCGCCCGGTTGCGCGTCCATGACAGGGCTCGAAGGCTCACTTCGAACCGGGAGTCTACTACAGCGGCGGCGGCGCGAGCGTCGCGCGAAGCTGCGCCTGGAGCCGGGCGAGAGCCTCGACCCCGCCCTCTTTCGTGCCCGGGCATTGCCTCTTCTGGATCTCCTGGGTGTACGGAGTCGCGGTAGCCATGGTGCAGCCCTGCCCCTGGTCACCCTGGTGGGAGCTGTCGTCCTTGGGCCTGGGCCTGCCTTTGCCCTCGTCCTTGTTCTTGTCCGGGAGCATCAGGCGGACGGAGAGGTCATCAATCCGGAAGGCCATGTCTCCTCCTCGGGGTCGAACCCCGGAATGCATTGACGGCTGCGGCTCAGCTTATCTCAATCCTCTGCGCCCTGAGCCTTCGACGAAAGCATCCAGAGATCCCCCTCATCCTGTTCGCGGACAAGGACGATTGCCCTGCCGTCCCGGCTCGCGCTGACCCACTTGAAGTTTGCGCCTGCCGGCGGCGCGAGCACCTGCCGGGAGGCCCGCGACGGCCGGTCGAACAGGAAGAGCTTCCCCTGGTCCAGGTAGACGAGCTGCCGGCTGTCTTGCAGCCAGCTCACGGGGGCGCCGCGGCCGGTCAGCCTCTGCACCTGGCGGGTCGCGAACGAGTAGACCAGGATGCCGGAGAGGTCCGGAGGGTAGCCGGCCAGCCACCGGCCATCCGCCGACCAGGCGTCGGCCCCGAACGTGGTGCTCGAACCCGCCAGCTCCAGGCGTCTCGGCTTCCGGCGCTCGATCGGCTCGCGGAGGTCGACCAGGGCGCTCCCCGTGAATCCATGGCCGACCACCAGCCAGCGGCCGTCCGGAGAGGGGACGGGATTGAATACCGGCTCGTCGGTCCGGGTGAGCCTTTCGAGGCCGCTGCCGTCGGCCCGGATCCGCCAAACCTCGTATTTGCCGCCGCGATTCGAGTAGAAGACGACAGAGCGGCTGTCCGCCGACCAGCGGGGGAGGCGGTCCTTGTGCGCATCGTCCGTAAGCTGCCTCTGCTCCTTGCCGTCGCTGCGGAGCAGATGGAGATCCTCCCGCGGGGCCAAGGTGTCGAGCACGATCCACTGGCCGTCCGGCGAGATCTGCGCCGAGCGGACAGCCCACGATCCCCGGGTGACGGGAACGGGCTGCCCCACCACTTCGCCCTTTTCCGGGTCGAAGGCGATCCGCTCGACATTGGCGCGGCTTTCGGAGGTCGCATAGACGATCCGGCCGCCGCCGAGGCTCGCGCCGGCGATGGACTCGGAGGGCGCCCGCAACGGCTCCGGCTGGCCCAGCGGCCGTCCCGAAGCCTCGTCGATCCGCACCCGCCAGAGGTTCCCGCTGCCTCCCCGGTTGCTCAGGAACAAGAGGGCGGCCCCGTCCGGCGACCAGACCGGATTCCAGATGAGATCGGAACCGGTCAGGAGCTCGACCGGATCGCTGCCGTCGGGCCGCACGGTCCGGATGGAGCGCCGGCCACTGCCGGCGGAGAGGCTCCAGTAGGCGATCCTGAGACCGCCCGGGGACCAACTCGGCTGCGTCGCGTCATCGCCGACCAGAAGCCGCGGCGCACCGCCCGTGACGGGGACCCGCCAGAGCTTGCTGGCGTTGACCCGGAGCGCCGGATCGGAAACCCCCTCGGTCGCAAAGACGATTTCCTTGCCGTCCGGCGACCATGCCGGGCCGTGTCCGAAGCTGGTCAGCCGGCGCACCGATTCGCCGGTCGCTCCCATGACGAAAATGCCGCCGCCGGCGCGCTCGGAGCGGAAGGCGATATACCGGCCGTCGGGCGAGATGGCGGGGTCTGACTCGTCCGCGGGCGAGTCCTCGGTCAGGTTCCGCGGGTTGTCCCCCTGGACCAGCTCCCAGAAGAGGTCGGTATCATCCCCGGAGCGCTTGGTGTAGACCAGGAAGTCCCCGGAGGGGGAGAGCGCGGGTTGGCGCTCGCTCCCTTCCTGGAAAGTGAGCCGGGCCACGGGGCTGTCCAGCACCGGCGGCTGTCCCACGCGGGTGCGCCAAAGGACGAAAAGCACCACGAGCACTGAAAGGGCGGCAAGGACCCAAGGGACCGAAAGGCGCCGGCGCGGCAGCTCCACGGACGGGCGGCCGGTCGTAGGCGGGCCGCCCAAGGCGCGCAGGTCGGCCAGCAGGTGCTCGGCCGACGGGTAGCGGTCCGCGAGGTTCTTCTTGAGCAGCCCGGCGATGACGCGCTCCAATCCGGCCGGCGCGTCGGGCCGCGAGCGGCGCAGCGGCGCCGGCTCCTCGTGGAGCACGGCGTGGACGATCCCCAGGTCGCTCTCCGCCTGGAACGGCGCCTGCCCGGTCAACATCTCGTAGAGGACCACGCCGAGCGACCAGAGGTCGGTGCGGTGATCGACCTCGCCGCGCGCTTGCTCGGGCGACATGTAGCCCGGAGTGCCGGGGCAGAAACCGCTGCGGGTCAGCCCCATGGTGCCGGCCAGCTTGGCAAGCCCGAAGTCGAGGATCTTGACGATGCCGTCGCCGGTCACCATCAGGTTCGCGGGCTTGATATCCCGGTGCACGATCCCCTGGCGGTGCGCCTTGGCGAGCCCCTGGGCTGCCTGCTTGGCGATGTCCACCGTCTCCTCGACCGGCAGCGGACCGCGCTCGATCTTCTGCTTGACGGTCTCGCCGTCGTAGGCCGGCATGGCCAGGAAGAGCCGGTCGTCCTCGATCTCCCCAACATCGTAGATCGTGCAGACGTTGGGATGGTCGAGAGCGGAGGCGGCTCGCGCCTCCTGCAGGAAGCGGGATTTGGCTACCGGGTCCCGGGTCAGCGCCGGTGGCAGGAACTTGAGGGCGACGGTGCGCTCGAGGCGGCTGTCCTCAGCTTTATAGACGACTCCCATGCCGCCGCCGCCGAGATGCCCCAGGATGCGGTAGTGATCGACCTCGCGGCCGATCATCGGGTCTGTCGGGGACTCGCGGCCGGAGGCCCGCTGGCGGGCCGGAGCCGGGATCGCCGGCTCGGTCGCTCCCGGCTCGCGGTCGGACGGCTTTTCCATGACGGCTCGGTCGGGCTTCTTTCGACCTCAGTCTACCAGAAGCCCCCCCGAACCCTGAACGCCGCTACTTCCTGCCCTTCGTGGCCTTCTTCGTCCCCGGCTGCGCAGGCTTCTGCAGGGTCTTCTTGTGCTCCTGCAGCTCTTCGAGGGCTTCCCGGAGGCGGCGATCGAGGTCGTCGGCCTCTTCCGCGGTCGCGGGCAGTCCGGGCCCCGCCGCCGCGCGCTCCTGCGCCTCGACCTGCTGCAGGGCCTGCTGGAGCTGCTGCTTCAGGGCGGTCAGGTTCTGCGTGCCCTGCGCCGCCGCCGGCATGGTCAGCGTTCCACAGATCGTGCCCGGCGTCGCGATCATGGCCGCGTAGACGGGGGTGAACGAGAGGGTCGGGCAGACGCCCGTCGTGCCGCCGGCGGCCGCCTGGGCTGCGGGAATCGAAAGGGTCGGGCAGGTCAGGTTCGCCGGGTCTACCGAAAGGGTCGGGCAAGTCAGGTTTGCCCGATCGCCGGCGCCGACGACTTCAACCATCAAATCCTTGAATCTGAATGCCATATGTCACCTCCTCCAAGATCAATCGTTTGTAGTACCCCGAGCATAGTTCAATACGCAGGAGATCAACCCGGCCCGCCACCGGCGTCCTCGTCCTGCATCGAAAGCATCCAGATGTCCGCCTCGTCGATCGACCGCGTCGCGTACAGGGTTCGGCCGTCCGGGCTCACACGCACTCGGACGAAGCTGGAGTTCGGCGCCGGGGTCATCAGCTCCTTGCGCTGCCGCGTCCGGACGTCGAACAGGAAGGCCTTCCCCTCGTCGATGTAGATCAGCCGGCGGCCGTCTGGCAGCCAGGCCGGGACCCGCCCCCGGTCGGCCAGCTTCTCGAAGCGGCCGGAATCGAGCGAGTAGGCGAAGACCCCGGGGATGTCGGAACCGTCGTTTGCCTGGATGGTGCCGGCCAGCAGACGGCCGTCTGCCGACCAGGACTCGGTCGCCAGGGTTTCTCCGCGCAGACCCACGGACGGCAGCCGGAGGGGGGTCCGCTCGCCGATCGGCTTGTCGAGGTCGATCAGCACCGCGGCACCGTAGTCGACGCCGGCCGCCAGACGCTTGCCGTCCGGCGACCAGAGGGGGGCCAGAACCTGGGGGTCGTTGTCCGTGAGCTGCTCCAGGCCGCTGCCGTCCGCCTGGATGGTCCAGGCCTGATACCTCCCGCTGCGGTTCGAGTAGAAGAGGATCCGCTTGCCGTCCGGCGACCATTGCGGCGCCCGGTCGCGGTGGGGGTCGTTGGTGAGCTGCAGCAGGCCGCTGCCGTCCCTGCGGGTGACGTACAGATCCTCCTGCGGCACGGCGGTATCGAAGGTGATCCACTGGCCGTCCGGCGACACGTCGGCGAAGCGCACGGCCTTCGAGCGCGTCCCCAGCGGCTCCGGCGGGCCCGCGACCTCCCCGCTGCCCGGATCGAACGGCACGGCCTCCAGGGTGAACCTGCGGTCGCGGACTTCATAGGCGATCCTCCGCCCGTCCTGGGCGATGCTCGGCAGGCCGCTCCAGCGGGAGGGCGTGGTGATCGCCTCCGGCTCTTCCCGCCGCACGCCCGACCGCTCGTCGATCGCCACCCGCCAGAGGTTCATGATGCCGCCGCGGTCGCTGACGAAGTAGAGGTACCGCCCGTCCGGCGACCAGACCGGGTTCCAGTTGAGCGGCCCCTCCGCGACCGCACGCACGGGCTCGCCGCCCTCGACCGGAATCGTCCAGATGACCCTCTCGGAATTGTGGCCCAGCCCCCAGTAGGCGATCCGATAGCCATGGGGGGACCAGCTCGGCTGCACCGCGTCGCCGTTCGAGAGGAGCCGCTTCCTGCCGTCGGCGACCCGGATCCCCCAGAGCTGGCTGCGGGAGGTGCGCTGGAACGGCTCGGAGATGCTCTCGGTCCCGACGGCGATCTCCTTCCCGTCGGGAGACCAGGTTGGATTGAAGCCGAAGTCGGTGAGGCGGCGCACCGACTCTCCCGTCGCTCCCATCAGGAAGATGCCGCCGCCGTCGCGCTCCGAGCGGAAGGCGATCCGGCTGCCGTCGGGCGAGAATGCGGGTTGAGTATCCGCCTCGGCCGAGCCCGGAGTGAGATTGAGAGGGTTCTCCCCCCCGAGGCGCTGCAGATAGATGTCCGTGCCCTCGATGGTCGACTTGGCATAGACGAACTCGTCGCCCCCAGGCTTGAGGCTTGGGGACGACTCGCTCCCCTCCTGGTCGGTGAGCGCGGCGAACTGCACCTGAAGCTGCCCCCCTCGACGCTCGCCGAGCCAGCCGCCCGCGCGCAGGAGCAGGATCAGCCCGACGAGGATCACCGCCCCCGCCGCAGCCAGCGCGGGCATCCGCCACCAGGGCCGCTGCGCCGGCAGCCCGCCGAGCGAGACCTGGGTGAGCGTGCTCGTGACGCCGGAGAGAGAGCGCAGGTCGGCGATCACGGCGTCCAGGTTCGGATAGCGTTCAGCAGGGTCCTTGGCGAGCATCTTCTTGAGGATGCGCTCCAGCTCGGGCGGCGCCTCGGGGCGGAGCTTGCGCACCGGCTCGGGCTCCTCGGTGAGCAGGGCGTAGATGATCCCCTGGTCCGTATCGGCGCGGAACGGCGGCCGGCCGGTGACCATCTCGTAGAGGACCACGCCGAGCGACCACAGGTCGGTCCTCTGGTCGACCTCCCCGCGCGCCTGCTCGGGAGACATGTAGGACGGCGTGCCCAGGCAGAAGCCGGCGCGGGTCAGGCCGGCGGCGCCCGCCAGCTTGGCCAGGCCGAAGTCCAGGATCTTGACGATGGCGTCCCCGGTGACGATCAGGTTGGCCGGCTTGATGTCGCGGTGGACGATCCCCTGGCGGTGCGCCTTGGCGAGCCCCTGGCCGGCCTGGATGGCGAAGCCGATGGCCTCTTCGAGGGGGAGCGGCCCGTTCTCGACCTTCCTCTTCAGGGTCTCGCCGTCGTAGGCCGGCATGGCGAGATAGAGCTGGCCGTCCTCGGTCTCGTCCACCTCGTGGATCGTGCAGATGTTGGGGTGCTCCAGCGCCGAGGCGGCGCGGGCTTCCTGAAGAAAGCGGGCCTTGGCCACCGGGTCGCGGGTCAGCTCAGGGGGCAGGAACTTGAGCGCGACGGTCCGTTCCAGCCGGAGGTCCTCGGCCTTGTAGACCACCCCCATGCCGCCGCCGCCGATGTGCTCCTTGACCACGTAGTGGCCGATGGCCCTGCCCAGCATGCCACCGGATTTGCCAGGCTTGGCCCCCTCTCTCCCGGCACGGGGGAGAGGGCTGGGGAGAGGGGGGACGGGAACAACCCCGGTCTCTTCCACCGCCTGCAGCTCGGCGCGCATCTCGCCCGCGTCCGCGTAGCGGTCCTCGGGCCGTTTCGCCAGGGCGCGGACCACGGCGCGCTCCAGCCCGGAAGGCAGGCCCGTGCGCCACCGGCCCAGCGGCGCCGGATCGCTGCTCAGGGCCGCGTCCACGCCCGGGAACGGGTGGCGGCCGGCGATCATCTCGTAAAGCAGGACGCCGAGGGACCAGAGGTCGGCCCGCACGTCGGCCGGCCCTCCCTGGAGACGCTCGGGCGCGAGATAGGGGCGGGCGCGCTCGGCCGCGTCGGGCAGGGAGCCCGCGCCGAAGCCCACGACCTTGACCCGGCCCTCCGGGTTGACCAGCACCTGCGTCGGGTCGAGCGCGCCATGGACGATCCCCTCGGCATGGGCGCTGGCGAGGCCCGCGGCGACCTGGGTGCCGATCGCCATCACCCGCTCCAGCGCGAGCGGACCGTGCGCCAGCCGGCCGGACAGGGGCTCCCCCTCGTCAAGGGCCATGGCCAGGAAGACGCGGCCGTCGTCGGTCTCCCCTACCTCGTAGACCGAGCCGATGTTCGGATCGCCGATCGAGGAGGCGCGGGACGCCTCGCGGGCAAAGCGCTTCCGGGCAGCCTCTTTGTCCACGCCGCCGCCGCCCGGCAGGAGCTGCAGCGCGACGAGACGCTCGCGCTGGAGGTCCTGGGCCTTGTAGAGGTCATCGACGCCGCCAAGGCGCTCGAGGACCCGGTAGTGGGAGACGACGCTGCCGATCAACGGTGAGTATCCTGAGTGGCCCCGCCCATAGCGCTACAAAATACGGTGAACGCAGGTAGTTGTTGCCCGTGAGGAAGAGTGTATCAGAGGGGGCCGCCGGGGTCCGGCCCCCCCGCCCGGGAGGGCTAAACCTCGATCGCCTGCTCGGCCGGCGGCAGGCACCGCGCGTCGTCGCAGAGCTGGAAGCGCACCGCCAGCCGCCCGTGGCCGCTCACCTCGCCCGTCACCTCAACCCGGCCGGTGTAGACCGCGAGCGGACGCCCGCCGGCGAAGCCCGCGGGGACTTCCTCCCCCTGGGGGTAGTGAAGGTTGCGCACCTCCACCCCGCCCTCGGCCGCTCCGTGGGCAAAGACCTCCGTCGGCAGCAGGAACTCCTCCGAGGCCGGGTTCGCCTGGATGTGCCAGCCCGGCGCGACCTCCACGACCAGCCGGAACGGCTGCCACCCTTTCCCCTTTGGGTGCTCGGCCAGACTCACCGTCACCAGCCCCGCCGCGGCGCGGGCGAGCTTCTCCACCCCGCTGGCTCCGGCGGTCCGCTCGAACGCGGCGACCTGCTCCACGGGCGCATCGCCTGTTCCCATCTCGGCCCGGTGGTAGCGCCGCGCCGCGATGGACATCATGCGCGCACCCTCGGGCGACCCCTGCATCATGGCCGCGAACGCCTGGAGCGAAGCGCGGGCCTCGCTCCGCCACCCGCTCGTACCCGTGCGCTCGGCCAGCTCCAGGAGGTTCAGGACCGCCACCGCGTTGCCCGCGGGAGT
Organism: Thermoanaerobaculia bacterium; assembly: GCA_035536935.1. GTDB lineage: Bacteria > Acidobacteriota > Thermoanaerobaculia > Multivoradales > UBA5704 > DATMER01. The sequence continues at coordinate 31,174 of DATLNC010000105.1, forward strand.
GGCGCCGTCGAACACGTCCTTGCTCCGGAACAGCAGGTCCGGGCTCTCCGCGGCCACGAAGAAGCCGCCCCCCTCGGGGTCGCGCAACCGGCGGATCTGCTCCTTGGTCAGCTCCACGGCGGCCTGCAGCCAGGACCCGTCACCCTGCGCCTCGTGAAGCGCCAGCAGGCCGCGCACCAGGAAGGCATAGTCGTCCAGGTAGGCGGGGATCCGCCCCTGCCCCTGGCGCCACGAATGGAGGAGCACGCCCTCGGGCGAGCGCATCCGGGCGAGCACGAAGCGCGCCGCCGCGGCCGCGCGCTCCACCAGGGAGGCATCGCCCAGAACCCGGCCGGCCACCGCGAGGCCGGCGATGACCATGCCGTTCCAGTCGGCCAGGATCTTGTCGTCCGTCAGAGGCCGGTCGCGGCGGGCGCGGGCGATGAAGAGCCTCTCCTCGACGGCCTTGACCTCGCGCAGCAGCTCGTCCGCGTCCATGCGCCGGCGGGCCGCGGCCTGCTCGAACCGCTCCGGCAGGTGGAGGACGTACTCGTTCTCCTCGAAGAAGGGGGGACCGTCGAAGCCGAGGACCGGCGCCACGAAGGCGGCGTCCTCCCGTCCCAGGATCTCGAACAGCTCGTCCCGGGTCCAGACGTAGAACGCGCCCTCGTGCCCGTGGGTCTCGGCGTCGATGGCGCTCCAGAACGCCCCCTCGGGGGAGGTCATCTCGCGCTCGATCCACTGCGCGGTCTCGCGGACGATGCGCGCCGACTGCGCGTCGCCGGTGCGCTCGTGCTCGCGGGCGTAGAGCTCCAGGAGCAGGCCGTTGTCGTACAGCATCTTCTCGAAGTGGGGCACCTTCCACTCGGCGTCCGTGGCGTAGCGGTGGAAGCCGCCGCCGAGCTGGTCGTAGATGCCGCCGCGGGCCATCTGGTCCAGGGTCGCCGAGAGCATCTCTCCGGCCTGCTCGTGCTCCCCCGCCATCTCCAGGCAGAGATAGAGGTTGGACGGCGTCGGGAACTTGGGCGCGCCGCCGAAGCCGCCGTTCCGGGAGTCGAAGCGGCGGGTCAGGGCCTCCAGGGAGCGGACGGCGACCTCGGAACCCGGCGGGGCCGCGGCGGGCTGGACGCGCTGCTCCAGGTAGCGCCCCATGGCGCCCGCCATCTCCTCGGCCTGCATCACCACCTCGTCGCGGCGCTTCTGCCAGGCTTCCGAGAGCCCCTGGAGCACGCGGCCGAAGCTCGGCCGGCCGTAGCGCTCGTCGGGCGGGAAGTAGGTGCCGGCGTAGAACGGCTTCAGGTCGGCGGTGAGGAACACCGAGTTCGGCCAGCCCCCCTGGCCGGTGAGGATCTGGGTGGCGGCCATGTAGATCTCGTCGATGTCGGGCCGCTCCTCGCGGTCCACCTTGATGTTGACGAAATCCCGGTTCATCTGCTCGGCCACCTCGGGCGAGGAGAACGACTCCCGCTCCATGACGTGGCACCAGTAGCAGGTGGAGTACCCGACGGAGACGAAGATCGGCTTGTCCTCGCGGCGGGCTTTTTCGAGAGCCTCGGCACCCCAGGGGTACCAGTCGACCGGGTTGTGCTGATGAAGAAGAAGGTACGGGCTGCTCTCGCCGGACAGGCGGTTGGTGTGGGTCGTGTCGTGCGCGCTCATGATGATTCCCTCCCCGCCCCTACCCTACCATTCTGAAGGGACGGGAGTAACGGGCTGGACCGGCCCTAGTGGGGCGTCGCCGCGGTAGAGCACGCGTTCCAGGAAGAGCCCGGACGGCGGCGCGGTCCATTCGGCGGGAAGCCCTCTTCTACCCTTTGGCTCCTCCGTGGCCAGCAGGGAGAGAAACGAGGGGCGGTCGAGCTCCCCCGCGCCCACCTGGACAAGCGTGCCCACCACGCGGCGGACCATCTTCCAGAGAAAGTGGGAGGCGGCCAGGCGCACGAGGATCAGGGCGCCGTCGGCGACCACCTCGACCCCTTCGACGACCACGATCGTGCTCGGCTGCTCGGCGGGGCTCTCGCAGAACAGGCGGAAGTCGTGCCGGCCGGGGAGCGAGGCGGCAGCCTCGGCCATGCGGGCCACGTCGAGGGGCCGCTTGACCCACCAGACCCAGCGCTTGGCGAAGGCGGTGCGGCGCCGGGAGATCTGGTAGAGGTAGGAGCGGGAGACCGCGGAATGGCGGGCGTGGAACTCGTTCGGCACCGCCGCCATTCCGAGCACGTGGATGTCCGGAGGCAGGAGGTCGTTGACCGCGCGCCGGAAGGCTCCGGGCTCGACCGGTTTGGCCAGGCGCAGGTGGGCGACCTGGGCGAGCGCATGGACGCCGGCATCGGTCCGCCCCGACCCGCCGATCTCCTTGACCGCCCCGCCGGCCTCCTCGATCGCCCGGCGCAGCTCCCCCGTCACCGACCGCGCGTTCTTCTGCTCCTGCCACCCGTGGTAGCGCGTCCCCTCGTACTCGATGTTCAGGCGATAGGTCGGCATGGGCGGGGATTATAGGAGGTAGACCCCTCTACCCACCGCGTAGCGGCCTCCCGGCGCGGGTAGAGGGGTTTACCCGTCGGGTAGAAGGGTCTACCCGCTGGGGAGAGCGTCTACACGTTGGGTAGAGGGGTCTACCCGTCGGGGAGAGGGGTCTACCCGTCGGGGA
>DATLNC010000106.1:0-22100 GCA_035536935.1 Thermoanaerobaculia bacterium
CAGTCGGCGCTCGCATGGCTGAAAAGCCATGGCACCAAGGCCACCCGCGAAGGCATGGCGCGTTATGCCATCCCTTCGGACCATGCCTATGGCGTCGCGATGAAAGACATCAAGGCGCTCGGCAAGACGCTCGGGCGCAACCATGCGCTCGCCGCCGCCCTCTGGGACACGGGCGTTTACGAGGCGCGCATGCTGACGTCCTTCATCGCCGATCCGGAGCAGCTCACGCCCGCGCAGATGGATCGCTGGTGCAAGGATTTTGACAACTGGGCATTCTGCGACGCCATGAGCTTCAACCTCTTTGACCGCTCGCCGCACGCCTGGGCCAAGGTCACGCAATGGAGCAACAGGCGCAACGAGTTCGAGAAGCGCACGGCTTTCGCGCTGCTGTGGAGTCTCACCGTTCATGACAAGCGTGCCGGCGACGAACCGTTCATCCAGGGCCTCGCCCTCATCGAACGCGAAGCCGGTGACGAACGCAACTTCGTCAAGAAGGCGACGAACATGGCCCTGCGCGCGATCGGCAAACGCAATCGCGCTCTCAATTCCGCCGCCGTTGAGGTGGCGCGGCGCCTGGCAGGCTCGGAGGATGCCACGGCAAGGTGGGTGGGAAAGGATGCTCTCCGGGAGCTTACGAGCCCTGGCGTGACGAAGCGACTCAAACCTTGAACGTTATTTCTACCCGGGAGACGTGGACATGGCGACATCACGGCCTAAAAACATTGCGCTCATGTTGTCAATCATCTTCTGGGGCACGCTGCTCGGCGGAGTTGCCTACTCGCACCTCGTATATTTTCCGGTCTACCTGTCCGACCTGCCCGATTCGGCGGTCGTGGTGAACGGCCCTTACGGACTGAACGAGGGGAGATTCTGGATGACGATCCACCCGCTCCTCATTCTCTCGCTGATCGCCAGCCTGGCACTGAATTGGCGGGTGAAGGCGCGGCGGAGGCTCATCGCTATGAGCTTTATTGCCTACGCTCTGATATTGGTCGTTACTTCGCTCTATTTTCTTCCAGAATTGTTTGCCTTCGCAGCCAGTCCGCGATCGGGCGTGGCGCCGGCGGAGTGGTCGGCACGGGCACAGCGTTGGGAGGTTCTGAGCTGGCTGCGCGGAACCGCCTGCTACGCTTTCTTCGTGCCGTTGCTGCTCGCGTTGACAAAGCCTGTCGATTCGCACGAGAAGACCCCAGGCGCGTGAGCCGTTATGGTATCGTTCCGCGTGTTCGGCCATGGGAGCGAGCAACGCTGATGACGATCCAGACTGAGTGCGGGTGATGGCAATCGACGACGACGCCGAGGAGCGGCAGCTCCGGTCCGACGCGCTTGAGAACGCGAACGCGATCCTCCTCGCCCGCAGGCGGGCCGAGCGGGAGCTCGCGGCCGAGCGGGAGCGGCTGAGGATCACCCTCGCCAGCATCGGCGACGCGGTGATCAGCACCGACGCCGAGGGCCGGGTCACGTACCTGAACGGGGTGGCCGAGGCCCTGACCGGCTGGAGCCAGGCCGACGCGGCGGGGCGGCTCCTGCCGGAAATCTTCCATATCGTCCATGAGTACACCCGCGAGCCGGTGGAGAACCCCGCCCTTCGGACCCTGAAGGAGGGGATGGTCGCGGGGCTGGCGAACCACTCGCTCCTGATCGCCCGCGACGGAACCGAGCGGCCGATCGACGACAGCGCCGCTCCCATGCTGGACGAGTCCGGCGTGCCGGTGGGAGCGGTGCTGATCTTCCGTGACGTGTCCGGGAGCCGGCGGGCCGAGGAGGTCCAGGCGCGGCTCGCCGCCATCGTCGAGTCGTCCCAGGACGCGATCATCAGCAAGACTCTCGAAGGCGTCATCCGGACGTGGAACAGCGGAGCCGAGCGGCTCTTCGGGTACACGGCCGAGGAGGCCGTGGGCCGGCCGATCACCCTGCTCATCCCATCGGACCGGCTGGACGAGGAGAAGGAGATCCTGGGCCGGCTTGCCCGCGGGGAGCGGGTCGAGCACTACGAGACGCTGCGGATGGCCAAGGACGGCCGCCTTCTCAACATCTCGCTGACCGTCTCTCCCGTCCGCGACAGGGAGGGCCGCATCATCGGGGCGTCGAAGGTCGCCCGCGACGTGACCGAGCGGAGGCGGGCGGAGGAGGCCCTGCAGGCGAGCGAGCTGCGCTTTCGCACGCTCACCTCGCATGCTCCCGTCGGCATCTTCCTGGCCAGCCGGGAGGGGGATTGCCTCTTCGTTAACGAGTGCTGGTGCAGGATGGCCGGTATGTCTCCTGAAGAGGCGCGAGGCCAGGGCTGGGCCCGTGCCATACATCCGGACGACAGGGAGCGGGTCTTCGGCGAGTGGACCGCCGCGACCCGGGCTGGACGGGAGTTCACCAGCGAGTACCGCTTCCGCACGCCGCGAGGAAAGGTGACGTGGCTCCACGGCAATGCCGTCGGACTGCGCGGCGAGGCCGGGCGGGTCAGCGAGTACATCGGCACCCTTACGGACATTACGGCGCAGCGGGAGGCCGTGGAGGCGCTCAAGGACGCCGACCGCCGCAAGGACGAGTTTCTCGCGCTGCTGGCTCACGAGCTCAGAAACCCGCTGGCCCCGCTGCGCAACGGCCTCCAGGTGATGCGGCTGGCGTCCGGCGACGCGGACACCGTCGCCAGGTCGCGGGACATGATGGACCGGCAGCTCTCCCACATGGTGCGGCTGATCGACGACCTGCTCGACGTCTCCCGTTTCGGCCGCAACAAGATGGAGCTGCGCCGCTCCCGCGTGCTGCTCGCGGACGTGGTCAGCAGCGCGGTGGAGACGGCCCGTCCGGCCCTCGAGGCGGCCGGGCACGAGCTGACGGTCTCGCTGCCGCCGGAGCCGATCCACCTGGACGCCGACCTGACCCGGATGGCCCAGGTGTTCGGCAACCTGCTCAACAACAGCGCCAAGTACACCGGACACGGCGGGCAGGTCTGGCTCACCGCAACGCGCGAGGACGGCGAGGTCCAGGTGGCGGTCCGCGACACCGGGATCGGCATTCCCCCTTACGCCCTGCCGGCCATCTTCGACATGTTCAGCCAGGTGGACCGGTCGATCGAGCGGACCACCGGCGGGCTGGGCATCGGGCTGGCGCTGGTCAAGGGACTGGTCGAGATCCACGGCGGGAGGGTCGAGGCGGCGAGCCCCGGCGAGGGCAAGGGCAGCACGTTCACGGTCACGCTTCCGGTTCTGGACGAGCGGGCGGAATCGGCGTCCGCGATGCCAGCGACGCTGGCCGAGGTACAGCCGGGCGTCAACGGCTCGAAGCGGCGCATCCTGGTAGTGGACGATCACCGCGACGCGGCGGCCTCGATGGCCTTGATGCTCCAGATGATGGGCAACGAGGTCCATACCGCGAACGATGGCGTCGAGGCGCTGGAGAAGGCCGAACGGTTCCGGCCGCAGGTGATCCTCATGGACATTGGAATGCCCAGGCTCAACGGCTACGAGACGACGCGGCGCATCCGCGAGCGGCCGTGGGGGCGCGATGTGATCGTCATCGCATTGACCGGCTGGGGGCAGGAGGTGGACCGCGCCAAATCGAAGGAGGCCGGGTGCGACGGCCATCTGGTGAAGCCGGTCAACCTGTCCGACCTGGAGAAGCTCCTGGCCGAGTTGGGGCCTGTGACGTAGGGGACGGGCTTACCCCCTCTGGGTCGAGCCCGCCATAATCCGGAGGACAGCGGCTGGATCTACACCCTGGAGGCGACGAAGAACTTCGCGCCGGGCCACGAACCCGACGACGCGGCCCTCCTGGCCGGCGCTGGCGCCAGTTCGCCGCCATCAAGAAGACCGCCTAGGCGCCTTTCGAGGTCAGGGTCCTGGTCACGTTTTCAACCGCAGGCGGGGGAGTTTCCCACGAGCGGCCGCAGGTGAGCTTGCCGTTTTCCGAGAGCACCCAATCGACCGCCTCCGCAAGGCCCTTGCCGTCCAACCCCTCGGGCTTCTCGATCCAAGCGAGATAGCCGCCCGGGAACCGCTGAACGGTCATGGGAGCCCAGAGCCTTGGGAGGGTGGGGGAGGGATCGGGCAGGCCGCCGGGCAGGTCGGCGAGGAGGAGCGCCAGGCGTCCGCCCAGGAAGAACCGCTCCGACTCGAGCTTTCCTCCCTTGGGGAGCTTTTGCTTGAGGCCCGCCCAGGCCCGGTAGACGATGTCGCGCACTTCCGACTCCGGGTCCTTCTTCACGCGGAAGCCGGGCCATGCGACATGGCCCGAGTCGTCGGCGCACGCCTGGCACATGGCCAGGAAACCGGCCAGCCACTCCTCGCTCGCTTGTTCCACCTCCTCGTCCCCGTACACCATGGACGCGAGGCGCGCGAGCAACGCTCGCCCGATGTGCATCCCGTCGTGCGGCACGGAGCATCCTTGCTCGGTGATCATCTGACCCGTTTTCGCCTCTTCCGCAAAGTAGTTGAGGGTTTGCCGCCGGAACTTCGCCAACTCGGGGCCCTCGGTCATCAGCTCGTACACGTACCGCGAGAAACGTCCCATGCTTTTGTAGTTCTGCGATGCCCCGCCGGGCGCTTTGTATCCCTCCGGCATGGAAAGGTACTCCGTGAAGGGAGGGAGATCGGGAAGACCCGCCCGGCCGACGAAGATGTCGGTGATCGTCGACATGCGTTCCATGAACGTCTGGGCTGATTTTCCTTTGGCGCTGTCTTCGTTCTGCATTTTTGCGTTCCCCCTGACGACTAAGAATACGCGCTCAGCCCTTGAAACCCGCCAGGCCCGTTGTCCTTGGTATATGCAAGGAACTCTATTGCATTGACGTACCTAAGAGACCAGCGTAATGTGAATGCAAATACCAGTTGTCAGGCGCGACGGTCTCGAAAGGAGATCCCTATTCGCTTCCTACATCCGATCCCTGTTTTCGTTGTCGTCGTCTTCCTGCTGGCGACGATGTCCATCAGCCCGGCCGGCGCCCAGGTCACCTGCGCCGCGCCACGGGTCACCGATCTCGCGGCGGGCATCGATGACAACTTTGCCCTACCCTCCGAGCCCGCATCGCCCAGTGCTGAGCTCTTGAAGTTTCTGGCCGACCGGCCGCCAGTGTTCGATCAAGCGAGCAGCGACTTCAGGTTCGGGCACACCTTCACGGGAATCCCGTCCGGAGTGATGGCGGCCGAGCTCACGCTGCACCTACGCGCACGCGGCGGTAATTCGGACAACGATGGCCTCGCGCTCGATTTCGTAGCGCCGAACAGATTCGTCTGGAACGCATCGATCGCGGCTCTCACCGGTAAAAAGTGGAACACCTCCACCGACGAAGCACTGCTCGTGCTCGACCTCGCCAATCTGTCTTCTCAACCGTTTGACATTCTTTCCGCGCTCGCCGACGGCACCCTCGACGTCTACGTACAAGATGACACGGCGGTGGACTTCATGACGCTGCGCGTCACCTATTGCGAGCAGCCGCCGCCGTCCTCAGACTCTTGCCTCAGGCCCCTCCCCGGCTTGGTGGCCTGGTGGACATTCGACGAGAAGACTGGCACGACGGTCGCCGATATCGCTGGCCATCACGACGGCGTCCACATCAAATCTCCGACACCCACCGGCAGCGACCTCGTCTTCGACGGCGACGATGGGGTGCGGGTGCCGGACACGGGCCCGACTTCCCTGGATTTCGACGCCGCTCCCGGCGGCGATTTTTCAATCGAAGTCATGCTCGGTGGCATCGACGCCGCCGATACGATCGGCGTTCTCTCGCTGGTCGACAAACGTAAAAACGGGCGCGGCTATAAGCTCTACCTTTATGCTGGCCAGCTCGGCCTCCAACTCGCCGACGGAACTTTCACCAATTATGGTTCCGGGATCACGGTACCCGACGACAGTCCCCACACCGTCGCTGTCACGGTGGATCGGAGCGAGGTGGATGGCATCCGTTTCTACCTGGACGGCCGGGAGGTGGGGCCGCGGCACGACCCTACGCTGCATCGCGGCTCCCTTATCAACTCCGGTGACTTGCTGATCGGCGTCCACGACTTCACCGACCCCGACTTCCGCGTCTTTTTCGACGAGGTCCGAATCTTCAACCGGGTTCTCTCGAGCACGGAAATCGAGACGCTTCACAATTCCGACTTCTTCATCGGCCGCCAGCAGTGCAAGTGGAGTCTCCACAGCCCGGGGTACTTCTCAATGTGCCCCGAAGATACCAAGGCCGACATATACCTTGAGATCTGCAACCACGAAAGCTACGCCATGAAACTCGACCTCACGTTCGGCGAACCCGAGCCCCCCTGCTCGGGAGCGGGACCTCCGAGCTTCACTCCCCAGGGCTTCAAGGACCTGCCCGTGCCGCAGGGCTGTATGACGGTAGGCGTCGCTGTGGCGCGGCCTCCCGATTTCCATGCGGGCTTCGTCGATCCGGTGCGTTGCTTCGAGGTGACGGCGACCGACAAGAACTCGGGGCAGGTCTTAACCGCAAGAACGGTGATGTCGGCCGCTGCCGTCTGCGCGACGACACGTGTGGTGCCTTACTTCGAGATACCTTTCGGCGACGTGAGCGTGACAACCCTCTTCTCGCTGAACAATCCGAGCGCCGCGCCGGTGACGCTTCCCTACGAAATCGAGGCGTTGCCTGCGGAGTCGGGCGGCGTGCCGGTGAGCCTCAACGGCCTCGAGCCAGGGGAGGTCGTCACCGGCCAGGTGACGGTGCCGGCGCGGGGGACAGCCGAAGTCGCGGTCGACGTGGAACTGCTCGACTTCCAGCCGTTCGCCGTCGAGGAAATTCTCTTGCGCGACACCCAGAACGACATCGTGCTCGCCTCGGCCGGCGTCCGTTCCTTCGCGCCTGGCTGCACCCCCGGCCCGACCACGCTCTGTCTCAACGACGGCCGTTTCCAGGTGAGCGTGGCCTGGAGGGATTTCGCCGGCAACACCGGCCTGGGCCAGGCGGTGCCGCTGTCTGCCGACGCGGACACGGGTTACTTCTGGTTCTTCAGCCCTGCCAACGTGGAGCTGGTCCTGAAGGTGCTCGACGGCCGAGGTCTCAACGACCGTTTCTGGGTGTTCTACGGCGCGCTCTCCACGGTCGAGTACGTCATCACCGTCACTGACACCGAGACCGGCAACAGCAGGACCTTCTTCAACCCGCTGGGCCACTCGGCGAGCGTCGCCGACACCAGCGCCCTGCCGGGGAGCTCGGCGGCAGCGTCCGCCTCGACCAGGCCCGCCTTGGAGGCTGCCTCATGTATCCCCTCGCCCACCGCGCTCTGCCTCAACGGCCGGTTCCGGGCTGAAGTGGCCTGGGAAGACTTCCAGGGCAACACCGGCGCCGGACAAGCCGTGCCGCTGACCAGCGATGCCGGCTACTTCTGGTTTTTCAGCCAGGAGAACGCCGAGCTGGCTCTCAAGGTGCTCGACGGGACGCCGCTCAACCAGAGCTGGTGGGTCTTCTACGGCGGGCTGTCGACCGTCCAGTACCGGCTCACCGTAACCGACACCCTCACCGGTAAAGCGAGGGTCTACTTCAACCCGAAGGGGACCGTGGGGAGCGCCGTCGACACGAGCGCCTTTTCCGAGTAACGCCGAAGAGCCATGCGGCGCGGGGCGGCGTCCTCCCCCGGACTCCTCGCGCCGTCCCCCGGCTTCCTCCGGCGCTCCCCTACAGTACGGGCGCCATCATGCAGGCCAGGCGGTCCACGAGCTTCTTGAGCGGCGGGCGGCGGCGCCAGAGCGTGCGGTGGATCTCGGTGGCGCTGTGCAGGTCTTCCTCGAAGGCTTCTTCCATCCGCCGGGCCACGTCCTCGTCGAGCATCGCGAGGTCGCACTCGGCGTTGAACAGGAAGGAGCGGAAGTCGAGGTTGGTCGAGCCCACGATTGAGACGTAGCCGTCGGCCACCAGGCTCTTGGCGTGCAGGATCGAGGTCTGGTACTCGAAGATCCGCACGCCCCTGGAGAGCAGCCGCTCGTAGTAGCCGTGCGCGGCATGGCGGACGATGGGCACGTCGGTCTTCCCGGGCAGGAGGAGCCGGACGTCGACGCCGCGCTGCGCGGCTTGGCCCAGGATGTGGACCGCGGCCCAGCCCGGGGCGAAGTAGGCGTTGGTGATCCAGACGGTATGCCGGGCAGCGCCCACGATCGCGGCCAGGGCCGAGGCGGACTCGGCGGTGCCGCGGTTCGGCCGGGAGTCCAGGACCAGGATGCGCGTGCCCGGGGCTGCCGCCTCCGCCGCCGACAGCGGCGGCAGCTCGAGCGGCTCGCCTCCGGCCCGCACCCAGCCCTCGGAGAAGACCACCGCCATCTCCCAGGCGGCCGGGCCGGCGATGCGGACGTGGGTGTCCCGCCAGGCCTCCCCCAGGCCGGGGGAGGTCGAGCCGTACTCCTCGCCGATGTTCATCCCGCCAGTGAAGGCGATGTGCCGGTCCACCACCAGGATCTTGCGGTGGTCGCGGAACGGCTGGTACCAGAGCGCGGTGAAGAGGGGGTGGTAGAGGCGGACCGCGATGCCGCGGCGCTTCATCTCCTGCCAGAAAGCCGAGCGGGTGGAAAAGGAGCCCAGAGCGTCCGCGAGCACCCGCACCTCGACGCCGCGGCGGGCGGCGAGCGAGAGGTCTTCCAGGAAGCCGCGGCCGGCGGCATCGTCCTTGTAGATGTAGGACTCCAGCAGGATTTCCCGGCGGGCGGCGGCCACCGCCTCGCGCATAGAGGCGAAGGCGTCCTCGCCGCGGAAGAAGACCTGGGTCTTGTTGCCGCCGAGGATCGGGGCGCCGTCGATCCGCCGCAGCAGGAACTCGAACCCGGGATCGCGCACGCCGTCGGGCAAGGCGCGGGCGAGCCGTCCCACCTGCCGCGCCCGCAGCTCCCGCGGGAGCCGCCGGCCGGGGCCGGGCCGGAGGATGGGCCGGAAGTGCCGGAACCGCGAATGGCGCGACATCAGGCCGGCAGTATGTCAGAAGGTGCGCTTCGCCTGAGGCGGACCTTCAGTGTTGTACGATCGGTTTCATGCGGAAATGGACCCTGGTGCTCTCGCTGCTCGCAGTCGCGTTCGTCTCCAACCCGCTCCGGGCCCAGGAGGAGAAAGCGGAGAAATCCCTCGAAGCGCAGGTGAAGGATCTCGCGCAGCAGGTCGAGGCGCTCCAGTACGACCTTGACCAGGTGCGCAAGGTCTCGGACGACGCGCAGTTCTGGCTGCGGCTGTCCGACGTTGCCGAGGTGGACAAGGTGCTCCTGACCGGGCCGCCGAACCCGAGGGACGAGGAGACCTACGGCATCGCGAACGCGCGGCACCCGATCCGGATCTACCTCTACACGTTCCTGCCCAAGGGTCTGGACAGGTCGAGGAAGCATCCGGCGATCGTGCTCACGCACGGCGGCGTGCACGGCGACTTCGGCACCTACCATGTGCACCTCGTGCGCGAGATGGTCGAGCGCGGGTACATCGTGCTGGCCCCCGAGTACCGCGGCTCGACCGGATACGGCCAGGAGATGTACGAGGCGATCGACTACGGCGGGCTCGAGAACGACGACATCGTCGCCAGCCGCGACTGGGCCGTCGAGCAGCTCCCGGTCGATCCGAAGCGGATCGCCCTCGTCGGCTGGAGCCACGGCGGGATGATCTCGCTCATGGTCGGCTTCGACCACCCGGACAAGTTTGCGTGCATCTATGCCGGCGTCCCCGTATCCGACCTCATCACGCGGCTCGGCTACCACGGCCAGGGGTACACGGACCTCTTCGCGGCCGACTACCACATCGGCAAGCCCCCCTCGCAGGCGGTCGACGAGTACCGCAAGCGCAGCCCGATCTGGAACGTCGAGAAGCTCAAGCTGCCGCTCATGATCACCTCGACGACCAACGACCGGGACGTCAACGTCGTCGAGGTGGAGCAGCTGATCGTCCACCTCAAGGCGGCGGGCAAGAGCTTCGAGCACAAGATCTATGAGGACGCCCCCGGCGGACACAGCTTCGAACGCATCGACACCACCTACGCGCACAAAGTGCGCAAGGACCTCTACGCGTTCCTCGAGAAGCATCTGAAGTAGGGCAGGGGAGAGGATGAGGACCCGCCGGAGGTGGCCCTCCGGCGGGTATCTGGATCAGATCGGATCAGGTCGGCTTAGCGCCGGCAGCGGCCGTTGTGGCTGTTGCCACCCCGGCTGGCGCGAGCCCGCCGGTTGTAGTTGGAACGGTTGTCGTTCCGGTAGGCCCGGCCGCGGTTGTTGCGGTAGGACTGCGACGAAGCGTAGTAGTCCGCCTCGCGCTCGGCGTCCCGGCGGGCGTCCTTCTCCTGCTTGTAGTCGCTGTAGGCACCGGCGGCGGCGCCCACCGAGGCCCCGACGGCCGCTCCCTTGAGGAGCTCGACGCCGCGGGTCCGGCCGCGGACGACCTGGGTGACGGCGCCGACGGCGGCACCGGCCGCGGCGCCCTTCACCATGCGGTCCGAGCCGCCGGTGTCACGGTCGCGGGCCTGGGCCGCAACTGCTCCGCCGAGGAACAGGACGGCCATCAGGAACATTGCGATGAAGACTCGCTGTTTCGCCATGCTGAACATTTCTCGTCTCCTTCTCCTTGAAGTCGTCCCGCTTCGATCCATATCTCAAGACTGACGACTCTCTAGTTTCTGCGGCGTCCCGGAGGGTTCTCTCCGGTGGCCACTACACCATAGATCAAGAGCTATGCCAGGGCGGGCTCTGTCTCGTAAGCTGCTGTCCAGCAGTGACTTAGGGGAGGATTGAGGAATTTCCGCCCGGCCTGGGAACGTCCCCTCCTCAGGACGGCTTGTCTCTCGTGAAGGCCAGCTAGCCGATGGGGTTCGCGGCGTACACGATCTCCGGCTTCTTCAAGAGGCCCTTTTCGACGATGACGTCGTCCGAGTCTCCCAGGGTGCCGTTCGGTCCGGGGGAGATCAACTGGTAGAGGTCGTCCCGCAGCCGGCGGTAGTGGAGCGGGTTGCCCCACGCGTCGTTCATGGACAGCTCGGCCCGCAGCATGGGATCGACATCGCCGAGCTGGGCGGGGAAGGTATAGTTGCCGGTCGGATCGGTCGTGAGGTGGAGGCTCAGGGCATGGGCCCAATCGAAAAGCTGCTTTTCGGTCTGTATCTGCTTGCCGCCGCATCCGGCAACCAGGGCGGCCATCAGGACCATCATGAGGAACAGCCCGGTCCAGCGCAGTCGCGTCATCTGCTTCTCCTTTGTGGGCACACGCGGTCCCATCCTCTGATCGAGGGTGGTGCTCCGGTCATGAAACGGCTTTGTGTGCTTGAGCCTATCATGGCCTTCCTTTCCGATGGACTACAAGAAGGCCGAAAACCAGAGAGCCTGTCCGTCCTAATGCTTGATCCTGGAGATCTGTCTTTCAGCGATCATCAAGAGGGGGACAGAATGAACGCTCTGGATACGATCACGTTGGTCGTTTCACTCCTGGCGGTGCTCAGCATCTCAAGTGAGCGGTTGGTGGAGATCATCAAAGGTTGGGTTCCGTTCCTCAGCAAGGAGAATGAGGACGCCAATAAGGAAAGGCATAGGAAATGGCTGCTCCAGCTACTGGCCGTGGGTGCAGGGATCGTGACCGCCTCTCTGGCCGTACCCATGTTCCCCTCCGGAATCGCACCTGGACCCGCCCAGATTGTAGGCCTCGGATTCCTGGCGAGTGGCGGATCCGGGTTCTGGAATGCAATTCTGGGCTACTTGAAGGGCATCAAAGACATCAAGCAGGTTCAGGCGCTGGAACAGAAAAAGAGCGTGGCTGCGGCAGGCGACGCTCAGATACGAGCCAAGCTTCTGCGAGCGGCCTAATTGCTCTGTCACATCAACATTTGCTGGTAAAGGCGCGCGCTTTCCCTGGGTACGTCGGCGTCTCGTCGGCATCCTAATGATATTGGGCCGAAAGCCCCGACCTTCTTGCAGGGGCGACGCCAACGAGATGCCAGCGTACCCAGGGAGAGCGCGCCCTCTGCTAGCATGCGCAGCCATGATCTCAGCCCTGCTCGCGTTCTCTCTCCTGGCTGCCCCCTCTGTCGCCAATGATCCCGCCTCCGCACCGCGCACGATGCGGGTGGACTACTACCATTCGGGGGATGCCTCCCAGGAGCGGTTCAGCCTGGACAAGGTCGTCCTCGAGCCCGGCGCCTGGCCGGGCAACCCGGCCCGCCCTGTCGATGACACGAACCTGGGCAAGTACCTCTTCGAGGTGCTGGACAGGGGGACCAACCGCGTCGTCTACTCGCGCGGCTTCGCGTCGATCTATGGCGAGTGGGAGACCACCGGCGAGGCGCGGGAGGCCTGGCAGACGTTCCACGAGTCGCTCCGCTTCCCGGTCCCCTCGGCGCCCGTTCAGGTAGTCCTCAAGAAGCGCGACGCGCGCAACGCCTTCCGCGAGGTCTGGTCGGTGCTCGTCGATCCGGCAGACCCGTTCGTCGATTCCTCGGCGCCGCCCTCTCCGGGTGAGCTTCTGGAGATCGAGCGCAACGGCCCGCCGGCCGAGAAGGTCGACTTCCTGATCCTCGGCGACGGCTACACCGCGGCCGAGCGGGGCAAGTTCGCGAAGGACGCCCGCCGGCTGGCGGACATCCTCTTTGCCACCTCGCCGTTCAAGGAGCGCCGCCGCGACTTCAACGTCTGGGGGCTCTGCCCGCCGGCCGCGGAGTCGGGGATCTCCCGCCCCTCGACCGGCATCCACCGCCGCTCTCCCGTGGGCGCCACCTACGATGCCTTCCGCTCCGAGCGCTACGTGCTGACCTTCGACAACCGCGCCCTGCGCGACGTGGCCGCCTTCGCGCCCTACGAGTTCGTCGAGATCCTGACCAACACGCGCACTTACGGCGGCGGCGGCATCTTCGGCCTCTTCTCGACCGTGGCCGCGGACAGCCTGTGGTCGCCCTACGTGTTCATCCACGAGTTCGGTCACCATTTCGCCGGGCTGGCGGACGAGTACTACACCTCGGACGTGGCCTACGAGCCGGCGCAGGAGCTGGTAGAGCCCTGGGAGCCGAACGTCACGGCCCACATCGAGGGCGGCAGCCTCAAGTGGAAGGACCTGGTCGAGCCGGGCACGCCGATCCCCACCCCCTGGTCCAAGGAGGCGTTCGAGAAGCATTCGGAGGAGATCCAGAAGCGCCGCCGGAAGATCCGCGCCGAGAACCGGCCGGAGGAGGAGATGGACGCCCTCTTCCTGGAGCAGCGGAAGGTGGAGACGAAGCTCTTGAGCAGCGAGAGGTACGCCGGCAAGGTGGGAGCGTTCGAGGGGGCGAACTACTCGGCCAAGGGCTACTTCCGGGGCCAGGCCGATTGCATCATGTTCACCCGCAACGAGGTTCCCTTCTGCCACGTCTGCCAGCGCGGCATCGAGCGGGTCATCGATCTCTATACGCAGCCGGCCCCCTGAGGCGGGTTAACATGGCTCGATCACCATGGACGAGCCCTCTTCCCGCCGCAAGCGCCTCCGCCGGATCCTCGTGCTCCTGGCGGTGCTGGCGCTGCTCCCCGTCGCGCTCTTTCTGGCCCTGCGCTCGTCGGGTTTCCGGCAGTCGGTCCTGCGGCAGATCGCCGGGTGGCTGAGGACGGAGTACGGGCTCGTCCTGAAGGCGAAAGATTTCGAGGCCCGCTGGGACGGCTTCGCTCTCGATGGCGTCGAGGTCGGCGCGCCGGATGCCCGGCCGGTCTTCCGGGCCAGCCGGGTGGATGTCTCCATGGACATGCGGACCCTCCGCGGGCCGGTGCGGGTGATCCGGAACCTGGAGATCGAGGACGCGGTGCTCGACCTCTCGGCGCCCATCCCGAAGCTCCCCGAGTCGGACCCCCAGGCGCCGCCCGGCTTCAGCATCACCCGCATGGTGTTCCGCCGCGGCTCGGTTCTCGGGCCGCCGCCCGAGCCGCCCCTCTCGGATTGGGTCCGGAGCTGGCGGGTCGGCGAGGTCGAGGGCGGCGGGTCGTACGTGGACGGCCGGTGGGACGTGAGCATCGAGAGCTCCAGGGCGCACGTCGAGCGCCCCGGCTTTCCGGCCCTGGATCTGAGCCTGGGGACCCAGGTCGAGTACAAGGACGGCGAGCCGCTCGATATCAGATGGGTACGGGCGACCGGCGACGGCCTCCGGCTGACCGGGTCGGCCTCCGTTGCGATGCTGGAAGGGGCTTCGAGCTACGCGGCCTTCGACGTCCAGGTCGAGCCCCGGCTTCTGTCCGCGGGAGCGCCATCGGGAGGGAGCGTCCGAGCCAAGGGGGAGCTCTGGCTGCCCGATCCTCCCATGGGCAAGGTGGCGGTCGCGGCCAGCGGCGTTCCGGCGGAGGTTCTGCGGCCCTATGTGGATGCCGCACTGTTCCAGGATCTCTCCCTGGCCGGAACGGTGGCGGATGCTGAAGCGGACCTCCAGCTCGAGCCGGCAGTGCAGGGGAAGGGAAAGATTGCCTGGAGGCGGGGAGACCGGCAGCTCGTCCGCATGGATCTGGAGGTGAAGGAGGATCAGGAGATCCGGCTGACCGCGGAAGGGGATCTCCTCCCGGGCTCACCGGGGCGCCGCCACGTCCGCGGCACGGTCGTGGCTTCGGCCTGGCCGGAGCTGGCCAAGGGAACGGCGGAGAAGGTCGATGTCGAGGTGAGGGTTCCCGACGTGCGGTCGGCTCTGGCGGAGGCGCGGGCGCTCTGGCCCCGGCTGATTCCGGCGGTGCCGGAGGGCGTTCCAGTGCAGGGGTCTCTGGAGGCGGATGCGCGGCTCTCAGGGGCGTTGACGTCTCCTTCCGCCAAGGTGGACGCCTTGTGGGTGCCGGAGCCGGGGGCTCGGGTGAAGGTCCGGGCGGAAGGGCGGGTGGCGACTTGGACTGGATCGGCTCGGGCGGAGATGGAGAATTTGGCCCTTACGGGCCGCCCTCACCCCCCGGCCCCCTCTCCCGGTCCCCCGAGCACACCCGCCCCGGGAGAGGGGGAGACTTATGGGCGTGTCTCTGGCTTCATCTCTCTTTCCGGCTCTCCTCGCTCCTACCGGACGACTGTCGACGCCGAGGTGACCCAGGCGGCGTATGGCCCCTATCTGGAGGGGTTGGAGCGGGGCCGGATCAGGGGGGAGGGCTCCCTCGCGCTACAGCCCCTCACCTATACGGGGACTTTGGACCTCGACGGCACCGGCCTCTTCGCCCGACCGAATGCCTCCGCGACCGCTCAGCTTGCCAGCTTCCAGGTCGAATCGAACGGCACCCTCAAGCTGGAGCCGATGTCCTACGTCGGCCATCTCACCTTCTCGGGAGCCGGACTCGACGCGCCCGGCATGGTCCTGGCCGAGCAACTGAACGTCGACTCGGACGGGACCTTCCGCCTCGACCCGCTCTCCTACAATGGAAAGGTCACGCTGACCGGCACCAACCTCAAAGCCCCGGAAACAGCCAGCGCAGACCAGTTGACCCTCGACGCCGACGGCTCTTTCTGTTGGAGCAAGTCTCCCCCTCTCCTGGGGAGGGCGTGCTCGGGGGACCGGGAGAGGGGGCCGGGGGGTGAGGGCTCCGTTCACCTGACCGCCGCCGGAGTCGAAATCCCCGCCGCAGGCGCCACCCTCCTCGAGCTCCAAGCCGAGGCGAGCACCGACGGCGAGGAGGTCCGCATCGCCTCCCTCACCGGCTCGCTGCCCGAGGGGCGGACGTTTTCAGCCTCGGGAAGCTTTGCAGCCGATCTCCAGACCGCCGACCTCGGCCTGCGGCTCGTCCGGCCGGTCGACCCGGTGCGCGAGGCCGAGCTGACGGCGACCCTCCGCAAGGGGATCGTCGAGCTGTCGGCTCCCCGGATCGACACGGATGCCGGGCCGGCGAGCCTGCGGGCCACGATCCCGCTCGGAGCCCTGGCGCAGATTCCGGAGCTCGCCAAGCTGCCGGTCCAGCCGGCTCCGGGGCAGGTCTCCATCCACGCGCAGGCCCCCGAAGTGGACTCCGAATCCCTGCTCAAAGCCCTGGGGATGGAGGCGCGGCCCGAGCGCCTGCGAGGGGGAGTGACTGCCGACCTCACCTTCGATCCCATGGCTCCAGCCGCCGGACACGGCGAGATCCTCGTCGAGGGTCTGACGCTGGAGACGAAGGACGGGCGAGTGGCGGCGGAGGCTCCGGTGATCGCCCGCCTGGAGCGGGGGAGGCTGGAGCTGCAGCCTGTCCGGCTGCGGGTCGAGAGCGAGGAGATCGGAGCGACCGCGATCGACGTGAAGGGGACGGCCGACCTCGATCCTGCCTGGAAGCCGACGCAGGAACTTGCATCTCTCGTCCGGAGCCTGTCGGCCGAGGCCGGCGGCACGCTCGACGCCGCCCTGCTCAATCCCTTCCTCGAAGGAGGCATCGCCTCCGGTGCGCTGACCTTCCAGGCCTCGGCGAGCGGCAAGACTGACCGGATGGAAGCAACCTTGGCGGCGAGCGGTCCCGAAGCCTCGTTCTGGTGGCCCGCCGCGGCAGCCCGGATCGAAGGCCCCAGCCTGATCGGCTCCTGGTCGGGGGAGACCTGGAAGGCGAGCGGCAACGCCGGTCTGAACGGCGGAACGCTCGCCTTCAGCGCGGCGCCGGTGGAGAAGGGCGCCCTGGTGAGCCTCAACCTGGCCGACATCCCTTACCGGCTCGACTACGGCCTGACCACCCGGTTGGACGGCGTGCTCTCCCTGCATGTCCCGCTGCCGCTGACCGACGAGGGGCGGCTGCGGCTCGACGGCACGCTCGACGTCGAGCGCGGAGTGCTGATCCGCGACATCAACCTGGACCGCGAGGTGCTCACGCTCCTCTTTGCTCCGGAGGACACTCCCGGTGCCGAAGAGACCCTGGCCGACCGGATCGATCTCGATCTGAACGTCACGACCGAGGACGGCGTCCGCGTCCGCAACAACGTGGCCGACCTGCGCGCCCACTGGAGCAGCCTGCATATCACCGGCACAGCCGAAAATCCGGCGATCCGCGGCCGGGTCGAGATCGATCCGGGCGGGCGCGCCGATCTCTATGGCCAGACCGTGCGGATCGACCGCGGCGCCCTGATCTTCACCGGCAACCCGGCTCAGGACCCGCTCGTCGACATGGCGACCACCAGCTCCCTGGAAGATCCGACCATCGCCCGCCTGGCCGGCAGGCCCCTGGACGTCATCGCCCAGCCCGAGGCCGAGGTGCAGCTGGAAGAGGGCCAGGACCCGAATCAGGAAGAGACGGCGACCAGCGACGTCCTGACCTCCGGGCTCGCCGGCTACTACGGCGCCCGCGTGGTCTCGCGGCTCGGCGAATCGATCGGCCTTTCCCGGCTCTCCGTGCGCCAGGCGCTGGTGTTCGACAAGACCGACCCTTCCGCCCGGCTCACCGTCGGCAGCGACCTCTCCCCGAACGCGTCCTTCGCCCTCTCGGTCGACCTGCGCAACCCCGAGAGCCGGATCTGGCTCCTCGACCTCCACGGTTTCCGCGGCCTCCCCGGCCTGACCTTCGAAGCCTTCACGGCCGAGGCCGGCGTCGAGGGGCTGAGCATCCAGCAGACCCTGGACCTCGGCGGCAGCCGCGAGGTCCAGGAGAAGAACGACCGTCTGCGCCGTCTCCGCCTCGACGTCCCGCCCGGGATCTCCCGGTGGAACCAGCGGGCGCTGCGGCGCGCCGTCGGCCTGCGGAGGAAGGATACGGTCCCGCGGGAGGCCCCCTTCGAGATCGAGGTGGACCTGGCCGAGCACCTGCGCCGGCTCGGCTATCCCGGCGCCCTGGTGACGGCCGAGGCGGTGCCGGTGGAGGACCGGCCCGGCTGGGTGGACCTGAACGTCAAGGTCGCCGCGCTCGGGCCTCGCGTCGAGATCGCCTTCGCAGGGGACAAACCGCCGCGGGCCTTCCGGTCCGAGATCCTCGCCGCCTACCGGGCCGACTTCTACGAGGAGCGCTCCCTGGAGGAGATGAAGGAGGCCGCCATCCGCGCCTTCCGCAGCGCCGGCCATCTCGATCCCCAGGTGGAGATCGAGGTCCGGCCCGGGACGAAAGAGGGGCGCACCGTCGTCATCCGTTCCGAAGCCGGTCCGAAGGAGGGGCTGGAGGAGCTGGAGATCGCCGGCGTCGATCCGGGCGTGGGCCGGCTCGCGGCCGGGAGCTTCCCCGGAAGGCTCTCCCGCGCCGAGCTGGCCGCCGCGGTTCCGGGCGCCGACCGCCGCCTCCTCGCCGCGCTTCGGAGCCTCGGCCATCCGCAGGCTGCGGTCACCGGCCGCGAGATCGCGGGCGAGCGCCTGACCGTCCGGGTCGAGCCCGGGCCGCGCCAGGCTTTCGGCCAGATAGAGATCGCTGGAGTCGAGGAGGAGGAGCGGGAGCGGCTCGCTGCGCTGGTCCCGGCCCGCTCCGGCGACGGGTTCCGCGCGGACCTCGTCTCGACCGGAGTGCTCCGTCTCGAGGACTCGCTCCGGTCGCGCGGCTACCCCGATGCCGCCGTCCGCGCCGTCACCTATGCGGAAGAGCCGCTCGTGCCGCTCGTGGTAGGCGTCCGTTACGAGATCGTCCCCGGTCCACAAGTCCATGTCGCCGGGGTGGAAATCGAGGGCGAGCGCTGGACCCGCCCGACCCAACTCGCCAGCCTGACGGGTCTCGAGCCCGGCGAGCCGCTGGACCGCAACGCCGTCACCGAGGCCCAGAGCCGCCTCTACCGCACCGGCGTCTTCTCCCGGGTCACCGCGGAAGTGGACCGAACGCAAGAGGATGGGGCCCGCGTCACCTTCTCGGTGGCCGAGAGCCCCCGGTTCCATCTCGGCTACGGCGTGCGTTGGGAGAGCGGAGCCGGAACCGCGGCCATCGTCGATGCGAGCGACACCAACTTCCTGCGCCGCGGTCTGACCCTCGGTTTCCGTGCCCTGTACGAGCCGGACGATCACAGCGGCCGGGTGTACCTGCGGACGGGAGGGCTCTTCGGCACCGGGATCTCGCTGGAGATCTTCGGCGCGGCGCGGCGCGAGCTGATCCCGGACGAGTTCCTGGGGGACCTCGAGCGGGAGACCGACGAAAGCTCGCTGCAGTTCGCCCGTCCGTTCGGGCGCCGGACCACCGGCCGCCTCTACTTCCGCTACCGCTCGGTCCATCTCTTCGAGGTGGAGCCGGACCCCTTCTTCCCCTTCGACCTGGAGCTAAACCGTCCCTATATGGGGACGCAGGTTCTGCACGACACCCGCGACGACCGGCTCGATCCCACGGCCGGTACTTTTCGCAGCCTCGACCTGTCGGGGAGCGGCCCGTTCCTGGGGAGCGATTTCAACTACGCGCGCCTGTACGGCCAGGTCCAAGGCTACCGGACCTTCCGGCTCGCCGGCCGGCGGGTGGTCTGGGCGCAGGCGATGCAGTCGGGCGTGGCGCAGGCCTATTCGGGCCAGAGCCTGATCAGCGACGACCGTTTCTTCGCGGGAGGGGAGTTCTCGGTGCGGGGCTACGAAAGGCGGAGCCTGAGGGTGGAAGAAGGGGATCCCAGCGAGGAGACGCTGCTGGTTCTCAATCAGGAGCTGCGCTTCCCCCTCCCCTTTGCAGACCTGACGGGCCTCGTCTTCTTCGACGCCGGCCAGATCTGGGAGGGACTGGGAGCGTTCGGCACGGACCTCGCGAAGTCGCTGGGTCTCGGCGCCCGCTACAGAAGTCCCGTGGGTCTCCTTCGCCTCGATCTGGCCTTCCCCCTCGACCGCCGCCCTGGGGACGAGAGCTATCAGCTCTATCTCGGGCTCGGGAACGCTTTCTAGGGGAACCGCCGCCCCCGGGAATTGGACGGTCCGAATTCAGAGGGCAGCCGTTGCCCTCCGAATTTGAACGGCATGAATTCAGAGGGCAGCGGCTGCCCCCCGAATTTGGAGGGTGGAAATTCAAGGGGCAGCCACTGCCCTCCGAATCTGGACGAGGGAAATCCAGGGGGCGGCCGCTGCCCCTTGAAATGGGAAGGCTCGAATTCAGGGGGCAGCCGCTGCCCTTCGAAATGGGAAGGCGCAAATTCAGGGGGCAGCCACTGCCCCCTGAAAATGGAAGGCTCAAATTCAAGGGGCAGCCGTTGCCCCCCGAATTTGGCCGCTATTTCTTCACGGCGCGAAGGATCATGCGCGCGCGCTCGGCTTCCGGAGAGTCGGGCGCGATCTTGAGGAAGCGCTCCATGTCGTTGACGAGAAGGTCCTTGCGGTTCAGCTTCTCGGCGGCGAGGCCGCGGTAGTAGTAGGCGTAGGCGAGGCCGGGATCCGAGTCGATCGCCCGGGAGAGCTGATCGAGCGCCGGCTGCCATTGTTCCTGGAACAGGCGCGTGACCCCGATCTGGTAGGGCACCAGGGCGCCGAAGCCCTGCGCACGCTCGAACGCCGCGACCGCCTCGTCGTACTGGCGCAGCCGCTGGCGCGCCACTCCCAGGTAGTAATCGTTCCCTCCGGCCACCTCCGCGGCCTTGCGGAAGGCGCTGTCGGCCGCTCCGGAGTTGCGCTGGCGCAGGTAGGTCTCCCCCAGCCAGACCCAGGCCGCGGGATCGGACGGCGCCATCTCCGTGGCTTTCCGCAGACGGGATTCGGACTCGCCGTAGCTCTTCTCCTGCTCCAGGACCCGTCCCAGGGCGACCGCCACGGCCGCGTTGCTGTCCGCCTGGCCGGCGACGGAATTGAGGGCGGAGCGGGCCTCCGAGGTCTTGTACTCCCAGAGCCTCCGGTCCACGGTGCCGATCTCGGCCGGGGGAGGAGCGGGGGACGCCGCCGGAGGCTGTTGCTGGTCCTGCTGCGGTGTAGGCTGCTCCTGCTTGCCCTTGTTTTTCTTGCCGCCGCCCTTCTTCTTCTGGGCGTCGGCAGCGAGGGGGGACAGGAGCAGCAGGCAGAGCAGCGCGGTGAGTATGCGTGGCATGTCGGTTTCTCCTTGCTCTACCCAAGTATAAGCCTCAACCGAATCCGCTTCTTCCCGAGGAGGACGAGGGCATCGGGATGATCGACCCGAAGCCGCCCGCGCTGTTGCGCCGCAGGCCGGCGAGCGTCAGGGCGCGGTAGAACAGGCTGCGGAAGGAGGACGGGCGGTCGATCTGCAGGGCTTGGGGCGGGAGCTGCCCGTCGGGATCCTGAGCATAGAGCTGAATCCCCGCCTCCTTCCAGCGCAGCAGGACGTGCGCGAGATCGAGCCGCGGCTTGCCCTGGAGCGAGTCGGATTGCAGGACGATCACCTGCCGGATGCCGCGGGAGAGCAGGAAGTTGGCCGAGGGGAAGTCCTGGGGGAAGACCACCCAGCGGTTGTCGAACTTGCCCGGTTCCGCCATCGCGCTCGGCTCCAGGCGCCTGGCGTCCAGGAGGAAGGCGGGCGGCGCGTCGGCCGCGAGCACCAGGCTGCGCATCTCGGGCTCCGCTTTGTGGAGCCGGCGCAGGATCTCCGACACCGGCACGATCGCGGCGGAATGGTAGGCCGTGTTGAACATCGGCACCGGCCGGTAGCCCGCCCGGGCCAGCCCCAGCCCGATCTCCACCGATCTCGGACCGGGCATGTCGACGACGAAGGCCGTCCAGGTGTCGATAGGGCCCGCGTCGAAGGCTCTCGGCTCGCCATCCTCGGCTGCCGAATAGACCGGCATGGCGGTACCGGCCATATCCGGAGGCATCTCCGCGAAGCAGGCCGGCTTGGCCCAGCGGGACCAGACCGACTCCTGCGGCGCCCAGGCCTCAAAGAGCTGCGAGCCGTCCATACTGAGTCTCCTCCCGCCGTGGCTCGACAAGAACCGCGGCGTCCTGCGCCAGATGATTGATGATCGGCTTGCGCGCCACCCGGCCGTACGCCCCGGCGGCGCGCCCGTCGATCGTGTAGACCCCAACGCAGGGGTAGACCGCTTCCCCTCCTACGTCCAGGGGGATGGCTGTGAACCTCCGCTGTGCCGCCCACCACCGCGGGCCGAAGCGGACCTCCCGGCGGATCATCTTCCACTCCTTCTCGGGCGTGGCCCCCGCGAGGCCGATGCCGTCGCCGACCCGGCCGAGAGCGGGCTTGAGCACCCAGCCCGGATCTCTCTTCCAACTGGAATCCCGCGGGTCAACGGTCTCGGGGAGGAGGCTCCGCCATGCGGGCAGGGGCGTCTCCAGCCTGTCCCAGACAAGGGGAAAGCGCTTGCTCTGGGTGAGCAGCGCGGTCGCGGGATTGCTCACGGGAGTCTGTCCGCCATGGAAAAAGTGCTTCCAGCCGCTGGAGCGGGGAAGGTTGGGCAGCCA
>DATLNC010000107.1:0-14404 GCA_035536935.1 Thermoanaerobaculia bacterium
CGCGCCGGCCCGCAGCGCGGACTCCACCCGGGCGGCGAGATCCGCCAACCGCGGGGCCATGAAGAGATCGCGCAGCGGCATCTCGATGCCGAAGGCGCTTCGCATTCGCGATACCACCTGCGTCGCCAGCAGCGAGTGGCCGCCCAGGTCGAAAAAGTGATCGTTCACACCGACTCGCTCGCGGCCGAGCAGCTCGGCCCAGATGCCGGCGAGAACCTCTTCGGCCGGCGTGTGCGGTGGCTGCCAGCCCTCGGCGGGACTCTGCTCCTGCGGCACCGGCAGGGCTTTCCGGTCCACCTTGCCGTTCGGAGTGAGGGGCAGCGCCGGGAGCATCACGAAGGCGGCCGGCACCATGTAGTCCGGAAGCCGCTCCCGCAACGAAAGGCGCAAGCCATCAGCGGCGACATCGCCGACCACGTAGGCGACCAGCCGCCCCTTGCGCGCCACCACGACCGCCGCGTGGACTCCGGCCAGCGCCGCCAGCGCCGCCTCGATCTCTCCCGGCTCGATGCGGAAGCCGCGCACCTTGACCTGGTGGTCCGTGCGGCCCAGGAACTCGATCCTCCCGTCCGGCAGGCGGCGCGCGAGGTCGCCCGTCCGGTAGAGCCGCTCTCCCGAGGTTCCGAACGGGTCGGGCATAAGCATCTCGGCCGTCAGGCCGGGCCGGTGGAGATACCCGCGGCAGACGCCCGCACCGCCGAGATAGAGCTCGCCGGCCACCCCGATCGGAACCGGAGACAGCTGCGGGTCCAGGATGAGGATCCGGGTATTGGCGATCGGTCGGCCGATGGACACCGGCCCGGCCGGCGGAAGCGATGCCGGAACCTCGTAGGTGCAGCACCCCACCACCGTCTCCGTCGGCCCGTACTCGTTGATCAGACGCAGGCCCGGAGCATGGAAACGCCAGAAGGCGAGCTGCTCGCCGGAGAGCGGCTCGCCGCCGATGACGAACGCTCCCGCGGCTCCCGCGACCCGCTCGGGCGGCAGCAGGCGCTGCAGCACATCCAGGTGCGCGGGCGTGAGCTTGACCAGCCCGAAGCCACCCTCGGCGAGCACCGTGGCGAGCCCCTCGACCCCCTCCTCCTCGGGCACCAGCTCGACAGAGCGGCCGGCGAGCAGGGGCAGGAACAGGCTGGTCACCGTCAGGTCGAAGCTGACCGGCGAGTGGACCGGGGCTCCCCGGCCGTCGTCCGCCGGATAGGCATCCGCCGCCCAGAGCAGGTAGTTCGCGAGCCCGCGATGGGTGACCGCCACTCCCTTGGGCGTGCCGGTCGAGCCCGAGGTATAGAGGACATAGGCGAGGTTGTCGGCCGCCGGCCGCACGGCCGGCCGCGGCTCGCCGGCACTCTCCGGAAGATCGTCGAGGCAGACGGCGCGGGACGAGTTCCCGGGGAGATCCGGCAGCAGCCGCGTGCGGGTGAGCACGAGGGCGGCGCGGGAGTCCTCCAGCAGGAACGACAGCCGCGGGCGCGGGAGGGCGGTTTCGAGCGGCAGGTAGGCGCCGCCCGACTTCAGCACCGCCAGCAGGGCCACCACCAGATCGACGGAGCGCTCGAGGAAGATCGCCACGAGGACGTCGGGGCCGATGCCGAGAGCCCGGAGGTGCGCGGCCAGGCGGTCGGAGCGGTCGGCCAGCTCGCCATGAGTCAGCCGCCCCGCCCCCTGGACGACGGCCGGGAGGCCCGCGGCCTGCGCCGCCCGGACGGTCAAGAGGTCGGGAAGGAGCGCATCGCTCGCCAACGGTATCAACGTGTCGTTCCATTCGGCGATCGCCTGGTGGCGTTCCGCGGGGGAGAGCAGCGGCAGCTCCCAGGCCGGCAGCTCCGGCGCCGCCAGGGCCGCGGCGAGCAGGTTTTCGTAATGGAGGATCAGGCGGTCAATGGTCGCGGCGTCGAAAAGATCGGTCGCATATTCGATCGTTCCGGCGAGCTGTCCGTCGTGCTCTTCGAGGCTGAGCGTGAGATCGAACTTGGCCGTCGCCAAGGCTGCGGTACTCGGCTCGGTCGTCGGCTCCACGAGCAGATCCCGGATCTCCAGGCGCTCCATGGGAGCGTTCTGCAGCACGAGCATCACCTGGAACATGGGGCTGTAGGAAAGGTTTCTTTCCGGCGCCAGCGTTTCGACCAGTTTTTCGAACGGCACGTCCTGGTGCAGCCAGGCAGCCAGCGCCGTCTCCCGCACCCGGCCGAGCAGCTCGCGGAACGAGGGCGCCCCGGTCAGATCGCCGCGCAGGACGAGCGTGTTGACGAAAAACCCGATCAGTCTTTCGATCTCGATCCGGTTGCGCCCGGCCACCGGCGCACCCACCGCGAGGTCGTCCTGTCCGCTGATACGAGCGAGAAGAGCCTGGAAGCCGGCCAGGAGCACCATGAAGAGGGTCGCTCCCTCGCTCCGGGCGGCCGGGAGCCGCACCGGCCGGACCGCGCCCCGGTAGCTCTGGACCGCCGGCCGCGGACGGTCGGTGGGCAGCTCCAGGAGAGGCGGCAGCCCCGCGAGCTGGCGCCGCCACCAGGCGGTCTCGTTCTCCAGAACCTCGCCCCGCAGCCAGGAGCGCTGCCAGACCGCGAAATCCGCGTACTGCACCGGCAGCTCCGGCAAGGGCGAGGGCCTTCCGTCGGCGAGCGCCGGATAGAGCGCCTGGAGCTCGCGGATCAGGAGGCCCAGCGACCAGCCGTCGCTCACGATGTGGTGCAGGGTCAGCGCGAGCACATGGCCGCCCTCGTCCAGCCGCAGCAGCCCGCCGCGCAGCAGCGGACCGCGCGCGAGATCGAAGGGACGGACGGCCTCTGCGGCTACCAGCGCGCGGGCCTGCTCCTCGCGCGCGCTCTCCGGCAGCCCCGACAGGTCGATCAGGGGCAGAGGAAAAGGGGCCGCCGGCCGGATCACCTGCACCGGCGTGCCGTCCTGCGCGGCGAAGACCGTCCGCAACGCCTCGTGACGCCGAACGATCTCCCCGAGGCAGAGCGACAGCACTGCGCCGTCCAGCGGCCCTTGGACGCGCAGCGCCCCGGGCATGTTGTACAGCGGGCTCCCCGGCTCGAGCTGGTCGATGAGCCAGAGGCGCTGCTGCGCATGGGACAAGGGCAAAGGCCCTCCCCTCGGCACGACAACTAAGGGTGGAGCGAGGGACCGGTCTTCCCGGATGAGGGCCGCTTCGACGCGGGCAGCGAAATCCGCCAGCACCGGAGCCTCGAAGAGAGCATGCAGCGGCATCTCGATGCCGAAGACGGCGCGCAGGCGCGACATCACCCGGGTCCCCAGCAGCGAGTGGCCCCCGAGGGCAAAAAAGCCGTCGTCCACCCCGACCCGCTCGACCTCGAGCACCTCGCCCCAGATGCCGGCAAGGATCTCTTCCACAGGAGTCCGCGGGGCGCGAGAGATCTCTTCCACGCGCTGCCACTCCGGCGCGGGCAGGGCCTTGCGATCCAGCTTGCCGCTGGGAGTCCGAGGGAGCGCCGCGAGCGTCACGAAGGCGGCGGGGACCATGTGCTCCGGCAGCCGGTCCCGCAGGTGATCCCGCAGGTAGTGGCGCAGGGCACCGGCCTTCGGCGCCTCGCCTTCGGCGGCCACCATGTAGGCGACGAGCCGCTGGGAGCCCTGGCCGTCTTCGCGCGCCACGACCACGGCCTCGCGGACCGAGGGAAGCTCCAGCAGGATCGCCTCGACCTCCCCCGGCTCGATGCGGAAGCCGCGGATCTTGACCTGATGATCGATCCTGCCCATGTACTCGAATTCACCGGATGGCAGACAGCGGACCAGATCCCCCGTGCGGTACAGCCGGCCCCCCGGTTCGGCACCCAACGGATCCGGAATGAACCGCTCGGCCGTGAGGTCCGGACGTCCCAGGTAGCCTCGCCCCAGACCGGCCCCGCCGACGAGCAGCTCTCCGGGAATTCCGATCGGCGTCACTTCGAAAGCCGCGTCCACCACATGAAGCCGCCCGTTCTGCATCGGCCGGCCGAGCGACACAGGCGTCTGCTCGCCGGCAAAAAAGGCTCGCGAGCTGGCGTTGATCGTCGTTTCGGTAGGACCGTAGAGATTGATCAGCTTCGTTGCCGGGAGCGCTTCCAGGAACCGGTTCTTCAGCTCCTCCGCCAGCGCCTCTCCTCCGCAGTAGAGGAGCCGCAGGCCTGTGCAACTCCGGAACCCGGGCTCTCCGAGCAGCAGCCGCAGCAGCGTCGGCACGACCTGGAGAACCGTCACCCTCTCGCCCTGGAGCCGCTCGATGAGCCTGCCCGGATCGCGGTGCTCGCCCGGCAGCGCCATGGCCAGGCGGCTGCCCGTCAGCAGAGGGGCAAAGAGCTCCCAGACCGAGGCGTCGAAGCTGATCGGGGTCTTCTGCAGAAGGCAGTCGGCTTCTCCGATCGGGTCCATCGCCTGCAGCCACAGCATGTGATGGGAGATCGCGGCGTGGGGAATCATCACCCCCTTGGGCCGGCCGGTCGAGCCCGAGGTGAAGAGCACGTAGGCGATGTGGGCCGGCAGAACGCCGCTTGCCGGAAGGTCGGTTCTATAGCCTTCGAGCATCCGCAGGCCAGGGTCCAGGACCAGCACGGAAGCCTCGGTGTCGGGCAGCAGCGGGATGAAGGATTCCTGCGTGAGCAGCACCGCCGCGCGGGCGTCCTCGATCATCGAGAGGATGCGTTCTCGCGGATACTCCGGATCGATGGGAACGTAGGCTCCCCCCGCCTTGAGGACGCCCAGCAGGGCCACCATCAGCTCGATCGAGCGTTCCATGCAGACGCCGACTCGAACATCCGGACCGGCCCCGAGATCGCGCAGCGCGTGGGCAAGCTGATTGGAGCGTTCGTCGAGCTCCGCGTAGGTCAGCACTTCGCCTGCGCAACTGACGGCGACGTGGCGGGGCGTCCGCCGTACCTGCCTTTCGAACAGCTCGTGCAGGCAGGCGGCTGGCCTTAGGGCTGCGGTGTCGCTCCACTCCAGGAGAAGCTGATGGCACTCGGCCGCGCCGAGCAGCGGCAGATCCCCGAGCCGTGCCTCCGGCCGTGCGGCGGCCGCATCGAGCAATGTCTCCAGGTGCCCGAGCCAGCGTTCGATCGTCACGCTGTCGAACAGAGCCGTGTCGTGCTCGCACGAGAGCACCAGCGCGTCCTCGGCCTCGCCAGCGAAGAGGGTCAGGTCGAGCTGGGAGGTGCCGGGGTCGAGCCGCAGCGCTTCGAGCGCAAGCCCTTCGATATCGATCCGCGACCCCGCCTGCCCCACGGCGAAGCCGGCCAGACCCGGCTCCTGCCCCGGCGCCGCGCTCTGGAGCACGAACATGGCCTGGAAGACCGGCGGCCGGCCCGGATCGCGCACCGGCTGCAACCGCCGGGCGAGCAGCGGGAAAGGAAAGTCGCGGTGCTCCAGCGCCCCGGCCACGGTCCGGCGGGTCTCCCCGAGGTGCGCCGTAAAGGGCGGATCTCCGGCGAGATCGGCGCGCAGCACGACCGGGTTGACGAAGTAGCCGACCACCCCGTCGAAAGCGGAGTCGCGCCGCGCGGTGGCGGGAGAGCCGACCAGGAGGTCGGCCTGGCCCGTGAGGCGCCCGAGCAGGGCCTCGAAGGCGGCCAGGAGCGTCGTGAACAGGGTGGCTCCATGAGTCCGGGCGAGCTCGCGCACCCGGCCTGTCAGGCCGGCATCGAGCCGCAGGCCGGCCAGGGCGCCCGCATGGGCGGCAACCCGGGGGCGTGGCCGGTCGGTGGGCAGGTCGAGCACGAGCGGCGCATCGTGCAGGCGTTCGAGCCAGTAGCGCTCGAGGCGCTCTCCGGCCGGGCTTTCGAGCTGCCGCTGCTGCCAGCGGACAAAGTCGGTGTACGACACCGCAAGCTCCGGCAGCGGCGCGGGCCCCGTATCCCCGGCGTACAGTGCCGCCCAGTCGCGCAGCAGCACCGCGAGTGACCAGAAGTCGCCCACCAGGTGGTGCAGGACGAGCAGCAGGACCCGCTCGCCGTCCGGCCGGACAAAGATCCGGATGCGCAGCGGCGGCCCCTCGGCCAGGTCGAACCGCCGCCGGGCCTCGCGCCGCAGGGCGCTGTCCAGATCCGCTACCGCCTCCTCCGCCAGATCCGGCGGC
The DNA here is from genome assembly GCA_035536935.1 of Thermoanaerobaculia bacterium. Classification (GTDB taxonomy): domain Bacteria; phylum Acidobacteriota; class Thermoanaerobaculia; order Multivoradales; family UBA5704; genus DATMER01. Next base: position 6,074 of record DATLNC010000107.1, read on the forward strand.
AGGCTCGCATGGACCCGCTGCCGGAGCCCGCCTTCCGACTCCGCGAACGTGGTGCGCAGAACCGGATGGCGGGCCGAGAGCGCCAGCGCCGCGCGCAGCAGGGCGGCGCTGTCCACCTCGGTTCCCAGCCGGGCGGCAGCGGCGATGTTGAGCACTCCTTCGGTGGACGCCGACTGCTCCAGCAACCAGAGCGACTCCTGCCCGGGAGAGACCGGGTGGTCTCCCAGGACCTCGCCGGGGACGAGCGGCGGTACGTCGTCGCTCCCGGGCTCCGAGTCGAGCAGGCGGTCGCACAGCTCCGCAATCGACAGCTCGGCCAACGACGCGGCGGGCAGCGCGAGGCCCAGGTCCCCCTCCAGCCGCCCCTGCAGATCGAAGAGGGCCAGGGAGTCGAGGCCGGCTGCGGCGATCACGGTCTCCGGGCCGATCCCCTCGAGGGGCACCCCGGCGCGGCGGGCAATCTCCTCGCGGAGCCAATCCGTGAGCGCCACGGCACGTTCCGCCGGATCGAGGTCCAGCAGGTCGTAGCGCGTGAGCAGCCTGCCCGCGGCGGTCGGCGCGGCCGCGCTTCGATGGAGCGCCTCGAGGTCTCCGGCGAGATAGCGCGCGCGGCACTCGCGTCGGCGGATCTTGCCGCTCGAGGTCTTGGGGATCGTCCCGGTGCGCAGCAGCACCACGTCGGCCACCCGCACGCCGTGCTCCTCCGCGACGGCGCGCCGTACCGCATCGGCGATCTCACCCAAGCCGCTGGCCCTGCGCTCGACCTCGTGCACGACGACCACGCTCTCCTCGTCGCGCTGCTCGATCGAAAACGCCGCGCCTCCCCCGGCGCGCAGGGACGGATGAGCCTGCTCCGCGGTCAGCTCCAGGTCCTGCGGATAGAGGTTCCTCCCCCGCAGGACGATCAGGTCCTTGAGCCGGCCGGTGATCACGAGCTCGCCGTGCCGGACGAAGCCGAGATCGCCCGTTCGCAGGTACGGCCCGCCGCCATCCCGGGACACCGCTCCGAATGTCTCGCGCGTCTCCTCGGGCCGGTTCCAGTAGCCCGCGGCCACGCTCGGACCCGACAGCCAGATCTCTCCCACCCGGCCCTCCGTCAAAAGCGCGCCGCCCGACTCCGGATCGACGATGCGTGCCTCGTCGGGCAGGGCGCCGCAGCTCACGACCGGCTCGTCAGCCACACCCCGCGCCGCGGTGACCAGCAGCGTGGCCTCGGCCAGGCCATAGCAGGGCGCGAAGGATTCGCGGCGGAAGCCGCACGCAGCGAAAGCCTCGGCAAAACGCTCGAGCGTGGCACGGCGCACCGGCTCGGCACCGTTGAACGCCAGGCTCCAGGACGACAGGTCGAGCTTCGCCCGCGCTTCCGGGCCGATGCTCCGGGCGCAGAGGTCGTAGGCGAAGTTGGGTCCTCCGCTGGTCGTGCCGCGGAACCGGTCGATCGCCTCCAGCCAGCGCGCGGGCTTTTGCAGAAACGCCGCGGGAGACATGAGCACGCACTCGCACCCGGCGTAGCACGGCTCCAGGACGTTGCCGATCAGCCCCATGTCGTGGAACAGCGGCAGCCAGCCCACCACGACGGACTCCGGCGTCAGGTCGAAGGCGAGGCGGATCCTCTCCAGGTTGTCGAGGAGGTTGGCGTGGGTGACCACCACGCCCTTGGGTGTGCCCGTCGAGCCGGAGGTGTACTGGAGGAAGGCAATGTCCGAAATATCTTCGGGGCGCGGCTCGAATCCCGTGTCGCGATGGTCCAGCGTCTCCGAGTCGAGCCAGAGCGCGGACGCGAGCTCGGGAACCTGACCTATGAGAGCCTCGCGCCGGGCGAGCAGCGCCGCGGTCGTCAACACCGCCCGCGGATGGCAATCGGTTGCGATGCTCCGCAGCCTTGGGTCCGCGCGCCGGCTGCGCGGGGGATAGGCGGGCACGGCGATCACCCCGGCGTAGAGGCAGCCGAAGAACGCCGCCACGAATTCGAGCCCGGGAGGATGGAGCAGGAGCGCCCGCTCCCCGGGGGGGACCGCGCCCGCCAATCCCGCGGCGATGGCGCGGGCGCGGCAATCCAGGCCGGCATAGGTGAGCCGGTCCGCGGCCTCCTCCCCCTGCGCGAGCCAGGTGTAGCCGCGATCCGGTGTCTCCACCGCCCGGGACCTGAGGAGGCCCACCAGAGACTGCGATCGGTCCAGCATCATCGGAAGAAGACCGACCTACGAGGCCGCCGCCTGGCCGACTCCGGCCTGGGTGTGACTCAACCCGAGCCGCGGCTGCACCATCACATACAGCCCGTCGACCGCCACGCCCAACGCGCCGAGCCCCTCCACGTGATCGAAGAATTCCGCGTTCTTCTCCTGGATCTCCCGCTGCTCGTCCCCGGCCTGCGCCATGGCCACCTTGTCCTGCCGCATGCGAAGGTTCTCGCCCACCTTGCGGGACATCTCGCCCATCAGATGCTCGGTCACCGCCTCGGCGTCGGACATGTCCTCGATCCCGGAGACGAGGTTCAGGAACGCCTGGCGCAGCCCCTGCCTTTCGACGTCGTAGTGGCTCAGGCTCTGCGCCTCGGAGAAATACGACTCCTTGCTGCGCCCCTGGTCGTAGAACGCCGAGACGAACACCAGGAAGCGGAGATAGGCCTGGCGGTAGCTCTTCTCGAAGAACGACAGCGCCTGTGGCTCGCTCACCTCGCCGCGCAACAGGCTGGCGATCGAGGCCGCGCCCAGCAGGGCGCTCAGCATCGCCAGGTGGACCCCGGTCGAGAGCAGCGGGTCGAGGAAGCACGCCGCGTCGCCGCAGAGGAAGAAGCCCGGGCCGCAGAAGGTCTCGGCGGCGTAGGAATAGTCGGTCTCGAGCATCACCTCCGAAACCAGGGTGGCCGGCGCGCAGATCTTCGTCAGCAGGGGAGAGGAGGCGATCGTCTCGTGATAGATCTCCTCGCGGCTCGACGGTTTATTCATCCGGCGGCTCATCCGGCTGAAGGCGGTCTTGTGCAGCACGGCGCCGATGCTGGTGCGGCCGTCGCCCAGCGGGATCGACCAGAGCCAGCCGTCCGGGATCGAGCCGACCGCGATGGAGCCTTCCCGATAGCCGGGCTCGTCGCACACGGCGCCCTCCCAGTACCCCCACAGCGCCACGTTCTGGAAGACCTGGTGATACTTGCGGTTGCGCAGATAGCGCGTCGCCATGATCCCGTTGCGGCCGGAAGCGTCGATCAGATAATCGAACACGATGACCCCGCTCATCACCCCGCTCGCGCCAGGGTCATCACCCCGCTGGACCCAGTGGGCGCGGCAGGGGCGGCCCGTGTCGTCGAAGTCGAGCGACTGGACCTCGACCCCCTCGTGGACCTCCGCTCCCTGGGACCGCGCATGTTGCAGGAGCAGATGGTCGAAGCGGGAGCGCTCCACCTGGAAGCTGTAGGTGTGCCGGCCGCGCAGCTCCCCGAAATCGAGGCTCCAGCTCTCCCGCCCCCACTCCAGATAGGCGCCGGGCTTCCGCTGAAAGCTCTCCTTCTCGATGAGCTCGCGGGCGCCGATCAGGTCGGCGATCTCCAGGCAGGACGGCAGCAGCGATTCGCCGATGTGATAGCGCGGAAAGACCTCGCGCTCGATCAACGTGACCTCGATTCCGTCGCGGGCGAGCAGGGAGGCCGCGGTGGAACCGGCGGGCCCTCCGCCGAGGATCAGGACACGGGCGCGTGGGGATGGGATTGAGGACAGAGACGTCATCAGGGCTCCTTCATGCATCCGGAAGCTTGGGCGCGCGGATCTTACACCTGAAGGAGGCGCGGGAGGGATATCATCCCCGACTCCCAGGAGGGCTCTCATGCTGCCTGCAGCCGCTTCGTTCCGCCGCATCACCCGGGCCTTCCGGAGGGCTCCGGGTTTCTTCCTCATCGCCGTCCTCACGCTCGCCGTCGGCATCGGCGCCACCGCGGCGATCTTCACCGTCGTCAACGCCGTGCTCCTCCAGCCCCTGCCCTACCCCGAGCCGGAGCGGATCGTGGCGGTCTCGCACACGGCGCCCGGGCTCGACATGGAACGGCTCCAGATGTCGGACGGCACCTACTTCATCTACGACCGCTACACCCGGTCTCTCGACAGCCTCGGCATCTTCTGGGAAGGCTCCGCCACCCTGACCGGCGGCAAGGAGCCCGCGCGGGTCGGCGCCTCCGGGACCACGGCCGGCGTCTTCTCGGTCCTGCGGGTCCCCCCTGCGCACGGGCGGACCATTCAGGAGGCCGACGAGAAGCCCGGCGCCGAGCCCGTGGTCGTGCTCTCCGACGGGCTCTGGCGGCGGAGCTTCGGCGGCGCCCCCTCCGCGGTCGGCGCAACGCTCCAGGTCGACGGGGTCGCGCGCTCGATCGTGGGGGTCATGCCCCCCGGTTTCCGCTTCCCGTCCGTCGAGGTCGAGCTCTGGGTGCCGATGACCATCGACCCTGCCAATCTCGCGGTGGGGAACTTCAGCTTTGACGGCGTGGCGCGGCTGCAACCCGGCGTCACGCCCCACGGGGCGGCCCGCGAGCTGTCGGACCTGGCCTGGCGAGTCACCGAGCTCCCGAACACGCTCATGACCCGGGAAAGGCTCCAGTCGGCCCGGTTCGCTACCCGGGTGGTCCCGCTGCGCAACGAGATCGTGGGGGACGTCCAGCGGGTGCTCTGGATGCTGCTGGGCAGCGTCGGCCTGATCCTGCTGATCGCCTGCGCCAACGTGGCCAATCTGTTTCTCGTCCGCGCCGAGGGCAGGCAGCGCGAGGTGGCGGTGCGCTCGGCCCTGGGCGCCTCGCGGCAGGACCTCATGCGCCTGTTCCTCGGCGAGAGCATGGCCCTCGCCCTCACCGGCGGCGCGCTGGGGCTCGCCCTGGCTGCCGCGGGGGTCCGCGCTCTCTTAGCCCTGCAGCCGGAGGGGTTGCCGCGCCTGGACGAGATCGCGGTGAACGGCACCGTCGTTGCCTTCACGGTCGCGGTGGCCCTCCTCGCCGGGCTGCTGGTGGGGCTCTTCGCAGCCCTGCGCTACGGCCGGCCGGACCTGGCTTCGGCGCTCAAGGAGGGGGGGCGCGGCGGCACGGCCGGCCGCGAGCGGCTGCGCGCCCGCAGCGCCCTGGTGGTCGTCCAGGTGGCGCTCGCCCTGGTCCTGCTGGTCGGCGCGGGGCTGATGGTCAAGAGCTTCCGGCGCCTGCATGGCGTCGACCCGGGGATCGATCCGCGCAACCTGCTGACCCTCCAACTGAACCTGCCCGAGTCCGAATACAAGGAGCCTCAGAAAGTGGCGCGCTTCGTGATCCAACTCCTGGAAAAGGTGCGGGCCCTCCCCGGCGTGCAATCGGCGGGGACGTCCAGCCTGCTGCCGCTGACCGGGGGTGAATCGAACAATGGCCATCTGATCGAGGATTTCCCGCTGAACACCGACGAAGTGCCGCCGGTCCTGGCCACCCGCTGGGTAAGCCCGGGGTATTTCGAGACGATGCGCATCCCGCTGCTCCAGGGGCGCGCGTTCGAGCGGATCGAGGCGGATTCCATGGTGCGGGAGGCGGTGGTGAGCCAGGCGCTGGCGGAGCATTTCTGGCCAGGCAAGAGCCCGCTGGGCAAACGGCTGGCGCCGGGGCCCGGCGACAACTCGCAGTGGGCCACCATCGTCGGCGTGGTGGCGAGCAGCCGGGACGACGGGCTGCACCAAAAACCGGCCGAGGCCGTGTACTACCCGATGCAGCCGCAGGTGACCTTCGGCGAGGTAGGCATCCCGCGGGGCTTCACGCTGGCGGTGCGGAGCGACGGCGATCCGCTGCGACTGGTGGCGCCGGTGCGCGGCGCGATCTGGTCGCTGGATCCCAACCTGCCGCTGGACGAGGTGCGGCCGATGGAGGATGTGGTGGAGCGCTCGATGGTGCGCACCACCTTCACCATGCTCCTGTTGGTGATCGCTGGCTTTGTTGCGCTGGTGCTGGGCACGGTGGGGATCTACGCCGTCATCTCCTCTGTGGTGAGCCAGCGGACGCGGGAGATCGGCGTGCGCATGGCCCTGGGAGCGGGGCGGGGGGACATCGCCCGCATGGTGCTGCGCGAGGGGCTCGGCCTGACCCTGGCGGGGATCGCCCTCGGCCTGCTCGGCGCCTTCGCCGCTACCCGGCTGATGATGGCCCTCCTGTTCGACGTGAGCCCGACCGATCCCGTGACCTTCGTGGCAGTGCCCGCCCTGCTCGCCCTCATCGCCCTGTTCGCCTGCTGGATGCCGGCGCAGCGGGCCGCGGCGGTGCCTCCTCTAGAGGCGATCCGGAACGAATGAGGTTCGCAGGCTCGAAGCCGTGCTCGATGGCGCAAAGATCCTGCATGGCACGGACCTGATAGCGCACCATGTAGCACGTTACCCAGGGATTGCGACATTCCCTCTGCAGCGAGCTGTCCGATCAACCATCCTCACTTGATTTACGATGCCAATGGCGCAGAAACCTCTCTGCGGCTCGTGCCGCCTCCTATCCATGTAGCGATAACGGCGCAGAACGTCTCAACAAGGCAACCCCATGTCGCTCCTGTTCTTCTATTTGTCACGAATATCGCGCAGAATGGCGCAACTCCGTCGATCGACGTAACAAAGTTGATCGTATCCGGCTCTCGCTCTCCCTCTTCGTCGCAACTTGTCCCTAGCCGGTCGGCCGGGCATGGTATTCTTGCAGGAAAGATCGTAGTAGTTGCGACAAGGAAGAGGCTCTCTGCAACACATTGCGCGTGTTTGGAGATGCAGGCAGGTATCCATGGCGCAACAAAGCCCAGCTCTGCGACAAAGGAGGAAGCTCGGATGGCTCTGAATCTGTCCATTGCCCAGATGCTCGCGCAGTTGGAGGCGACGCAACCGGGCCTGGACGACGCCGGCCCGACCCGCGAAGCGTCGCCGCCACCCTACGCCGCTGGGCCTTGGCGGGACGCCTCACCCGGTGCGGGAGGGACGGGCGCACTACGAGTCGCTGTTCCGGAACGCGCCATCGGGATTGTTCGGGCCTATCCCTCGCCGTCTGCCGTGCGAAGGAACTGCGCCCAGTCGAGATCCGCCCAGTCGAGCTCCTCCTCGACACGCTGGAAGGCGGCGTCGCCAATCGTGCCGTCGGCCCGGAGCGCTACGAGCCGCCGCCGCGCTGCCTCTGTCGCGGCGCGCACGACCACCGCGTCCGCCTCCTGTCCTTCGATATCCGCCGCGGACGCAGCGGCCCCTTCGGGGGCTGCGAGCTCCTCCTCCGCGCGGCGCAGTTGCAGCTCATAGCGGTGCCGTACGAGCTCCGCGGTCTCGGCTCCCGGGCACGCCGCGGTGGCCTCCGCCGCCGCCCGCAGCGTCTCGACTCGTGCGAAGCGCACCTCGCGGTCCACCGTCCCGTCATCCTCGAGCCGCAGGCGCAGCAGGAGCGGCCGTAGCGTGAGTCCCTGGAACACGAGCGTGCCGAGCACCACTCCGAACGCGGTGACGAGGATCAGGTCCCGGTAGGGAAACGGAACGCCGCCCTGATTGCCTGTCGGGAGCGCGAGCGCGGCGGCGAGCGTCACGGTTCCCCGCATGCCGCACCACCCCACCACCGCCGCGGCGCGCGCGGAGAGCGCCACCGCGTCGTGCGGCCCGGGCTTGCCGTCCGGGTGCGGGCGGCAGCGCCACCGGCTGAACGCCGCCGCGCCGGTCACCCAGGCGATGCGCGCGAGGATGACCGCGACGCACACCGCCGCCGCCACGGCCGCGTAGCGCGTCCCGATCGCCCCGCGCGCGACGATGGACTTGAGCTGGAAACCCACGAGGATGAACGCGAGCACGTTCAGCACGAATACCGCGACTTCCCACACCGCCCAGGCCGGGATGCGCATGCGTGCCGGCATGATCTCGGGCGCGCGGCGCGACGCCGCCATGGCGAAGACCACCAGCGTGATGATGCCCGAGAGGTGCAGCTGCTCCGCGAGCAGCCAGACGCCGAACGTGCTGCAGAACTGGACCACCACCGCGGTCGAGACGTCCTGGATGCGCGCGTTCACGGCGAGGCTGACCGGCACGAGCACCAGCCCGAGCACGACGCTGCCCACCGTGACCACGAGCAGCGTCGGCAGCACGCTCCACCCGGACAGGGCGCCGGCGATCGTGGCGCCGACCGCGAGGCGGTAGACGAGCAGCGCGCTCGCGTCGTTGAACAGGCTCTCGCCTTCCAAAATCACGAGCAGCCGGTGCGGCGGGCGGAGCTGCTTGAGCACCGCCGTGGCGGCCGCCGCGTCCGGCGGCGCGACGATGGCGCCGAGCGCGATCGCCGCCGCCCACGGCATCCCCGGGACGAGCAGACGCGTGACGACGGCGACGATGGCGATCGTGAGGGCGACG
>DATLNC010000108.1:0-14430 GCA_035536935.1 Thermoanaerobaculia bacterium
GGGCTCTGCCCCCCAGGCCCCCCAAGAAAAGAGGCGAAGACCCGAATCCTAAACTGTCCACTGAACCGGGGCAGGTCCAGTCCAGCACATCAAGGGAGGTTCCTCGAAGAGGATCAAGGAAAATGCCGCGCCGAGCTTCTACTGGCAACGGGGCTACGGAGCCTTCTCCGTCAGCGAATCGAACATGGTGGTCGTGCAGCGCTATATCCGGAACCAGGAGAGACACCACACTCACATCTCCTTCGACCGCGAGCTTATCAAGCTGCTGACGAGGCACCGGGTCCCCTTCCAGGAGAGGGACCTTCGAGAATGAGAGCGGTTTCTCCGAGGCGCAGCTTGCCTGCGCCTCCAGCCCTGGGAAGGGCTGTACTCTTCTAGCCTGGGGTTTCAACCCCAGGCGGGGGCTGACATACTGGCACCAGCCAGGAGACCATCTCTGACAGAGTCCGACCGATTGCCCCGCCGCCGCTGGCACCGCGCCGCCTTCCTGGCGGCAGGCCTCTACAACATCGGTTGGGGGTTGTATTCAGCCCTCGACCCCGGGTGGCTATTCCGCTTCGCCGACATGCCGCCGCAGCGGTATCCCGAGATCTTCGCCTGCCTGGCCATGGTGGTGGGGCTTTACGGCATCCTCTACCTGGAGATCGCGCGCCGCCCCGAGCGCGGATGGCTGATGGCGGCGGTGGGGCTCGCGGGAAAGGTCCTGGGACCCATCGGGCTCGGCTTGCTGCTCCTTCGGGGCGCCTGGCCTCCCGCCACCCTGATCCTCTGCCTGACCAATGACTTGATCTGGTGGATTCCCTTCGGCCTGTACCTGCATGACGCCTGGCCCGCTTTTCGGCAGGACCTGTGAGAGGGCACGGGAGTGGATCTTGCTAGTAGATTGTTGAATGTCCTGAGGGCTCATCCCCCAGCCGGGTGGGGAGAAGTCGGGAGGAAGAGCGTGAAGAACTCAAAATTACAGTCTCTGCTGCTCGCGGCGGGGTTGACCCTGTCCCTGGCTGGCTGCAACGGCAAGGGGGAGACCAACGAGGCGCAGGCCGCTCCGGACGTCGCCGCCGTCGAGCGCCGGGACCTGGAGATCCGCGCCGAATCCTCCGGGCAGATCGAGCCCGTCCGCGTGGTGGAGGTCAAGTCCAAGGTCTCCGGGGAGCTGACCCGAATCACGGTCGAAACCGGCGACGAGGTCGAGCAGGGCGCCCTGATCGCCAGCGTCGATCCGCGCGACGTGCGCAACAGCTACGCGCAGGCGTCGGCGGACATGGGGCTGGCCCGCGCCCGGGTCGAGACCGCCCAGGCCCAGCGCCGGCGCGCCGAGAAGCTCGCCAAGGAAGGGATCCTGAGCACCCAGGACCTGGAGAACTCCCGGCTGGAGGAGACCAACGCCCGCGCCGAGCTCCTCAAGGCCCGGACCAACCTGGAGCTGGCCCAGGAGAAGACCGGCGACGTCACCATCCGCGCGCCCATCAGCGGCACCGTCATCGAGAAGACCGTCGAGCAGGGGCAGATCATCGCCTCGGCCAGCGGCAACGTCTCCGGCGGCACGACCCTGATCAAGATGGCCGACCTTGCCACCGTGCGGGCGCGGGCCCTGGTGGACGAGGTGGACATCGGCCGCATCAAGCCGGGGCAGACCGCGGCGGTCGAGGTCGAGGCCTATCCGGGCCGGACGTTCCGCGGCAAGGTGATCAAGATCGAGCCCCAGGCGGTCGTGGAGCAGAACGTGACCATGTTCCCGGTCCTGGTCGAGCTTCCCAACCCCGATCGGCTGCTCAAGCCGGGGATGAACTCCGAGGTGGGGATCGAGGTCGCCAATCGCGATGGAGTCGTGGCCGTGCCCAACGGCGCCGTGGCCTCGATGCGGGACGCTCCCGCGGCCGGCACGGCCCTCGGCCTGGAGGAGAAGGACGTCCGCGACCAGTTGGCAAAACTCCGGAACGAGCGCCAGGGGCGCCAGGGGCAGAGCGGCGGTGACGGACGGACCGGCGGCGAGAGGCCGTCCCGCGGGACTGGGGACCGGACGGGCGACCGGGGTGGCGAACGGACGGGCGAACGTGGTGGAGAGCGCGGCGGCAACCGCGCCATGAACGCGGGCGGGGGAGACGTGCGCCCCGGCGTGGTGTTCGTCAAGGGACCCAACGGCCCCGAGCCCAAGACGGTCCTCCTCGGACTCTCCGACTGGGACTACACCGAGGTGGTGCGTGGGCTCGAGCCGGGCACCCAGGTCTATCTGATCTCCGTGGCGCGCCTGCAGCAGCAGCAGCAGCAGTCCGCCGAACGCATGCGGCAGCGGGCCGGCGGCGGCATGCTCGGCGGCGGGAGCGGGGGCAGCGGGTCCAGCGGAGGCGGCCAGCGGAGCGGTGGACGAGGGGGAAATTAGCAGATGCTGCTCACGGAGATCTTCCGCGTCGCGCTGGAGGCGATCCGCGCCAACAAGCTGCGCTCGTTCCTGACCGCGCTGGGCATCATCATCGGCATCGCCGCGGTGATCACCATGGTGGCCCTCGGCGAAGGCGCGCAGCGCCAGGTGCAGGCGCGCCTCCAGGGGATGGGCGTGAACGTGGTCACGGTGCGCCCCGGCCAGGAGTTCTTCGGCGGGGTCGATCGCGGCGAGGCCCGCCTGGTGGCCAAGGACGCCCGCGCCCTCCTCGAAAGCCCGCGGTCCATCCAGGCGGTCAGCCCCGAGATGCAGCGCCGGCTCCAGGTCGAGTACGGAGCGTCGAACGGCAACCTGCCGGTCTACGGCGTCTGGCCGAGCTACTTCTCGATCCAGAACCACAACCTCGCGGCAGGCCGGCTGTTCACCGAGTCGGAGGAGCGCGGCCGGCGCCGCGTGGCCGTGCTCGGAGCGGCGGTCGGCGATCCGCTCAAGATCCCGACCGAGTCGCTGCTCGGCGAGACGATCCGCGTGCGCGGCATTCCCTTCGAGGTGGTCGGGGTGATGCAGGCCAAGGGGCAGGTCGGCTTCGGCAACCCGGACGACAACGTCTACATCCCGCTGAGCACTGCCCAGGTCCGCGTCTTCGGCGAGGAGCGCGTGGGCACCATCTACGTGCAGGCGACCGCCGCGAGCCAGCTCGACGCCGCGATCAACGAGACCGACTCCGTGCTGCGCCGCGAGCACCGGCTGCGCCCGGCCCAGCCGAGCGACTTCAACATCCGCAACCAGACCACGCTGCTCGAGACCTTCCAGGCCACGACGCGCACCTTCTCCTTCCTGCTGGCCGGCATCGCGATGGTGTCGCTCCTGGTGGGCGGCATCGGCATAATGAACATCATGCTGGTCTCGGTGACCGAGCGCACGCGCGAGATCGGCGTGCGCAAGGCGCTGGGAGCGCGGAGGCGGGACATCCTCCTGCAGTTCCTCATCGAGTCGCTGACGCTCTGCCTGGTGGGCGGCCTGATCGGGATCGGAGTGGGCATCGGCGGCGCCACGGCGCTCTCGAAGATGGCAGGCTGGAACACCGCCATCTCCCCTGAAGCGGTGATGATCGCCTTTTTCTTCTCGGCCGCGGTGGGGATCTTCTTCGGAATCCTCCCGGCCCGCCGGGCGGCCGGGCTCGATCCGATCGAGTCGCTGCGCTACGAGTAGATCGCCTGGGGTTGAAACCCCAGGCTAGAAGGGTGTCGCCCCCGCCGGGGGCGAGCTTCCGATCACAATGGTGGCATCCCTCAGCTGCCGTTGAGGCGCTTGCGCCTCCAGCCCTGGGAAGGGCTGTACTCTTCTAGCCTGGGGTTTCAACCCCAGGCGGCGCAAGCACCTCCAAAGCCCGCTCGAGCTGGGGGTCCCGCCCCTCGGCATAATCCAGCGCGGCCGGGACCTTCACGTCGGGCTTCACGCCTACTCCTTCCAGGCGCTCGCCGTCCACCACGATGTCCTGGACGGCGAGGTAGAGCAGCGAGCCGTCCGCGAGCAGGTTGATCTGGCCGGCGACCACCGCGCCGGCCGTGCGCTCGCCGACCAGCATCGCTCTCTTCGAGCGCTGGAGCGCCCGCGAGACGACCTCCTTGCCGCTGCGGACGCCGCCGTCGATCAGGATCGCCAGCGGCTTGCGCCAGCTCGGGGAGTAGGTCGACCTCTTGCCGTCGCGGTCGATCCGCGTCAGGTCGGGCGCGGCCGGGTCGAAGAGCTGGACGAAGCCGGGGTTGCAGCCGCCCCAGCCGCCGCGGAAGTCGATCACCAGGGCGTCGGCCTCCGCGAAATCCCCCTGCATTGCCTCTTCCAGGAGATCCTGGTGCTCCTCGCCGGCGCAGGACCAGAGCGGGGCATAGGCGATCCGCCGGCCCTTGTGCTCGATCACCCGCGAGCCGGCGCGCTGGTCCTCCAGCCATTCCTCCTTGGGATTGATGAGCCGGGGCGTGAGACGGATGGTCCGCGTAGGCTCGTCCCGCCGGATCTGCACCTCAAGGACCACCTCCTTTCCCTCGTTCTTTTGGGAGACGATCCGGTCCCCCCGGCGCAGCCCGGCGTTCGCGGCCGGCCCGCCTGCGAACGCCCGCACGACGAAGCCGTTCGTCGTGGCCAGTCCCACGCTCTCGGTCTTGGGATCGCGCTTCAGGAACGATTCGAAGATGGCCAGCAGATCGTAGTATCCCGGGTCCTCGGGGATGTAGTACTGCGTGTGCGAGGTCTCGAGCTCCGCGAGGATTTGCCGAGTCGCGTCGCGGAACGCCGCCCGGTCCCGGATGCCGTCGGCATAGCCGGCGTGCCGCTCTGCCCAGCGCGCGGCCTTCCCGGCATCCATGAAATGGCCCCGCACCAGTTCCACGACCTCCCTGCCGACAGTGGAGAAGTCGGAGCTTTGGGCTACAGTTTGGCTTACCAAACCAGCCCCGGAGGGGCGGCAGCATGTAGCCCGGGGCGTGAGCCCCGGGTACGGGCCAACCCTGCGTCCCGAGCCCCGGAGGGGCGGCACCCTCTCCCTCCCGCTGCGGGGCGCGCGCCCCTGGCCCTGCTGTCGCCCCTCCGGGGCTCGGGAGGTTTTGGGGGTGGCTTTCCCGGGGCTTACGCCCCGGGCTACATGCTGTCGCCCCTCCGGGGCTCCGGAACCGAGCAGGAAGGTTGTGAGGAGAAGGACCGGAAACCTGCGCTGTGCCATGGCCGGGGAGAGTATTACAATGGCCTCCGTAACTTCGAGGCCAGTCACCCATGATCCAGGTCGAGACCCGCGATGGCGTCACCTCCTTCCGCCCCGGCGATGAAGTGGCCGGGCGTGCCTGGTGGCAGCTCGACCGGCCGCCGGCCGAGGTCGTGGCGCGCCTCTTCTGGTACACCCAGGGCAAAGGGACCCAGGACGTCGTCGTGGTCCAGGAAGAGACCTTCCCGGCGCCGGGCGAGCAGGACCAGCGCAAGTTCAGCTTCCGCCTGCCGGAAGGGCCGTTCAGCTTCTCGGGCAGCCTGATCTCCCTGATCTGGGCCGTCGAGGTGGTGGCACTGCCAGGCGAAGACTCCGGCCGCGTCGAGATCGTCGTCTCGCCGACGGGAGACGAGATCCGGGTCCTGCCGACGGAGGCGCCGGGCGCATGAGCGCTTTCACCCTGCGCAAGAAGGGGGGCGGCGAGCCGGGCGCCGGCTGCATGGCGCTCTTCTTCCTGGTCTTCGCGGTCGTCGGCGGCGGGATTCTCTGGTTCCTGCTCGTGCGGCCCATGGTGAAGGTTGCCGCCGCCCGGTCCTGGCCGCCGGTCCCCTGCACGGTCGTCGAAAGCCGCGTGGACGAGAGCAGCAGCGACGACGGCACCACCTACAAGGCCTTGGTCAATGCCGCCTACAACGTCGACGGCGTCGATCACCGGTCCGCCACCTACGACTTCTCGGGAAGCGTCTACTCCGGCGGCTACTCGGGCAAGGCCGAGATCGTCGCCCGCTATCCCGTGGGCTCTCAGACTACCTGCTACGTCAACCCGGACGATACGGCCGAGGCCGTGATCTCGCGGGAGCTTTCCGGCAGCTACTTCGTCGGCCTCTTCGGGCTCATGTTCTTCCTGCCTGGGGTCATCGGGATGTTCTGGGTGCTGAGCGGCGGCTTCAGGAGCGGGACCTCGGGCCCGCCTCCATCTGTCAGGCTCGACCCGGGCGCGCCGTTCGGAGTGACCAACCCGCAGGGGGATGCCGCTCACGGCGCCATCGAGCTCAAGCCCAAGGCCACCCCCCTGCGCAAGTTGATCGGCATGATCTTCGCGAGCCTCATCTGGAACGGGATCACCTGGACGATCGCCTGGTTCGCCGTGATCCGCGCGGCCGAGCGCGAGGGTTGCGTGGTCGTGTTCCTGGCCGTTTTCGCTCTGATCGGGCTCCTCCTGATCTATGGAACCCTGCGGCAGCTCCTGGTGCTGTTCAACCCCCGGCCGCGGCTGACCCTGAGCCCGGGGAGCCTGAAGCTTGGAGAGATGGCCTACCTCCAGTGGCGGCTCACCGGAGCCACCGGGGGAGCCCGCAGGCTCCAGGTCACATTGGAAGGAAAGGAAGAGGTCCGCTACCGCCGCGGCACCGACACGCACACCGAGACCAAGGCCTTCGCCACGCTCCCGGTCGTGGACTCGACCGACTCGTACCAGATGCTCTCGGGCTCCACGAGCTTCGCCGTGCCGCCCGACACCCTGCCCACCTTCGCGTCGGCGAACAACAAGGTCGTCTGGACGATCAAGGCGCAGCTGGATATCGCCAACTGGCCGGACTCGGAGGAGGAGTTCGAGATCCTGGTAAGGCCGTGAGGGCCCGGGACAACCCCTTTGCCTCCGGCCGGGTCGAGAGTCTGCGCTACCGCCTGCCGGAAGGGGTGACCTGGGACGGGCTGCTGCACCGCCTCGCCGCCCTCCGCTTCCGCGCCGCTCTCGTCGGACCTCATGGCCACGGCAAGACCACGCTTCTGGAAGAGCTCGCCCCCCGGCTGACCGCAAGGGGCTTCCGCGTCCGGACCGTTACCCTTCGGCAGGACGAACGCAGGGTGAATTGGGCGCGGTTCCGAAGCCTGGGTCCGGACGACATCCTCTTCCTGGACGGCGCCGAGCTCCTCGGCCGCCTCGCCTGGCTCCGGGTGCGCTTCCATTGCCGCCGGGCCGGGGGGCTGATCGTCACCTCCCACCGTCCCGGCCTCCTGCCCACTCTGCTGGAGTGCAAAACCACGCCCGAGCTGCTGGCCGGTCTGGTGCGGGAGCTGACCGGCGAGGAGCTGGAGACGGGGGAGCTGTTCGCCCGCCACGGCGGCAACCTGCGGCTGGCGTTCTGGGAGATGTACGACCGGTGAACATGGTCGACCGGTGGTCTGCGGCCGCTCAACCTACGGCTTCATGAACTGCGTCGGACCATAGACGGTCGCGGCACACGAGGGGTCGAGCCCCTGGATCGAGCCGCGGTCGGTCAGATCGCGGATCAGGTTGTCGGTGCACTCTCCGGCGGCGCCATGGCTGCCGCGCGGGACGACCACGTGCAGGTGGTTGGTCATGAAGCGCGCGGCTTCTTCCGCGAACTCCGGCGGGGTGACCGGGTCGCGCTCGCCGGAGATCAACAGCACGGGCACGTCCGAGCGGACCAGCTCGTGGACGTTCGCCGGCACCTTGCCCCGCGGCCAGACCTCGCAGACGGCTTTCTGCTGGCGGATTCGGTAGTCGGCCAGGTACGTATCCGGGGTCCACTTGCGAATCATCTCTTCCGTGATGAAGGGCAGGTCCTCGGCGCAGGTGACCGAGAAGTCCATTCCCCAGTCGAGACCCTCGGTGATGTCCAGCCGGCGTTCGATCGACATCTGGACGAGCGGCGCTAGGTCGCCATGGGCGGCCTTGTGGATCTGGAGCGGCAGGCTCGCCGCCGCCGGGCCGTACATCAGGAAGCGGATGCCCTCGGCCACCAGCCCCCAGGTCGGCCGCACCTCCTGCTTCTCGCCCGTGCGCGTGTTGGTGACGGTCACGTTGGTGCCCTTGTCGATCCGCTCCTTGATCGCCTTCAGGTCCGCCCGGGTGTCGGGGAAGGCGGTCCGGCAATCGGGCTGCGAGGCGCATTCGGCAACCAGGAGATTGAGCGCCCGCTGGCCGGCGTAGGCGTGCCCGATCGGGATGTTGGAGCTCGGCGGCAGAACGCCGGTGAGCATCACGGTCCGCACCGTCTCCGGGTACTTGCGCCAGTAGGTCTGGGCCATGCGAGTGCCGTACGAGCCGCCACTCAGGTTGATCTTGGCGTAGCCGAGCCATTGGCGGACTTCGTTCAGATCGTCCGCGGAGGCGTCCGTGGTGTACTGGCTCAGATCCGCGACCTTCGCCAGCTTCTCGCGGCATGCTTCGACCAGGGGGACCGGGAACAGCTCCCCGGCGGCGCGGCGAAAGTCGACCGGCTCGCCATAGAAGGGGCACTGGAGCGGGTTCGAACGGCCGGTGCCGCGCTGATCGACCAGCACGATGTCCCGCTTCTGGCGCAGCGGGCTCTGGGCCAGCCAGCCGGCGGCCTTCGTGATCGCCTCTCCCGGGCCGCCGCCGAACTCGAAGATCGGATCAGGCTGCTTGTCCGGTCCCAGGGCCGGGAGGATGACGATGTTCAGGCCGATCTTCCTGCCTTGCCGTGTCTCGTGGTTTTCCCAGGCGGCATAGGTGGCGCACAGCACCTCCTTTTCGTAATTGGGCACCCGGCACGGATGGGGTTTGACGTCGGCCGCCTCGACCGGACCGCTGGGCTCCGGCGTGCCGAGCTGCGCCCGCTTCGCCTCTTCCCAGGCCGCGGCGTCGAGCGGCTGAGCGCTCACGAATTGGAGCTTGATGCCTGCCGGGTCTTTGCCGGCCGCTGTTGCGGCCGTTTCCAGGGCCTCGATCGTCTTGTCATCGCGGTGGACCCAGGCGAAGCCGCCCCCGTTCGGGACTCCCTCGCCTTCCAGGCGGTACTTGCGGGTCGGTGCTCCGTTGCGCTCCTCATCGCCCACGTAGGAAACCTTGATCGGGCCGGAGAAGCGGACAGGTGGCTCGCCGGCCTTGAAGCTCAGGCCGAACATGCCTACGGTGAAGCTCCCCTTGGGGTCTTTCAAGCCGGCGAAGGCGAGGTTCATCGTCGAGAGCGCGTCGGACATGGTCCAAGGGAAGACCGGGGCGGCGACCGTCTCGGCTGGCCGGCCGGAGAAGAAGAGCTCGGCGAGGACGGCCTTCCGCGTCGGCAGCGACTCGACCGAGCCCATGAAGTACCGCCGATCCGGGAAGACCTGCCAAAGCTTCATCGTCCTGGGCGCCAATCCGGGGCCGTCCATGTCGAAGGTCAGCAGCAAGGCGTCGCCGTCGCTCTTCATTTTTGCGAGGACCTCCACCCGGCTCCCGCTCACGAAGAGCAGCTGGTCGCCCGCGCGGCTGCCATCCGGCAGGCTCGAGGTGTAGCGGTAGATCTTCCCCGATTCGGCGCGGGCCGCCCATGAAAAGGACAGGATCAGGGCGACGAAGATGGCGGAACAGTTCTTTTGCATGGACAGGCTCCTCCTGCGCGGATCTTCTCCTCCTTACGGATTGGCGCCCCGATTGGTTACAGGAACCGGTCGATCACCTCGAAGTACCTTTCGGGCTGCAGCAGCGCCGTGGCGTGCCCGCTGCCGGAGAAGACGTGCACCTCGGCCCGGGGATACATGGCCTTCATCGCCTCCCGGGCCGGCTCGGGGGTGACCGGGTCGTCGGCGGACATCAGGAGCAGGATTTTCCCGGGCCAGCCGTCCAAATCGTCGGGACGCAGACGATAGTTGCCCAGGAAGTCCGCCGCCCGCCGGTAGAGGGCGAGGAGCCCGGCCTTGGTCGTCTGTCCCGCGACCTCCAGCGTGTAGGCGCGGAACTCATCCGCTTCCGGAGTGCGGGGGAGGAGCCCGACCAGCCTCTTCTTGTAGATCCAGCGCACCAGCGCCTCCGGCAGCCATCCCACCATCCGGATGCCCTTCTTGAGCGCACGCACCCGGGACGGGTCGGGGAGAGCGGTGTGGGAGAGGATCAGCCGCTCGGTGCGCTGCGGATGCCGCCGCACGAAGGCCTGCGCCACCATGCCGCCGTACGAGCCTCCCGAGACCGTGGCCGTCCGGATCCCTTCGCGGTCCAGGATGCCGGCGATCCCATCCACCAGCTCGGCCATGGTGGAGACCGGCGCGTAGGTCGGCGCGATCACCCGGAAGCGCTGCTCGAAGTGGGGGAGGGTGATCCAGGTGGAGTCCGCCACGGACAGGGCGCCGGGAAGCAGCAGCAGCGACCGCTCTCCCCGCCCCGCCGCGATGTACTCCCATTCCTGCCCGGAGATGACGGCATGCTTCAGCGGGTGTCCCTCGCGGAACTTGCGCACGCGGTCCATCACGGCTTCTTCACCTCGCGGTAGCGGAAGCAGCCGGTCAGGTGGTCGTTGACCATGCCCACGGCCTGCATGAACGCGTAGCAGATGGTCGGCCCGACGAAGTTGAAGCCGCGGCGCTTCAGCTCCTTGCTCATGGCCTTGGACTCCGGAGTCTCCGGCGGGATCTCGCCGCGCTCTTTCCAGCGGTTCTGCTTGGGCTTGCCGCCTACGAAGTCCCAGAGGAAGCGGTCGAAGCTCGATGTCTCCTCCCGGAGTTCCAGGAAGGCCTGGGCGCTGCGTACCGCCGCGTCGACCTTGGCGCGGTTGCGGATGATCCCCTCGTCCTGGAGCAGCGCGGCCTTCTTGCGCTCGTCGTAGCGCGCGATCCGCTCGGGATCGAAGCCGTCGAAGGCGCGCCGGTAGCCTTCGCGGCGGCGCAGGATCGTGATCCAGGAGAGCCCCGCCTGCGCGCCTTCCAGGATCAGCATCTCGAACAGCCTGCGGTCGTCGTGCACCGGCACGCCCCACTCCTCGTCGTGATACGCCACGTAGAGGGGATCGTCACCGGCCCACCAGCAGCGGGTCACTTTTGTCATGGAGCCCCGTTGTCCCGCTTGGCGTGGGTAAAGGAGGCCGCGGAGCCTCGCGGGAAGAGCAGGGCAACGGCGATGCTGAGAGCGCAGATCACGGCCAGCACCACGTAGACCGACTGCAGAGCGTGAAGCAGGGCGGTGCCCAGCGTGGCCAGCGTCTCCGGCGTGGCGCTGGCACGCAGGGCCGGATCGAGCGCCGTGTTCGGATCGATCCCGGTGCCCTCCTGCGCCAGGCGCACGCCGAAGAGCGCGCCGAGCGCGGCGACCACGATCGCCCCTCCGATCGAGCGGAAGAACTGCACCGAGCTCGTCGCCACGCCGCGCAGGTTCCAGGGCACCGCGTTCTGCACCGCGAGCAGGTAGGGCATCGAGTTGAAGCCCAGCCCGAACCCGATGATCAGCATGCTCGCCATGATCTGGAAGCGGCTGGTGTCCGCATCGACGAACGCCAGCATCAGGCCCCCGGCGAGCAGCATCAGGCTCCCCGCGATCGCGAACGTACGGTAGCCGAACCGCATCATGAACTTGCCGACCACCGTGCTCGCGACCGGCCAGCCGATGAGGATCGGGGTGAGCACCGTGCCCGCGTCCATGGCCGTGCCGCCGAGCACTCCCTGGGCGAAGACCGGCACGTAAGCGGTGATGGAGAAGAGCAGCGCGCCCAGGATGACGTTGCCGGCGCTCGACACGGCGATCAGCCGGTCGCGGAACAGGCTCAGGGGGAGCATCGGCTCGGGCGCGCGCTGCTCCTGCCAGAAAAAGATCGCGATCGACACGACGGAGCCGGCGAACACCGCCAGCGTGCGCGGATCGCTCCATCCCCAGATGCTCGGCCCCTCGATGAGCCCCACCAGGAGCAGGGTGACGCCCGCGGTGAGGCTCACCGTGCCGAGGATGTCCAGCTTGTGCTCGCTGCGCTGCGGCTCCTCTTTCAGGTAGCGCTGCACCATCAGCGCCGAGGCGACTCCGAAGGGCACGTTCAGGTAGAAGATCCATCGCCAGGAGAACGCGTCGGTGATCCAGCCTCCGAGCAGCGGGCCGACCAGGCTGGCGACCGCCCAGACGGCCGAGAACAGCCCCTGCATTTTCGCCCGCTCCTCCAGGGTGTAGATGTCGCCGGAGACCGTGATCGCCACCGGCGTGACCCCGCCCGCGCCCATGCCCTGGATGAACCGGAAGATGATGAGCTGTTCCAGGGACTGCGACACGCCCGAGAGCGCCGAGCCGATGAGGAAGATCGCCACGGCCACGTGGTAGATCCGCCGCCGTCCGAAGAGGTCGGCGAGCTTGCCATAGAGCGGCACGGTCGTGGTCGAGGCCAGGAGATAGGCGGAGAACACCCAGCTATAGCGGGCCACGCCGCCCATCTCGCCCACGGCGGTGGGCACGGCGGCGGCCACCGCGGTGGCCTCCAGGGCAGCCAGGAACATTCCCAGGAGGATGGCGGCGGTGAGGAGCTGGCGGTCGCGTCCGGGCTGCATAAGGGGTGCATCGTAGGCTGTGCCAGCTTAGAGATCAATCCACGAAGAAGGAGGGGCCATGCCAGCCCTCGGGTCTACCGCCAAGATGGGCCGAGCGTGCCTTCCCTGGGAGCGCTGGCGTCCCGCCGGCTTGTCCGGAGAAATCGGCGGAACGCCGGCAATTGTCTGAAAGAAGGCCGGACCTTCGGCCCAGTCTCCGGAGGATGCCGGCGAGACGCCAGCGGTCCCAGGGAAAGCGCCTTTCCTACTTCGGGGAAGAGTGGCTCTCACCCAGGAAGCGGGACGAGACATTCGGACCGCGCTTGGAGCTGTCTGAACGCCGGGGCGGACGGCTCGGGGCAAGCCGGGAGCGACTCGGACAGCGGTATGAGCGGGTTAAGCGATCGTTCGAACCGTCCGGACGGCGCTTGGAGCTGTCCAAATGGCGAGACGGACGGTTGGAACGTCGGGGGGAGCCTTCGGGACCGAGATACGGACGGCCGGTACCTCGGTACGGACGGTCGGTACGCAGGATTGAGCCGTCCGTACCGAGGGTTGAACCGTCCGTACGGCGGTACCAACCGTCCGTACCGCTGGGGGAACCGTCCAAACCGCGGTTTCAACCGTCCGTACGACGAGTTGAACCGTCCATGCCGCGGGTTGAACCGTCCATCCAGCGGTTTGAACCGTCCACGCGGCGGTTTCAACCGTCCGTATCTCGGGTTGAACCGTCCGGAAGCAGGCTGGAGCCGCTCGTACACGCGCTCGAATCGTCCGTACCGCGCCGAGAGCCGCCCGGATGGCCGCACGAACCATCCGTACCGCGGTTCCAGCTGCTCGCGCCGAGGGGAGAGCCATCCGCACGCCGGCCCGAGCCATTCATACCGAGGTTCGAGCCGCTCAGGCCACGGCCCGGACCGTCCGCGCTGCCGTTACGGACGGTCAGCTCCCGGCGGCGGCGTGTTAGGGTACGCAACCCGTGAGCCACAAGATCGTCCTTATCGTCGGTACCCGGCCGGAAGCGGTGAAGATGGCGCCGGTCTTTCGGGCGCTGAAGGCCGCAGGGCTGGAGCCCGTCCTCATCTCCACCGGACAGCACCGCGAGCTTCTCGAAACGGCCTTCGGACCTCTCGGGCTCGTCCCGGATCACGAGCTGTCCGTGATGACAGCGGGGCAGACCCTCAACCAGATCGCCTCCCGGGTATTGGAGCGGCTGCCTCCCTTGCTGGAGCAGGTCCGGCCCACGGCGCTGCTGGTCCAGGGCGACACCACGACCACGCTCGCCTCCGCGCTCTGCGCGTATCACCTGGACATCCCCGTGGGGCATGTCGAAGCCGGGCTGCGCACGTTCGACCACCGCAATCCGTTCCCGGAGGAGGCCAACCGGCAGCTCGTGGACCGCCTCTGCCGCTGGTGCTTCGCCCCTACGGAAGCCTCCCGGCAGCATCTGCTGGCGGAGAAGATCGATCCGGCCGCCGTGCACGTCACCGGCAACACGGCGGTCGATTCGCTGCTCTGGATCCTGGAGAGGGGCTCGGCCCCGGAGGAGTCGGGCCTGCTGGTGACCCTGCACCGGCGGGAGTCCTTCGGCGAGCCGCTGCGCGCCCTGGTCGGCGCGGTCCGCGATTTCCTGGAGAGCACGCCGGAGGCCACGGCGCTCTGGCCGGTCCATCCCAATCCGAACGTGACCCGGGTGGCGGAGGAGCTGCTCGCCGGGGTCGAGCGGGTCCGCCTCGTCCCGCCCATGGGCTACGCCGAGTTCGCCCGCGCTCTCGCCGGATGCCGGATCGTGCTCAGCGACTCCGGCGGCATCCAGGAAGAGGGGCCGTCCCTTGGCAAGACCGTGCTCGTAGCCCGCGAGACCACGGAACGGCCCGAAGCGCTCGCAAGCGGCAAGAACCGTCTCGTCGGCCGGGACCGGGAGAGGGTGGCGCGGGCGCTCGCCGAGGCCTGGGCCGAGGAGCCCTACGCCGGGCCGCTGCCCGCGCCCAACCCCTACGGCGACGGCCGGGCGGGGGAGCGGATCGCGGAGATTTTGGGGCGAGACCTGTCGGTCGAGTGAGCAGCCCTCACCCCCCGGCCCCCTCTCCCGGCCGCACACCCGGAC
>DATLNC010000109.1:0-28844 GCA_035536935.1 Thermoanaerobaculia bacterium
AGCCTGGGGTTGAAACCCCAGGCTAGAAGAGTATCGCCTCCTCCGGAGGCGAGCTTCCGGCAGATTCAGAAGATGAGGCGCAGCCTGCTGCGCCTCCAGCCCCGGTGAGGGGCTGTACTTTTCTAGCCTGGGGTTTTCAAGGCAGGCTACTCCGGAGGCGTGTACACCGCCACACGGTTCCTTCCGCTCCTCTTCGAGAGGAGCAGGGCGTGATCGGCGGCGTGGTAGAGGTCCTGGGACGTGGCCATCTTCTCGGTGAGCTGGGCCACGCCGAAGGAGCAGCTCAGCGAGATCTTGAGGTCGCCGTAGCGGTGGTCGAGGTCGAGCACCCGGTCCCGCAGCTTGAGCGCCAGCGTCTCCGCCTGAGGGCCCGTGGTCTCGGGCGAGAGGATCACGAACTCGTCCCCTCCGACCCGGGCCAGCGTCTGCTCCGGCCGCACCAGATCCTTGGCCAGCGCCGCCACCTGCTTCAGCGCAAAGTCACCGCACAGGTGGCCGTACGTGTCGTTGATCCGCTTGAACTCGTCCAGGTCGAAGGTGACCAGCGACAGCGGCCGCGAGTGCCGCTGCGAGCGCGCGAACTCGCGCTGCATCTCTTCCTCGAACTTCCGCTTGTTGTAGATCTCGGTCAGGCCGTCCAGCGACACGAGCTCGTAGATGGCCATGTGGTAGGCGCTCTCGACGTCCTGCTCGTGAAGGAACTTGAAGTGCACCGCCGCGGTCTGGAAGCGGTCGCCGGTCTTCAGCACCGTCCGGCCGTGGATGGCCTGGCCGTTGACGTAGGTGCCGTTCGTGCTCCCCAGGTCCTCGACGGTGACCACCGAGCCGACGTAGCGCAGCCGCGCGTGCTTGCGCGAGATCGACATCACCTCGGGCAGGCTGATGGCGACCGAGCTGGAACGGCCGATCTCCAGGCTGTTGCCCGGGGAGAGCCGGAAGCGCGAGCCCAGACGCTGACCCTCGGGGTGCGCGATCAGGATGATGTCCGCCTCGGATTCCCCCGCCTGGGCGAGCCCGCGCACCGCCCGCTCCCGCGTCCCGGTCTGGAACGTCTGGGTGAGGCCGCTCTCCTGGATCGAGGAGGCGTCGATGCCATCCGTCTCGCCGTCTCCACGGTCGAGGCGGTCCAAGGGCTGCAGGCGCTGTCTTTCGTCCATGGAGAAGGCGATTCAGGCGTTTACGAACGTTTTCGGGGTCAGTCGGATCATTGAGATCGTACCACCCGCCCGCCGGGGCGTCAAAATCACCGGCCGGAGAGCATCGCCTTGAGCACGTGGCGGGCGACCTCGGGGTTCTCGCGCAGGCGGCGCATGGAGTAGGGATACCAGTCGCGGCCGTAGGGGACATACACCCGCAGGCGATGACCGCCCGCGATCAGGATGCGGCGCAGCTCTTCGTCGACCCCCAGGAGCATCTGGAACTCGTACTGCTCGCGCCGCAGGCCGTGCTTGTCGATCAGGCCGACCGCCCGGCAGGTCAGGTACTCGTCGTGGGTGGCGATGCCGGGGTAGATACCGCGCTCGATCAGCTTCTCGAGCGCCCGCACGTAGTTCGCCCGCACGGTCTCGAAGCCCTTCCAGGCGATCGTCCGCAGCTCGACGTAGATCCCCTTGCAGATCCGCACGGTCGAGCCCTCGGGCAGGGCCGCGATGTCGGACAGGGTGCGGCGCATGTAGGCCTGGAGCACCGGCCCCACGTTGCCGTAGCGGGCATAGAGCTCGTGGAAGATGCGCAGCGTCGCATCGGTGGTGGTGTTGTCCTCCATGTCGATGCGGACGTAGTTGCTGTGCTCTTTTGCCTTGACGACGATGCGCTCGATGTTGTCGCGGCAGAAGGACTCGTCGATCTTGAGCCCCAGGAGGGTCGGCTTGATGGAGACGTTGGAGTCCAGCCCCTCGGCGGCAATGGTGTCGAAGACCTGCAGGTACTCCTCCACCGCGGCCAGGGCCTTCTCCCGCTCGCTGACCTCCTCGCCGAGGATGTCGATGGTGCCCATGGCACCCTGCTGGTTGAGGTTGCGGACCACCCGAACGGCGTCGGCCAGGGTCTCCCCCGCCACATAGCGAGAGGCGACCTTGCCGACGAGGGGCTTGGGCACGGCGGGCAGACCCGTGACCAGCAGCCGATTGAAGGTGCTCATGGTTTCGGGTCGCCCGTTCGAGATCAGGCCGTTGCTGAGACGAGGGTTTCCACGGTGGCTGGCCGGGGCTCGTCCACGACCCAGCGCACCGACTTGGAGCAGGGGCAGGAGCCGCCGACCCGCCGTAGGGTGGGCATGCGCGCCGCGGCCTCCTTGGCCTCCAGCTCGCCGCGCGCCACCTGCCTCAGCGTGTCCACGTACTCCAGGTAGTCGCGGCCGGCGCGGTAGGCGTCGGGCAGGTGCTGCTCCAGGTGCTGGAGGTAGGCGGGCAGCTCGGTGAAGGTCTCGCCCGCGAAGCCGACCATCTTGAAGGCCGGGACGCCGCGCCGGCGGTAGAACTCGGGATGCGGCATGTGGATGAGGTCCTCCCGCCGGATGCCCTCGACCGTCTCGCCCGCCAGGATGCGGTCCAGCGCCGCATCGGCCTCGGTGGGACCGAAGGAGGGGTTGCGCGCCCGCAGGTAGCGGACGTTCAGGTCGCGGACGAGCTTGCCGACCTCGACGTAGAACTGCTGCTGCGCCTCGGCGTTCTTCATCGGCTTGAGGCCAAAGCGGACGTTGGTGCCGCCGCCGCGCTCGTCGCCGAACATCTCCAGGCCGCGGGGCAGCCACTTGTTGATGGCGCGCTGGAGCATGTCCACGCTGATCAGCCCCTCGCCCTTGGCCGCCTGCATCATCCAGCGCCGCATCGGCACGACGCCCGAGGCCAGGTGGAAGGCCTCCTCGCGCAGCATCTGCGGCATGCTCTCGGCCATCGGCTGGTACGAGCTGATCTTCTGCATGGCGAGCTGGTACTTGCCCACGCGGTCGATCAGCGCGCAGAACACCACGTTGTCGACGAAAGAGTCGAAGTCGATGTTGAAGGCGCCCAGCAGGTGGGAGCCGGTGTTCATCGACAGGATGGCTTCGATCGTGTCCGAGGAAGATTCCTTGGAGACCGAGGTCCAGTCGTCCTCGACCAGCAGGTGGAGCATCTGGTAGCCGTGGCGCAGCTCCTCGGCCATCATGCGGAGGATCCAGAACTGCTCCTCCTCGTCCTGGGCGCGGGCCAGGGTGAGCCGGTGCTGCTGGATGGAGCCGAACTCGGTCGACGCCTGGGCGCGGATGGCGCCGTAGAGGTGGTGCGCCTGCTCCTCCTGCATGGCGCCGGCCTTGGTGTACTTCGGCTGCCCCTTCATGTCCCCGCACTCGATCTCGGTGCACATGCCCATCTCGCGGTAGGCGCAGAGCTCGAAGCGCGGCTCGCGGGGGAAGTGCTTGTCCCAGTTCTCCAGAAGGAACTCGTAATCGGGGAGATAGGCGTCCTTCCACTTGAGAACGGCATCGTGGAACGGCTTCGGCATCGTGGTCGTCTTGACGCTCATACCCCTCTCTTTTCTCTCTTTTTCCTACAGAGGCCGGACGAAAGGCCTCAGGGTCGAAGGCTGGAAGCCGAGGGCGCTGAAGAAGCTCAGGATCTCGCCCATCTCCTCGTCCACCAGCGTCTGCACGCTGCGGGCACCCCGGCGGCGGAAGTGCTCCAGCATCGCGTCGAGCATCTGCCGGCCCACGGCCTTGCCCCGGAAGCCGGGATCGACGCCGAGGTGCTCCACCCAGCCGGTGGGCTCCTCGATGCCGAACTCGCCGGAACGGACCTCGCCGAGCATGAAGCCGACGACCCGGCCGTCCGCCTCGGCTATCACCGAGGCCTCCGGGTCCCGCCGTAGGTAATAACCAACACGGCGCTCCCATACTTCCGGCCTGTACTGGCCGCCGATCTTTTCGTCGATTCCGACGATGGCGCTGATGTCCATCTCGTCGGCCGGACGGACGTGGACCCCTGTCGCTGTTTCAGCCATCGGGGCATTGTATCGAGGGAGCATGAGGGCGTGCAAATGGCCTTATCCTTGCCCCCGCCATGGAAGCCCCCCCGAAGCCTCCTCCGAGGCCTGGTACTGCCGTCCACGGCGCGCTCCTCCTCGTCCAGCTCGCCTTCGGCGGCTTTCACGTGGTGGCCAAGGCGCTCCTCGCCGGCATGGCCCCCATGCTCGTCGTCGGGCTGCGGGTGGCCATCGCCACTCCCCTCCTCGTGGCCATCGCCTGGCGGCGGGACCGCACCCTGCCCTCGGCGCGCGATTGGGCCTGGCTCGCCCTCCTCGGCAGCCTGGGCGTCACGGCCAACCAGATCCTCTTCATCGAGGGGCTGCAGCACACGACCGCCAGCAACGCCTCCATCCTGATGACCTGCCTGCCCGTGTTCGCCGTGGCGGCCGGGGCGCTGCTGGGGATCGAGAGCGTAGGGCCGCGGCGCCTCCTGGGAATCGCCCTGGCCGTGGCCGGCGCACTGGTCATGGTCCGCCCGGTGGGGTTCGAGACTTCGGGGGAGACGAACTTCGGCAACCTCCTGATCCTCGGCAACTGTCTGGCATACGCCCTCTTCCTCGTGCTCCAGCGCCCCATCCTGCGCCGCCTCCCCTGGCGCACGGTCGTCGCCGGCTCGTTCCTCTGCGGTGGACCTCTGGTGCTGGCGGCGAGCGCGCCGACCCTGGCCTCCACGGACTTCGGAGCGATCCCAACGGCGTCCTGGATGGGAGTGCTCTACATCGCGCTGTTCGCCACGGTCTTCGCCTACGCGGCGAACACCTGGGCGGTGCGCCGCTCCTCGCCGGCCCTGGTGGCCGCCTACGGCATGCTCCAGCCGGTGGTGACGGCGGGGCTGGCTACGGCCTTCCTGGGAGAGACGCTGGGCTGGGTGGAGGGCGCGGGGTTCGCGCTGATCGTGGCGGGACTGTGGCAGGTCAGCGCCCAGAACCGGGAAGAAAGCGCCGGACGCTGAACAGCCGGCTCAGGAGCAGCCAGAACCCTCCAGGCTCGGTAGCCAGCTCCAGGCCCTGGCAGAGAGCGGGAAGCGCATCGGGATCGCCCGCTTCGGCCCGGATGCAGCCGAGGCCGATCAGGACGCGCCCGACCTCGTCCCACTGGCCGGCCCGGCGGTAGAGCAGGATCGCGCGGCCGAGCAGGCGCGCGGCCTCCTCGCTGCGCTCCTGGGTGTGGCGCAGCGCGGCTTTGCGCTCCAGCAGCCGAGCCCGCGCCAGGCGGTCGCCCGTGCCCCGCAGCAGGCAGGCTTCGGCGTGCCGCAACGACTCCTCGGCACTGCCGAGGTCGCCGGCCTTCCGGCGGACGTCGGCGAGCCCGCCCCAGGCTCTCGCGCGCAGCTCCTCGACGAAGACAGGGGGATGGATGGCGGGATCGATCCGGCCGGCCACGTTCACCCCGAGGCCGGCGCAGACCTCCGACCCCGTCTGCTCGAGGAGCAGCTCGCAGAACCCCCAGGTGTGGAAGCGGCGGTCCTTCTGGATCTTGGCGGCCCAACGCTCCAGGGGCAGGATCTGAAGGCCTGCCATGAGCTTGCGGGCTTCGGCGCGCTCGGCTTCCAGTCCAAGCCGGGCAGTGCGGACCCGGTCGAAGACGCGCTCCAGGGTGGGGTCGTACTGGAACCGCGTGCCCTGGCTCGCGCACTCGTCGGGACCGAGGTGCCAGAACACCGAGGTCACCTCCTGGCACTGCGGGCAGCCGGGCAACAGGTGCAGGATCACCCTGCGGCTGTTGCGCTGCGAGAGCCGGCCCAGCATGAACGATTCAAGCTCGCCGTTCGAAGGGTGCATGAGGTCAGGCATGACTGCGTAGTACCTGGAAGCCACGATAACACCGCCACCGGAACCTGTCCAGTCCGTGGGAAGGTTTCGCTTTAAAAGATTTATGGCTTTACGTGTTCGTGCGCGTGATAGCTGCTCCGGACCAGGGGACCCGCCTCGCAATGGGCGAACCCGATCGAGAGCGCGAGCTCGCGGTAGCCGGCGAACTCGTCGGGGTGGACCCAGCGGTCGACCGGCAGGTGCTTGGCGGTGGGCTGCAGGTACTGGCCGATGGTGAGGATCTCGACGCCCGCGCCGCGGATGTCGCGGATCGTGGCGTGCACCTCGTCGGGCTTCTCACCCAGGCCGACCATGATGCCGGTCTTCACCCGTCCGGCGTACTCACCCTCACCCCGCCGCCGGGCCGCCTCGGCGAGCAGTGCCAGGCTGCGGTCGTAGCGGCTCCCCGGCCGCGCCTCGCGGTAGAGGCGCGGCACGGTCTCCATGTTGTGGGAGAAGACCTCGGGCGCGGCGCCGAGGACGACGTCGAGGGCGTCGGGCACGCCGCGGAAGTCAGGAGTCAGGACCTCCACCGCCGTCCCCGGGTTCTGCTCGTGGATGCTGCGGATGACGCGGGCGAAGTGTCCGGCGCCGCCGTCGCGCAGGTCGTCGCGGTCGACCGAAGTGATCACCGCGTGCCGGAGCCCCATGACCCGGACCGCCTCGGCCAGATGGGCGGGCTCCTCCGGATCGACGCCGGCCTGCGGACGGCCCGAGGTCACGGCGCAGAAGCCGCAGCGGCGCGTGCAGACGTCGCCGAGGATCATGAAGGTCGCGGTGCCGTGCTCGCCCCAGCACTCGTAGATGTTCGGGCAGCGGGCCTCCTGGCAGACGGTGTGGAGGCTCAGGCGGTCCACGAGCTCGCGGACCTTGTGGTACGAGGCCGGCGTCGCGAGCCGGATGCGCAGCCACTCGGGCCGGGGCTCACGGCGCGCGACGGGCGCATTCGTCTGCCGGCCGATCTGGATGAGGGTCTCGCTCATGGTGGCTAGTCTATCCGATGACTTGCTCCCTCTCCCCCCGAGCCCGGGGGGAGAGGGGGAATGGGATCAAAACCTGGCACGATCCCTGCTTCTACATGGAACCGTCGGGTGATGGTGGCCCGGAAGCGTTTGAAAGGACAAACAGGACTGGAAGTGCCGGCCCTCCTCCAGCTCCCTAGCTCGTTACTCGCGATGAGCGCGACGAGGAGATGGAGTCATGAATCATCAAGTGCTGCGGCTCGCCGCCGTCTGCGCCCTTCTAAGCGCGCCGGCAACCGCTGGAGTCCTAACACGTAACTGCCGTACCGCCGAGCAGCCCGCGGCCACGCTGCTCTACCCCTACTTCGAGGTGGACCTGCAGCACACCGACGGCGCCACCACCCTGATCTCGGTCAACAACTCGTCCTCCAGCTCGACCATCGCGCGGCTGGTCATGTGGACCGACTGGGGCGCGCCCACCCTGGCCTTCGACATCTACCTGACCGGCTACGACGTCCAGAGCCTCAACCTGCGCGACCTCCTCCGCGGCCAGCTCCCCGGCACCAGCCAGACCGCCAGCAACCAGGGGGAGCTGTCGGACCCCAATACCGCGTTCGCCGCCTGCGACGGCAATCTCAAGGCGATTACCGCGCTCGGCCAGTCGAGCTGGGACTACCTGCGGGCCGCCCACACCGGGAGTCCGCTTCCCGGGAGCAGCCCCTCGCAGTGCATCGGCAGCGGCCAGTCCGGCCCCCAGATCGCCACCGGCTATGTGACGGTCGACGTGGTCAACCGCTGCTCGGGCGCGTCCGTAGGCAAG
Source organism: Thermoanaerobaculia bacterium (assembly GCA_035536935.1). GTDB lineage: Bacteria > Acidobacteriota > Thermoanaerobaculia > Multivoradales > UBA5704 > DATMER01. Next base: position 7,597 of record DATLNC010000109.1, read on the forward strand.
AGGGAAAACACGCCCGCCGATCCCGCCTACTTCGCGGCAGGGGGCACCGGTCTCGCGGGCGACAGCAACGTGCTCTGGGGGGAGTACATCTCGGTCAACCCGGCGAAGGGCGCGGCGGACAGCCAGACCGCCGTGCACATCCTGGCCGACGCCGACGCCTTCTCCCCCGGCGACTACACGTTCTATGGCCGCTATGTGAACTACGACTCCCGCGACGACCGGGCGCCGCTCTCGAGCCTCTATTATGTGCGTTACCTGGACGGCGGCCCCTTCTCCGGCGGCTCCGACCTGGTGGTCTGGCGCGACAACCGGGAGGCCAACGTCACGGCCCGAAGCTGCGGCACGGCTCCGTCGTGGGCTCCCCTGGGCGAGTACCAGATGGTCGCCTTCGACGAGGAGGAGAACCCGACCATGATCCCGAACAGCCAGGCCTTCCCCCTGGCTTCCCAGAAGGTGCACGTGGGAGGCGGTTCCCTCGACGTCGCGGACAACTTCGGCTGGCTGATGATCGACCTCTGGCACGCCGATGCCAAGCACGCCCAGGGCTGGGTGGGAGTCACCATGAGCGCCGAGGGGCGCTTCTCGGTTTCGCATGCGGGGGTGAGGGTCGACGACCTCTGCAACTTCGGGTTGTGAGGGGGCTCAGCTCGCGTACCAGAGCACCGCGAAGAAGTGGCAGACGCTGCCCGCCATCACGAACAGGTGCCACACCAGGTGGGCGAACAGCAGGCGGTGCCAGGCGAAGAAGATGACCCCGGCGGTGTAGCTCAAGCCCCCGGCCACGAGCCAGTAAACTCCGCTGGGGGCGACGTGCGTCGTGAGCGGCCCGATCGCGATCACCACGAGCCATCCCATGGCTAGATAGAAGGCCGCGGAAGTCTTGGGGTACCGGAATCCCAGAAAGGTCTTGAAGAGGATTCCGGCTACCGCCAGCACCCAGATCGCCACCAGCAGCGACCAGCCCCAAGGCCCGCGCAACGCTCCCAGCGTGAAAGGCGTGTACGTGCCCGCGATCAGCAGGTAGATGGCCGCGTGGTCGAGCACCCGCCAGCGCGCCTTCCCCTTGTGCGGCGGACAGGCGTGGTACAGGGTCGACGTCGCGTAGAGCAGGATCAGCATCGTACCGAAGACCGCCCCGCCCACGACTTGCCAGGTATCCCCGCGCTCCACCGCGTTGAGTACGAGCACCGGCAGCGCCACGAGGCTCGCCACGAGGCCGATCCCATGGCTGATGCTGCAAGCCATCTCTTCCTTGGCGGTCAGCGTCCGTCTCATGAGGCGGAGTATGCTACCGCATCCCGCCGCCGGGACAGGATAGGCTTACCCCATGTTCGAGCCCCAGAACCGGTTGGAAGAGTCGCTGGTCAAGGCGACGACACAGCCCGAGAGCCGCGCGCAGTTCTACCGCGACTTCCTGGAATCCGAGCTCTACCTGCTCCCCCATGGCGAGGTGCCGGAGATCAAGGATGGAGCCCTCCAGACGGGCAGTCAGGTCGCTTTCCAGGCGATCGCGATCGAAGGCAAGACCTGGCTTCCGGTCTTCTCGTCGCTGCCGCGCCTGCAAGCCGCCCTCGAGGATGAAAGGTCTTATCTGCGCATGGCGGCCCGGAACTTCCTGGAGCTCACCCGCGGCGCGGACATCATGCTCAATCCGGGAAGCGAATATGGCAAGGAATTTGTCGCCAGCGAGATCGCAGGGCTGCTCGACGGCTCGATCTTCGGTCCCGAGAGCCAGCACGTCGTGGAACGGGACACGGAAGTCCTCCTCGGCGAGCCCGCCAGATATCCGCAAGCCCTGGTCGAGGCCCTGCAGCGGCTCTATCCCAGGCTCCCCATGGTCAAGGCCGCCTGGCTGACCCAGATCTTCAATCCAGATCGCGACGAGTCAGCGGGCCTGCTCATCGCCATCGAGGCGACCGGCGATTGGGACCGCGTCGTCGGAGAGAGCGGCATCACGTCCCGGGGGCTGACCCCGGACCACGCCTACCTCGACTACATCAGGCTCGACGGCTCGACCCTGCAAGCCTACTTCCGCGGCAAGAAGCCGTTCTACAAGAAGAGCCTGCTGGGTTCGCTGTTCCGGCGCGGGGAGTGACTCACTCCTCGTCCGTCAGATCGTTCTCCTCCAGCTCGCCTTTCTCCAGGTAGATCACGGAGCCGACTTTCAGATCGACCGGCGTGACCGTAAACGGCTGCTCCAGGCGGCCGGCGATCATCATTCCGGAAACCGACTCTCCGGCCTTCAGGGCATCGCCGTCGCCGCGCTTGGCCAGCACGAGCTGAGCGCCTTCGGGGATTTCGCCGAGAGGCTGCGACGGCGTCACCGACACGATCTGATCGAAATTGGGCGCCAGGCTGATCCAGTGGGCCAGGAACAGCTCTTTGCCCTTGCCGAATAGGACATAGGTCAACGGCTCCGGACGCTCGTGGCTGTTGCGGAACGGGTGCCAGTGAACCTGCCGCCGGAGGGTCACCTTGACGTCCTGCAGAATGCGTTTGTGCCCATCCCGCTCGAAATGGCCCAGGAAGACGTCCGCCCGGAACGATTTGCGCGTCTGGGTGAGCTCCGGCAGACGGAAGCGCTCCAAGGGGTTCAGCGTGAAGATCTGCTTCGCGTTCTCGGGGCGGGCGCGCTCGGCCCGGTAGACCTTGTCACCCTCCTCGCCGAAGCTGACCTCCCAGATGCCCTGATAGCGATGCTGGGGCATGAACATCGGCAGGTGCGAGACGTAGACGCTCTCCGAACCCAGGACCAGCATGCCGTGTGTTCCCGGGGACTCGGTGCCGGGTTGGGCCTCGGCTCGCCAGGTTGCCAGCGAGAGAATGAGGGCGATGAGGATGCAGTATTTGGACTTCATGACAGGACAGGCTCCCTCGCGCATCGATAAGTTACCGTGGCGACCCTCCAACGAGTGGGTAGAGGGGCCTATTCACCGGGTAGCTGCCTCCAACGAGTGGGTAGAGGGGGCTACCCGCTCGCTTGCGGCCTCCAACGAGCAGGTAGAGGGATCTACCCGCTGATTTACGGCCTCCAACGACCGGGTGGAGGGGGCTACCCACTCGTGGCGTGGTTCAAACGAGTGGGTAGAGGGATTTCGGACTACGGTGTGTGCCCGCGCTGCGCCCAGACGGCCCGCGAAATGTCCGCGATCGCCTTGTCCGCTTCCTTCTCGTCCTCGAAACCGGCGGTGAGGACCACCAGGACATAGGGTTTCTCCCCTGGGGGGAAGACGATGGCCGCGTCGTGGTGGATGCCGGTGATGTCCCCGGTCTTGTGGGCGACGGGCGTGCCCGGGGGGAGACCGGCGGGGATCTTCTCGTTGAACTCCTGCGCCTTGAGGATGTCGATCATCCGCTCTCCACTGGCCGGGGAGAACGTCGTGCCGTCCGCGATGGCCTCGAGCACGATGCGCAGGTCGTTGGCGGTGGTGACGTTGTTCATCCCCGCGTCGTAGGCCTTCTGGTCCTCGACGCCGCGCAGGACCCGGAGGTCGTAGGCCTCGATCCGCCGCATCAGATCCATCACCGTCGGCGCTCCGATGCGCTCGATCAGGAGGTTCGTGGCGAGATTGGAGCTGCGCACGATCATCCTGCGGATCAGCTCTTCCAGCGGGCGGGTCTGCCCCACCGCCTGGTAGAGGTCGGGGTCGCCGTCCTCCTTCGGGTCGAGGGTGTAGACCGAGCCGTCCATGATGCTGTGGAACTCGTTGCGGACCTCGACGGGCTCGTCGAGCCGCATGGCGCCGCGGTCGATCGCCTCGAAGAAGCCCATCATGACCGGGACCTTCATGGTGCTCGCGGCGTGGAAGCGCTCGCGGTCGTTCACGGAGAAGGTCGCGCCCGTGCCCAGGTGGTGAAAGGCCACGCCGATGAGCCGCTGCTTGCCCTGCTTGGCGATGATCCGTTCAACCTCGCCGGGAAGGGTACCGGACGGGTGGGGCATGGAGGCGCAGGAGAGAGCGAAGAGCGAGACCAGGAGAAGGATGGGGCGCATGCGGCGATTCTAGTCGTAGGGGCGGCTCTTGTGGCCGCCCTCCGGAGGGCACCCACAAGGGGCGCCCCTACACCGGGGATAGATTCATCTGCGAGCCATACCTCTCCAGGTAGCGCTTGAGGCGGAGCTTGCGCAGGGTGCTCTCGGTGCTCATGTAGCGGACGGTGCCGAAGACGGGACGCTCCGGTGCCCAGGGCCGGTCGTAGCGGCCCAGGCACCAGAAGATGCCGGTGTAGGAGTTGGGATCGCGGCCGTCGAGCGCATATTTGTTATTGAGCCCGATCAGCACCGCCAGCGCCTCCCGCGGGCTCGCCGACCAGTGGAGGACCTTCTTGCCCCAGAGCATCCGCAGGTAGTTGTGGATGCGCCCCTCGCGGACGAGCTGCGTCTGGGCCGCGTTCCAGACCTCGTCTTCGGTGCCGGCGGCCTCGAATTCTTCCAGGGAGTAGAGGTGCGGACGGGGATCGCCCTCGTGCTGCCCGAGCGTCCGCTGCGCCCAGTCCGGGAGCGAGCTGTACTGGTCGAAGTCGGGCTGGTGGAAAGCCATGTTGTAGCCGACCTCGCGCCAGGTGATCGCCTCGTCGAGGAACTTCTCGGCTGCCGGGCTCATCCCCCACCAGCCGTCGACGGCGCCCCGCGCGCCCTGCCCCAGCCGCTCGGGGGTCCACTCCTCCCAGGAGGCCACGGCCGCGAACAACTGGTGCGGCGAGAGGTGCCCGAAGTGGAGGTACGGCGAGAGGCCGCTCGACATCTCCTCGTCCGGATGGTTCCTCCCCTCGCCATACCCGCCGAGCCGCTCCTCCAGGAAGCGTTCCAGGACGGCGGCGGCAGCCTCGCTTCCTCCGGCTACGCCGGGGACCGGTGCCACGGCATGGTCGATGGGGAGATGAGCGAGCGAGGTATTCCCTTTGAGGACGGTGGCCGGCCAGCGGCGGAGGATCTCGCGGGGCAGCTCGGCGAGACGCTTGGGCAGCGGCGAGGCGAGCGGGTCCTCCTCGGGGAAATCGGCCAGGTGGTCCGGAAGCGTCTTCTGGAGGAAGCGGCGGAAGTGGAAGGCGGCGCCGAAGACCCGGTCGGTCGCGCGCAGCGGCAGGAGGCCATTGGAGTCCACCTTCTCCATCCGTACCGTCAGCTTGCGGGCCGCGGAGGCAACCATCCGGGGAAGAAAAAAGCCCGGGTAGTCGTCGGCGACGACGAGACACGCCCGGCCGGCGAGCGCTTCGAGGAGCCCCCTCCCCTGCCCCGGCGCGGGCTCAACGTACGGGTAGTAGAGAACCTTGGATTTCGCCAGCCGCCGCGCGTGGCCCGCCATGCCGTCGAGGACGAAGCGGTGGAAGCGGTCGGATGCCCAGGGATAGCCGGCGCGCAGAGGCTCGAGGATCACCAACGGCCGGCCGAGCTCGCGGGCGCGGTCCGCGGCGTGCTCCAGGGCGAAGTTCCACCCCAACCGGCGGAAGGCGGTCATCCAGTACAGGACGTACTCGCCGTCCGCGCGGATAGGGGCCGCGTTGCAGGTTTGAATCCGGATACTAGTTCTCTCCCTCCGACTCCAACCCCAACCGCACCAGTAAATTCTGCAGGATCCGCGCCGTGAGCCCCCAGATCTGGCGGTTGCCGATGTGGTACACGAGCAGCATGCGCTCGACGCCGTTGATCTTGACCGGACGCTCCTCCACCAGCCTGGGATTCGTGAAGGCGGTCAGGGGGAGGCTGAAGACCTCGGCGATCTCCTTGGGGTTCGGGCGGGTCTCGAAAGGGAAAGGGATCGCTGCCACGCAGGGGATCACGCGGAAACCGGCCGGGGTCTCGCCCTCGTCGAGCTCGCCCAGGGGAAGGATCCTCTTCGGGTCGAGCCCGATCTCCTCCTCGGTTTCCCGGAGCGCCGCGGCCCAGGGATCCTCCTTGAGCTCGCGGCCTCCTCCGGGAAAGGCGATCTGGCCGCGATGGGTCGGCAGGTCGTCCGTGCGCTTGGTGAGCACCGTCCAGAGCTCTCCCGCATCCACGTAGAGCGGCACCAGCACCGATGCCTGGCGCAGGTCGCTCGCGGCCAGCCGCCGCGGCGGCGGCGAGGAGAGGCGGTTCCGAAGCTCCAGGATCCAACTGCTCATGGGCCCCTTTTTATCACTTTGAAGGCGATGGGCTTGTACGGCGCGCCCGGCAGATGGAAGCGGAGCGTGTAGAGGTGATGGCTGCCTCCGGTCCACCACATGGGATGAACCCGGCCGGAGCCAAGAGGTACCGGAAAAGTCACCGAGCCGTCCGCCCCGAGCTTCGTCGGCCGCACCTCCGCGCCGTTCGCTTGCAGCTGCGTCGGCGCGTTGCGGTCGAACTCCAGCTCCAGGGATTCGAGCGGACCGGGGCTCGCGATCACCAGCTCGCCGGTCTCCCCTCCCGCGATGCGGAAGTCGCTGCCCCGCGGCGCCAGCCAGACGCTCGGGCTCGTGGGCTTGATGCGGAGGCCGCCCTGGGAGATCCACGCTCCGGGAAGCTCCCGCTGTGTCGCCTCATACGGCAGCCACCCTTGGATTCGCTCCGCTACGGAGGGCAGAGGAAGCAGAAAAGGCACCGCCAGGAGGGCGACGACCACCGCCCAGGCGGAGCGGACGGGCTTCGCCGCGAGGAACCAGAGCGCCGCGTAGAGCGGGAGGAACAGGCGGTTGCCCACTCCCCCTCCGAACCCGGAGAAGTCGTAGGGATGCATCACCAGGAACCCGATCGCCGCCAGGGCCGCTCCGAGCCCCAGAGCCCAGCGGTCTCCGCGGGCGGCGAGCAGGGCCAGGAGGACCGGCAGGAAGTACGGCAGGATTCCGACGTTCCTCCCCACCAGGAAGTAGACGGCATTCCAGGCAAGGAGGGCGGGGTTTGCCTCGAAGCTGAGGCTTGGAGCGAGGAGCGGGTCCCCTCCGGCCTGGGCGTGGACGAACGAGGCGAGGGCGAGGAGCCCCAAGGCCCCGACGATCAGCCCCGCCCATCCGGCACGGGTCTTCCTGGCTACGAGCGTGGGCAAGAGGAGGAAGAGGTAAAGGGGACGATAGGTGCCCGGGATGGCGAGCAGCGCCCCGATAGCCAGCCAGCGGCCGAATTCCCGCCAGGACCAGGCCCGATCCCCCTCGTACATGGAGGGCAGGACGGCCTCCTGGCCTGAGTAGATCAGGGAGAGGCCGGCGGCGGTGACGGCGAGCAGGAAGATGTCGGCGGTCGCCAGGAAGACGTAGGAGAAAGTCACCGAGGCGAAGACGAAGACCGCCACCCAGAACGGCCTCTGGAGAGCCCAGGCGGCGAGAAGCGCTCCTGCGGCCAGGAGCAGGGCGTTGGCCACCCGCATCCCGCGCTGGGGCATCGCACGGACGAAGGGCGCGGCCACGAGCGCGTGGAAGAAGGGCCGGCCGTAGACCTGGGTCTGTCCGGCGTCGCGGCTCTCCAGGTCGATACCCGGCGGGCGCGCTCCCCACTGCTCCCGATAGCGGACGAAGTCCTCATCCGAGTAGCGGAGGTCGAAGTCCCAGGCGAGGCTCGCGACTTGGAGCGCGTAGGTCGGCTCGTCCCCCGATTCCGGCGGCCGGGCGGCGCGCTCACTGAACAAGGTTGCAGCCACGAGAGCGAGCAGCAGGGCGATCAGAAGCGCCCAGGAAGCCCTCACAGGCGGCGCTCCCATCTCGGTCCGCCGAGCTTCGAAAGCCCCAAGCCGCCAAAGAGATGGGGCTCGATCCAGAGGTAGGCGTAGCCCGGCGGCCGGCGGACCTCGGTCTCGATCTCGGCTTCCTCCCCGGGCTGGAGATCGCGCGGCAAGGGGAGCCAGGGACGGTTGGCGAGGAGGTTCTCGGTGAGCCCCTCGTCCGTGAACAGCTTGACCACGAGCGCGACGCCTCCCGGTCCTCTCTCCCCCGCCACCCAGCGGGCAAAGCCACGGTTCCGGAGGCGGATGCGGAGGCGCCGCCGCTCCCCCTCGGGCCAGGGGAGGTCGGCCCCCTCGACCTCGAGCTCGCCATCGAGCTTGCCCCAGGCGAGGCTGCTCGGCGGCGGTACATCCGGGAGCTTCTCTCCGGGCGGCGAAAGCTCGCGCCATTCGCGGCAGGCGTCCACGACCGCCTCCGCGGATCTTGCCGGATCGTGCCGGACCCGCACGTGCTCCCGCGCCGCATCCCCCATGGCCCGCAGGCGCTCGGGGTTGGCCAGGAGGCCCCGCAGCAGCGCGGCCAGCTCGCCAGGCTCTTCCTCTCCTCCCAGGGGAACGCGAATCACGACTTCGTGCGGCAGGTCAGCGAACTGGGCGTAGTCGGAGACGATGGCCGGCCGGCCGGCGGCGAGCACGCGCAGCAGCGAGGCCGAGGTCTCTCCCGCCGTGGGATAGCGCAGGTTGAGGCACAGGTCCACGGCGGCGATGGCCGATTCGAAGTCCTCGAAGGGAATGAATCCGAGGACGTGGACCCGGTCGGCGACTCCGGCCCGCCGGGCCTCCTCCTCCAGCTGCAGGCCCCCGGAGGCCTCGCCCACGATCAGAAGATGGGTGTGCTCCAGCCCCGGATAGGCCAGAGACCGGATCGCCACCCCGGTGCGCTTGATCGGCGTCTGAAAGCCGAAGGAGCCGAGCACAGGCCGGTCCTCGGGGAGCCCGAAGCGGCGGCGCGGGAGGCGTCCGGCCTCGGAGTCGGCCGCGGGCGGCAGGGGGACTCCCATGGAGATCGCCCGCACCCGGATCTCCGGGTCCTCCTCGCGGATCATTGCCGCGGCCCACTCGCTGTGGACCAGCACGCCGCGCTGGCTGCGCAGCAGGCCGCGATGCGCGGGCAACCCGAAGACGGGCGCATCGCCGTAGGCGTTCCAGCGCTTGGCCAGCGCAGCGGCCTCGCCGATCCAGCCGTGATCGCGGGTCAGCCGCTCCTTGTAGGGGTAGAACTCGCCGCGGCCGAGGGTGACGTCCAGGAGCAGGTGGTGGAGGACCACGTCGTGAAGGGTGAGCACGCCCGGGATCTGCCGGGCCAGCTCCATCACCTCCTCGTGATAGCGGTTGTTGCCCATCTGGTAGAGGGGCAGCCGCCCGTCCTTCCCGGTTTCGGAAGCGGGCGCCATGGGCCAGGCTTGGACGATCTCAGGCGTGACCGGCTGGCCGGCGAGGTGGATCAGGCGGACGTCGGCCAGGGCCGCAAGACTCGGCAGCAGGTCGAGGCTGTAGTCCGCGATCCCCGAGCGCACGGGCGGGAGGGGGGAGACGTAGTCGAGGCGCACTTAGAACGCCAGGTCCTCTTTGCCAGCCGCCGCCATCTGGCCCTTCAGGAAGGCTTCGATGAAGGGATCGACCCCGCCGTCCAGCACGCGGTTGGCGTCGCCCACCTCGGCTCCGGTGCGGTGGTCCTTGACCAGGCGGTAGGGGTGGAGGACGTAGCTGCGGATCTGGCTTCCCCAGGCGTTGTCCATCTTCTTGCCCTCGCGCTCGGCCTGCTCCGCCGCGCGCTTCTGCAGCTCCTGGTCGTAGAGCCGCGACTTGAGGACCTTCATGGCCATCGCCCGGTTCTTGATCTGGCTGCGCTCGTTCTGGCAGGCCACCACGATTCCGCTCGGCAGGTGGGTGATGCGCACCGCCGAATCGGTCTTGTTGACGTGCTGGCCGCCCGCGCCCGACGAACGGTAGGTGTCGACCCTCAGATCCTTGTCCAGCACCTCGATCTCGATGGTGTCGTCCACCTCGGGGTAGACGTCCACCGAGGCGAACGAGGTGTGGCGACGGCCCTGGAAGTCGTATGGGCTGATCCGCACCAGGCGGTGGACACCGGCCTCGCTCTTCAGATACCCGTAGGCGTTCTCGCCGCGCACCGCGAAGGTGGCGCTCTTGATGCCCGCCTCCTCGCCGTCCTGGCGCTCCATCAATTCGACGTCGAAGCCGTGCTGCTCGCCCCAGCGCAGATACATGCGCAGGAGCATCTCGGCCCAGTCCTGCGACTCGGTGCCGCCGGCTCCGGGATGGATGGCGAGGATGGCATGCTTGTCGTCGTCCGGGCCGGAGAGCTTCAGCTCCAGCTCCAGGCGGTCGAGGTCGGTCTTCAGGCGGTCGAGGAAGCGCGCGAGCTCCTCGTCGGTCTCTCCTTCGTCCAGGAGCTCACGCCAGGTGGCGAGCTCGTCGGCGTCGGAGCGGAGCCGCTTCAGGGTCTCGAGCCGCCGCTCAAGGCTGCGGCGCTGCTGCATGAGGGTGGAGTTGCGGGTAGGGTCGTCCCAGAATCCCGGTTCCTGCATCTGCCGGTCGATGTCCGACAGCTCTTTCTCTAAGCCGGTGTCCTCAAAGATACCCCCGGAGGTTCGAGAGCTGCTCCGAGAGGGCGTCGATGCGCTGCTGTGCGTCCGAGGCGATCATGATGTCTTCTCCTTGCGAGCTAAATATATCCCAGCCAGGGCTGCGAGGACCGAAACGATCGAGGCCAGCAGCGGCACCAGCGAGGGATGGCGCGCATAGAAGGTGACGTCCGACCGGCCCAGCACCCGCGCGCGGATCACCCCCTCGCGGAAGACGCCGAGCTCCGACCAGACCGCGCCGTCCGGCCCGATGATCGCCGACACTCCCGTGATCGCGGCCCGCAGCAGGGGCCGGCGGTTCTCGGCGGCGCGGAAGCGGGCCGACCGGTAGTGCTGCCAGGGGGCCCAGGTGTCGCCGTACCAGGCGTCGTTGGTGATCGTGACCAGGATCGTGGAGCCGCGGCGCGCCAGCTCGGCTACCTCGGACGGGTAGACCACCTCGTAGCAGATGGCCATGCCCAGCTTCTCCCGTTCCCAGGGCAGCAGGGTCACACCCGCCGCCGCCCGGAAATCCCCGGCGTTGCGCGCCAGCTTGTCCATCCAGGAGAAAAGCCCGCGGAACGGGATGTATTCCCCGAACGGCACCAGGTGCCGCTTGTCGTAGCGGTGCACGCTCCCCTGCGGCGACAGCAGGTAAGCCGAGTTGAAGAAGCTCTCCTCCACCGGATGGCTGGAGTTGAACAGGACCGTGCAGCCCCTCTTCACCAGCGCCTCCAAATCCGCGCGCAGCATCGGATCGCTGGCATAGGAGAACGGCCACGTCGCGCTCTCCGGCCAGATCACCAGGGCGCCCGGCTGGCAGGCTTCGGCGGAGGCGTCCATCACCTTGCGGTAGTTGCGGAGCACCGCCACCGCGTCGTACTCGGTGAGGTTCGCGATGTTCGGCTGGATCAGCCGCACCGGCACGGTCTCCTGTTCGATCACTCCTGCCGCCTGGTGCTCCTCGATCGCCTCGTGGACGCTCCAGCGGCCGGCCAGCGGAAGAAGGAGGAGCGGCACGGCCCAGGCCGCGGCGAGCGGCTCCCAGCGGCGGCGCTGAATCGCCGTGGCCGCTCCCGCGCTGGTCAGGACCACCAGAAAGGAGATCCCATAGGGACCGATCCAGGCGGAGAGCGGCAGCGCTCCGGCCACTTCCACCCACGAGTAGGCCGCGAGGTTCCAGGGGAAGCCGCCGAAGAGATAGCTGCGGAGCCATTCGAGCGCCACCCAGAGCGAGGGCAGCACCAACAGACGCGGTCCGAGACCCCAATGTCCTCCGCGTCGCCAGACCTTGCCGCCCAGCCAGCCGAAAATCGCATCGAAGCCGGCGAGGTAGGCGGCGAGCAGGCCGGCGAGCGGCCAGGCGAGCGGCTGGGAGATGCCGCCGTAGGTGACCAGCGTGGGGACGATCCAGGAGAGCCCGGTCAGCCAGGCCACGAAGCCGAAGACGAAGCCCAGACGGCCGGAGGCCCGGGTCGAGGAGAACAGCAGGAGCAGCGGCGCGAGAGCCAGCCAGGGGGCGATCGTGTGCGGCTCACGGCCGAATTGGAGCGCCCAGAGCGCGCCAGCGCCCGCGGCGAGGAGCCACTTCACCTTTGGGTACCTACTCCGTCACCCAGGTGTCGAGCTTGTATCCCTTGCGGACCTGCTCGGCAACCTTCTGCGCATCGCCGCGGGAGCTGAAGGGGCCGATGCGCACGCGGTGCATGGTGCGGCCGGCCACCTGGACGGGCGAGAGATAGGCCTTGTGCCCGCCCTTGATCAGGCGGTCCCGCACCTTCTCCGCCTGGTCCTGCTCGGGCGAGGAGAAGACCTGGATGACCACCTGCCCGGCGGCGATCCGCGGCTCGGGAGTCACCCCCGCCGATGCCGCCGCGGGACGGGCCCGGGCGGGCGTGGGGGCCGGCGTGGCGGCCGCCCCGATCTCCTCCTCCCCACCCTCGGCGTCCTGATTGGCCGCGTTGCGGTCGCGGCCCCGGCGGCGGCGGCCTTCGGGAAGGTCCGGATCGGGCTCCGCGGCCTCCTCGGGCTCGCCGCCGAAGTCCTCCAGCAGGGTGGTGTCCTGGGCCGGCGTCGGGGTGGCGTCCGCAACCGGCGTGCTTTCGCCGGAGCCGGGCTTCTGCTCGTCCTCGAAGAACGCCAGCTCGTCCAGATTCTGCCCTTCCTGCGGCGCGGCCGGCGAGGGGGGGACGTTGCGGACGATCTGCTCCTGGGCACGGGCCGCGCTTTCGCGGCCGATCCAGAGCCCCGAGAAGAAGGCGGACACCAGGCAGAGCAGAAGGATCACGAACGCGACGACCACCTGGCGGTTGGTCAGCGCGATCTCGTAGTAGCTGGGCTCGTGCGAATTCGTCAAAAACAGGCTCCCTACTTGCGCTCCCCGCGGTCGAGGAACGCGTTGACCAGGTCCATCGGCAGCGGGAAGATGATCGTCGAGTTCTTCTCCGCCGAGATCTCCGTCAGCGTCTGCAGGTAGCGGAGCTGAAGGGTGACCGCGTTGCGCGAAATGATATCCGCGGCCTCGGCCAGCTTCACGGAGGCCTCGAGCTCGCCCGCCGCGTGGATGATCTTAGCGCGCTTTTCGCGCTCCGCCTCGGCCTGCCGCGCCATCGCGCGCTGCATCTCCACCGGCAGGTCGACGTGCTTGAGCTCCACCATCGACACCTTGATGCCCCAGGGATCGGTCTGGTGATCGATGATCGCCTGGAGCTGGTCGTTGAGCTTCTCGCGCTGCGACAGCAGCTCGTCGAGGTCGGCCTGGCCGAGCACCGAGCGCAGCGTGGTCTGCGCGAGCTGGTTGGTGGCATAGAGGTAGTTCTCCACCTCGACGATGGCGCGCGACGGATCCACGACGCGGAAGTAGACCACGGCGTTGACCTTCATCGACACGTTGTCCCGCGTGATGATGTCCTGCGGCGGCACGTCGAGCACCACCGTGCGCAGCGAGACCTTGATCATCTTCTCGAGCGGCCAGAAGATGAGCACGAGGCCGGGTCCCTTGGGCTGTCTCGCCAGGCGGCCGAGCCAGAAGGTGACGGCGCGCTCGTATTCGTTGAGGACGTTCACCCAGCGCGAAAACAGAAAAATGGCCAGGATGACGATCAGGCCGATTCCGTAGAGGCCTTCCATCGCAGATTCCTTTCTATGGATCAGACGGCTGCATTCCGGCGGTGCGGACGCACGGCCAGGGTCAGATTGCGGACGGCGACCACCTCGACCGGCTCGCCGGCCGACACGGGCTCCTCGGAGACCGCGTCCCAGATCTCGCCATGGACGAACACCTTGCCGCGCGGCGCGATCGGCGAGCGGGCGGTGCCGATCTCGTGGAGCAGCCCCTCCCTCCCGGTGCGCACCGGCACCTGGCGGGCGCGGATCGCCATGAACATGAGGAAACCCACCGTCGCGAGCGAGAAGACCGCGAGGCTCGCGATCACCGTCAGGCTGACCCGCATCGCCGGCTCCGGCGTCTTGAACAGCATCAGCGCGCCGAGGACCAGCGCGACCGTGCCGCCGATCGCCAGCACGCCGTGGCTCACGATCTTGATCTCCGCGATGTACAGGACCAGGGCCAGGAAGAGCAGCGCCAGGCCGGCGTAGCTCACCGGCAGCACGGACAGCGCGAAGAAGGCGAGGATCAGGCAGATGCCGCCGACCACCCCGGGCAGGATCGCGCCCGGGTTCATCAGCTCGAAGTAGAGGCCGAGGCCGCCCAGGCTGAGCAGGATGAAGGCGATGTTGGGGTCGGCGATGACCGAGAGGATCCGGCGCATCTCCGACATCTCGACCTCCTCCACGACCGCGCCCCTGGTGCGCAGGGTGATCAGGTCGTCCCCGCGCTTGACGGTCCGGCCGTCGAGGGCTTCGACGAGCTTCTCGAAGCTCGGCGCGATCAGGTCGATCAGCTTGCCCTCCAGCGCCTCGTCGGCGGTGTAGGAGCGGCTGTCGATCACCGCGGCCTGGGCGAGCTCGACGTTGCGGCCGTTGCGCCGGGCCAGGGCACGGATATTGGCCGACGAGTCCTCCTCCACCTTCCTCGCCATGGTCCCTTCGATGTCTCCCCCGCCCGCGGTGACCGGATGGGCGGCCCCGGTGTTCGTGCCCGGAGCCATGGCCGCGATGTCGGCCGACATCAGGATGAAGAAGCCGGCCGAAGCGGCCTGAGCGCCCGCGGGCGAGACATAGACCACGACCGGCGTCTGCGCACCCAGGATGGCCGAGGAGATGTCGCGGGTGGAGGTGAGCAGGCCGCCGGGGGTGTCCAGCTCGATGATCAGCACCGAAGCCCGCGCCGCGTCCGCATCGCGGACGGCATCCACGATCAGCTCCGCGGAGACCGGATGGACGGCGGCCTTGACCCGCGCCCGCATTACCACTCCCGGCGGCACAGGCTTCTGCTGGGCGGCTGCGAGGAGCGGCAAAAGGGCCAGGGAGAACAGCGCGAGGATGGACGTCCGGCGGACGAGAGTGGACATGGCCCTATGGAGTATATCAGCGGGTCTCGATGAGGGCCCCCCGGATCTTCTCCTGCACCGCCCGCCGCTCCGCGTCGCTCTTGTATGGCGTCCGCTTCCAGACCAGCCTGGCCGAAAACAGCCCGTCGCTCTTCCAGCGCGGAACGACATGCACGTGCAGATGCGGCACGCTCTGGCTGACCTTGTTGTTGATGGCCAGGAAGGAGCCGTCCGCGGCGAGCCCGGCCTCCACGGCGCGGGAGAGGAGCTGCGCGGCCCCGAAGAGCGGCGCCACCAGGCCCTCCGGCAGCTCCGGCAGGGTCTCGACGTGGGTCTTCGGCACCAGCAGGCAGTGGCCGTGGAGCAGCGGCCGGTGGTCGAGGAAGGCGACGCACAGCTCGTCCTCGAAGACCCGGAAGGCGTCCGTCTCGCCGCGGGCGACGGCGCAGAAGACGCAGGCCTTTTTCTTCATGGGCCCGGTCATTGGCGGACCGCCAGCCGGGCGATCAGGTCCTCCAGGACGCGGGGCTCCAGCGGCTTGACCAGATGATGGTCGATGCCCGCCTCCCGCGACTGGCGCCGGTCCTCCTCCTGCCCCCAGCCGGTCATGGCCACGAGCAGCGTCCGCCGCGTGTCCGGCTGCGCGCGCAGCCGGCGGGCCACCTCGTAGCCGCTCATCCCCGGCATGCCGATGTCGAGCAGCACCAGCTCCGGCCGCTGCTCCAGCGCCTGGGCCAGCGCCTGGGGACCGTCGTAGGCGGTGAGCACCTCGTGGCCCTTGAGCCGGAGCCAGATGGCGAGGCTGTCCGCGGAATCCCGATTGTCGTCCACGACCAGGACCCGCAGGCCGGCCTTGGTCTCCTGGTCGCGATCCGCTTCGGGCGCGGCCCTGACGTCCTCCTCCTGCGCGAGCGGGAGGCGGACGGTGAAGGCGCTCCCCCTCCCCAGCCCCGCGCTCGCCGCCTGGATGCTCCCGCCGTGCATCTCCACAAGGCTCCTCGCGATCGTCAGGCCGATCCCCAGTCCCCCCTGGGCGCGCTCCAGCGACGTGTCCACCTGTGCGAACAGGTCGAAAATGTGCGAGAGCATCTCGGCCTGGATGCCGATGCCGTCGTCGCGGACCTCTATCGACGCCTTTCCGTCGGCGGCCCAGGCGGAGACCTGGATGTTCCCGCCCGCCCGCGTGTACTTGGCCGCGTTGTTGATCAGGTTCGAGAGCACCTGCGCCATGCGGGTCAGGTCCGCCGCCACCCAGACGGGGCCCTCCGGGAAAGTCACCGTGAGCCGGTGGTGCGCGCCCTCGACGACCGGCCGGCTCGCCTCCAGGGCGCGGTCGAGGACCGCGGCGAGCTCGATCCGCTCCTTGCGCAGCTCGATCCTGCCCCGGGTGATGCGCGAGACGTCCAGCAGGTCGTCCACCAGGTGGGTGAGCTGCTGCACCTGGCGGTCGATGACCTCGCGCGCCCATTGCAGGTCGGGGGCCGCCGGCCCCTGGACGCGGAGGATCTGCACGGCGTTGCGGATCGGCGCGAGCGGGTTTCTGAGCTCGTGCGCCAGGGTGGCCAGGAACTCGTCCTTGCGCCGGTCGGCCTCCTTGAGCGATTCCTCGCTGCGGCGCAGAGTCTCCTCCAGCTCGTGGCGGTCGGTCAGATCGGTGATAGCCGCGACCCAGCCTGCGATCCGGCCATTCGCCTCGATCTCGGGCGTGTAGGAGCAAAGCAGGTAGCGCCGGCCGATCTGGGGGTAGGCGATCTCCGCCTCGAACCTGACGGGCACTCCGGACAGGACGCGCTCGACGTGGGGGCGGATGGCCTCGGCCGCCTCCTCCCCTATCACCTCCTGGACCGTCCTGCCGACGATCTCGTCAGGGGCGAGCCCGAGGCGTGTCGCGTACGTCTGGTTGACGAAGACGAACCGCCAGTCGGAGTCGCAGTGAGAGACGCCGACCGCCGCGGCGTCCGAGACGAACTGCAGGTGCTCCCGGCTGCGCTGGAGGCTCTCCTCGGCCTCCCGGCGCCAGGTCACGTCCCGCCAGGCCGAGGCGAAGCCGTCCCCGAGCTTCGTGGCCCGGATGTCGAACCAGCGGCGTTGCGGCGGATCGCCCCACTGGAACAGGAACGCGTCGGTTTCGAACGGCTCCCCGGTCTCGATCACCCGGCAGTAGATGTCGTAGAGCCCGCTCTCCTTGTGCTGCGGCAGGAGGTCCAGGACGGTGCGGCCCACCTGCTCCTCCCGGGCCAGGCCGTTGGCCTCGGTGGCGGCGTCGTTGACGTACTCGACCCGGAAGTCCACGATCCGGCCCGACGCGTCGCGGATCGCCGAATAGATGCCGAACGGGTCGAGCGAGGTGACGGGGATGGTGGCCAGGGCGGCAAAGGAGAACCGCTCCCGCTCCTCGCGGAGCCGGTCCTCCATGGGATCGGGTTCACGTCCATCGTCTGGCCGGGGGTACGGCGTCGTCAAAACCTCTCCTCGCATAGGGGACCTGCTACCAGCGGCCCTAAGGATAGCGCGCCGGGCTAAAATCCGCCCATGCTCTTCAAACGAGCCTTCCTCGACGGGATCGTGTCGGGCGAGATCACAGCCGCCTTCCGGCGCTGGACCCGTCCCACCGTTCGCGCGGGCGGAACGCTGAAGACGCGAGCCGGAGTGCTTGCCATCGACAGCGTCGGCCGGGTTGCCGAGGAGGAGATCACCGAGGCTGACGCGCGGCGCGCGGGCTATCCCTCGCTACCTGCCCTGATGAAGGACCTCAACGCCCGGGACGAGGGGGAGATCTATCGCGTCGAGCTGCGGTACGCCGGCCTGGATCCCCGCATCGCACTCCGCGAGAAGGCCGACCTGTCGAGCGAGGAGCTCACGGCTCTTCGGAAGAGGCTGGCCCGGCTGGATGCCGCGAGCCCTGCCGGTCCGTGGACTCTCGCCGTGCTCCGGCTGATCGAACGCAATCCGGGGGTCCGGGCCGGCGATCTGGCTCCGCAGGTCCAGCAGGAAAGGCTGCCTTTCAAGGTGAACGTGCGGAAGCTGAAGGGATTGGGTCTGACGGAAAGCCTGGAGGTCGGCTACCGGCTGTCTCCCCGAGGACGCACGCTGCTCGATTCCGTGGTTACCTCTTAGCAACCTGAATCTGAGGGTCTCGGGGATTTCCCTCAGTCACTCGGGGATTTCCCTCAGTCACTCGGGGATTTCCCTCAGTCACTCGGGGATTTCCCCCAGTCGCTCGGGGATTTCCCCCAGTCGCTCGGGGATTTCCCTCAGTCACTCGGGGATTTCCCCCAGTCACTCGGGGATTTCCCTCAGTCGCTGGGGGATTTCCCCGAGTCGCTCGGGTATATACCCGAGTCGCAAAGTTATATACCCGAGTCACTCGGGGATTTACCTCAGTCGCTCGGGGTTCCGCGGCAGCAGCACCCACATCCTCCCAGGGTGCTTCATCCGGCCGGCGATCTCCGCCGCCTTCTCGCCGTGGCCCCAGAAGACGTCACCACGGACAACCCCGCGAATCGCCCCTCCGGTGTCCTGAGCGATCATCAGGCGGCGGAGCGGACGGTCGGGCTCCCCCGCCCGCGGTGAGGGTGCTTGAGCATCGAGCCAGACCGGGGTTCCCAGGGTCCAATGCTTGAGGTCCACCGCCAGCGAACGGCCGGGAGTGAGGGCGACGCCCTGGGCTCCCAGGGGGCCTTCGCCCTTCAGCTCCTCGAAGAAGACATAGGAGGCATTGCGCGCCATCACGTCGTCGGCCAGGTCGGGGTTCTGCTCCAGCCAGCGGCGGATCGACTGCATCGAGACCTGCTCCTTGGGCATCGCCCCGCGCTCCACCAGGTCCTTGCCGATGGCGAAGTAGGGATGGCCGTTCTGCGCGGCATAGCCCACCCGCATCTCACTACCAGCGTCGCTCCCGTCGTCGAGGCGCACCCGGCCCGAGCCCTGGATCTGGAGGAAGAAGGCGTCGACCGGATCGTCCACCCAGACCAGCTCCAGCTCCCGGCCGGACAGCGCCCCCTTTTCGATCGCCGTCCGATCGGGATAGGGGACCAGATCGCCCTCCTCCACCCGGCCCGCGATGCGCTGCCCTTTCAGCTCCTCGCGGAAATCCCCCAGGTCCACCATCACCAGGTCGGGAGGACGGATGTAGAGCGGCACGCGGTAGCGCTCGCTCCGTTTCCGGCTGCCCTGAAGCAGCGGCTCGTAATAGCCGGTGAAGAGACCCTCGGGATCGTCGCCCGAGCTGACCGCGAAGGGCTGGAAATGGGTCTCGAAGAAGGTCCTCGCGGAGGTGGCCCGGGCAGCGGCCTCACAGATGGGTCCCTTCATGCGGCGGCAGGAGCGGCGGAAGGCGGAGAGGGCCGCGGACGGATCGTCCTCCTCCCATCCCGGCATGTCGGCGAAGGTGGCGGGCGTGAGAACGCGGCCGTCCTGCCTCTCCCCCGGCGGACGGCGGAGCATCCACAGGGACAGGGCGATCAGGGCGATCAGAAGGACGGATGCGGCCAGGGTACGTCTCGACATGGTCCGCCTATTCTAGGATCTGTCCCCATGAACGTCCTCGTCCTCAACTGCGGCAGCTCCTCGCTCAAGTTCCAGCTCATCGCCACCGACCTCGAGACGATCGAGCGCGAAGCCGACCGCGAGCTGGCCCGCGGGGTCGTCGAGCGCATCGGCAGCGAGGCGATCCTCTCCCTGCGCGTGCAGGGCAAGACGCCGGAGAAGCTCGCCATGCCGCTGCGCGACCACCGGCAGGCTCTGGACCACGTCCTGCGCTGGCTCGTCGCGCCCGCCACCGCCGTGATCTCTTCACTGGCCGACGTCCATGCCGTGGGGCACCGGGTCGTCCATGGCGGCGAGAAGCTGACCCGTTCCGTGGTGATCGACGACGCCGTCATCGAACAGATCGAGGACTGCATCGACCTCGCGCCGCTGCACAACCCGGCGAACCTCAAGGGGATCAGCGCGGCCCGCGAGGTCTTCGGCCTCGGCATCCCCCAGGCCGCGGTCTTCGACACCTCGTTCCACTCGACCATGCCGGCGGAATCGTTCCTCTACGCCATCCCCTACCAGCTCTACGTCCGCCACCGGGTGCGGCGCTACGGCTTCCACGGCACCTCGCACCGCTACATCGCCTACCGCTACCGCCAGCTCGCCAAACGGAAGAAGGAAGACACGAACATCCTCACCCTGCACCTGGGCAACGGCTGCTCGATCTGCGCCATCCGCGGCGGCGAGTCGCTGGAGACCTCCATGGGGCTCACCCCGGCCGAGGGGCTGGTCATGGGCACGCGCAGCGGCGACCTCGACCCGCTGATCCTCGATTTCCTCCACCACAAGGAGGGCATGAGCTTCGACGAGCTGGACAATCTGGTCAACAAGCGCTCGGGCCTGCTGGGCATCTCGGGGCTGACCAACGACATGCGCGACCTGCTGGCCGAGGAGCGCGAGAACCAGGACCGCCGGGCACGCCTTGCCATCGACATCTTCTGCCTGCGGGTGAAGAAGTACATCGGCGCCTATCTGGCGCGGATGAACGGGGCCGACGCGGTCGTCTTCGCCGGCGGCATCGGCGAGAACGCCCCCGAGATCCGGCGGCGGATCTGCGCCGACCTCGACTTCCTCGGGATCGCGCTCGACCCGGCCCGCAACGAGGCCCTGACGGAGGGCAAGGAGGGTGATATCAGCGCCGAGGGCGCGCGGGTGCGGACCTTCGTCATCCCCACCAACGAGGAGCTGCTGATCGCCCGCGATACGGTGCGGTGCATCCTCGACGCGCCGCGGCGGTGGTGAGGGGGCTTTCCCTGGCCCAGATGCTTGATTTCGTCGATCATCCTGGCTGACACTGTCAACATGCGCCAGATGGGCTCGCCCCTGAAAGACAAGGAACCCTACCTGCTTCGCAACCATCAGCCGGGCGACATGGGCTGGATCGTTCACCGCCACGGAGTGCTCTACTCCCAGGAGTACGGGTGGGACGAGCGGTTCGAGGCCCTGGTGGCGCGCATCGTGGCGGAGTTCATCGAGCGCTTCGATCCCAAGGCGGAGCGCTGCTGGATCGCCGAGAGGGATGGCGAGATCCTCGGCTCCGTGTTCCTCGTCAGGAAGTCGGAGACCGTCGGACAGCTTCGCCTGCTCCTGGTCGAGCCGAGCGCGCGCGGCCTGGGGCTCGGGTCCCGCCTGATCGACGAGTGCGAGCGCTTCGCCCGGCAGGTCGGCTACCGCAAGATCGTGCTGTGGACCAACCACGTCCTCACGGACGCCCGGCGGCTCTACGAAAAGGCCGGGTACCGCCTGGTGAAGGAGGAGCCCCACCACAGCTTCGGACACGACCTCGTCGGCCAGACCTGGGAGCTCGATCTCTAAGAGCTTCGCGCTCCCACGATCCTGGCCCTCCCACCGAGCGCGGCGTACCGGCCATTCGTCTCTCCGTACCAGTCCTCCGTCCCTTCGTACCGGGCTTCGGTACGCAGGGACGGGACGCTCGTACGTCGGGGAGAGTGGTCGGTACACGCGTACGAGTGGCTGGTACATGCGGGGGAGTGGCTGGTACA
>DATLNC010000110.1:0-11949 GCA_035536935.1 Thermoanaerobaculia bacterium
CCGAGCGCTCGGAAGTCACTTCCGAACCATCCGGAAGTCACTTCCCAACGTCCGGACTCACTTCCGACGGTCCGGAAGTTACTTCCAACCGTCCGGAGCTCAGTTCTAACCATCCGGAAGTCAGTTCCGCCCCACCCGGAGCTCAGTTCAAATGGCTCGGAAGTCACTTCCCACCAGGGGCCCTATACTTGGAGCATGGATTTGACCGCTTACCCCGGTGGCGACCTCGTCCAGGAAGGGCTCGCGGACCTCGCCCGGGGCGAGGAGACGATCCCCGCCCTCCTGGTCTCGATCGGCGCACCTCGCCTGAAGAGCATCGGGTTGCCGGTGCCCGAGAACACCTTCCCCTCTCCGGAACACCGCCTCTACGAGCGGCTCGCGGAAACCGACTCCGACTCCGCTCACGACCGCTACAACGCCTTGGTGCGCAGGTTAGTCAGCTTCGAGAACGCGGCAGAATGCGTCGGCTTTTCGCTCTCCTGATCCTCTCTTGCCTGTCCTGCAAGGAGGCGCCGTCTCCTTCGGACAACCCGCTCCTCGCTCCTCCTGTGAACGCGGCCCTGAACGTCTCAGCCCGGCAGGCCTTGGGTTGGAAGTACCAGAGAGCGCTCCAAGCCGATCTCAACGGCGACGGTTCCGAGGAACTGGTGGTGCTGGCCTCCGATGTCGTGGTGAACGAGAAGGACATCCCCCTCTGGGAAGACGGCCACCGGTGGGCCGTGGTCGTCAGGGAACGGGAGAGCGACACGCTCGTGTTCTCTTCCTTCGTCCCGAACGGCTTCGTGGAGGCCGCCATCTCGACGGCCAGCTCCGAAGGCGGCCGCGAGCTGTTCATCCAGGAGCGGACTCCGAGCCAGGTCCGCTCGATCGTGGTGTCCTATCAGGAGCCGGGATCTGCCCGGACTGTCTCGGGCGCGTACTACCAGATCGAGCAGTGGATACCGGGATCGGCGAGGCTGACTGAGTGAAGCATAGAGGCTGGCCGTTATTCTCCTTGCCCAGATGTCCAGCAGCTTAGGGAATAGCTGCCCCGCAGCGTGAACCTAAACAAAGCCTGCTGTTCGGAGTCTCACACCTAGAGACAAGGAGAAAGTTATGCGCAGACCAATCTACTTCTTTGTTCTTCTCCTGCTCGCCCTCCCGATTCTGGCGCAAGCCCAGAGCGGATGCTGCTCAAGTCACGGCGGCGTCTGCGGATGTGCTTGTTGTGACGGCACCCCACTTTCGGAAAAATGCCGGCCCTACTTCCCTTGCACTGGGGGTAAACCTTCGCCTCCAAACGGGCTGAGTGGGACAGCTTCAAGCAGATACGTTGTGCTTACCTGGAAAGACAACTCAAGCAATGAGACTTCCTTCCGGATTGAGATCAAGAGCGAGACGGATATTGTCTTTCGAGAGATAACATTTGTCATAGCCAACGTGACTTCGGTGACCATCACTGGCCTGACTCCGGGCACAACCTACTTCTTCAGGGTGCGCTCCAGGAACAGCAGCGGCGACTCCGGATACTCCACCGTGAAGACGATTGCAACCCTTCCGGAGACCGCCGTTTGTGAAGCTCCAGCAGCGTGCTTCCTCGGAAATCGGTTCAAGGTGGAAGCCCGCTGGCAGACCCCGGAGGGAGCTTCGGGGCCGGCTACCGTCGTGCGCTTGACGGATGAGTCCGGCTATCTCTGGTTCTTCAACGCCTCGAATGTCGAGGCTGTCATCAAGATCTTGAACGCCTGTAGCGTGAATGCCAAATACTGGTTCTTCGCGGGAGGGCTGACAAACGTTCAGACCGAGATCACGGTCACGGATACGGCGACCGGAGCACAGAAAATCTATACGAATCCTCAGAACACCGCGTTCCGACCCGTCCAGGATACGGCAGCTTTCGCGACCTGTCCTTGAAGTAAGCCGGACGTAAGACCCGCGTCGGCATGAACAGAAGAGGAGAATCAACCGAATGGCCTACTACAGGGACCTCACACATCTGCACCCATTCGATGACGATATGTTTAAGGTAACGCACAAGCCTGGAGAGCATATCTCCTTCTCGGGTATCTACCGTTGCGAGGGCTGCGGAAAAGAGATCTCGCATAACGCCAGCGTGTCGCTCCCTCCGCAAAATCACCACCAACATGACTACTCGAAGGGGGAGGTTCGCTGGAGGCTCATCGTTTGGGCCGTAACCTAGGTGGTATGACAAGAGACCTGTTGAGAGCGCGACTAGATTCAAGCACTGCAGGTGAAGGCACTCTCCGGTCGTATACTGGGCTCCAGTAGACAACCGGAGAGAGTTCATGGGATCGAAGAAGCTCTTCGCAAAGGTTAGCCTCACCATTCTCCTGGCCGTACCCTTGCCAGCCACGGCCGACAGCGGCCGATGCTTGGTGGAAGCCGCCCGGAAGCAGATCGGCGTCACCGTCCTCTACGACTCCGGCTACCGCCGGCTCCCCTACCCGAACGGCGATGTCCCTCAGGACCGCGGAGTGTGCACGGATGTCCTGATCCGGGCATATCGGCAGCTCGGGGTCGACTTGCAGGTCCGGGTGCACGAGGACATGTCCGCGGCGTGGCGGGCTTATCCGAAGAACTGGGGGCTCAGCCGGCCCGATTCAAACATCGACCACCGACGCGTCCCCAATCTGGGGACCTTCTTCACACGGAAGGGCAAGGCTCTTCCGGTCACTCGGAACGCCAAGGACTTCGCACCGGGTGACCTCGTGACCTGGCGGCTGCCCTCCGGTGTGCCCCACGTCGGGATCGTCTCTGACCGCAAGACGGCTTCGGGCGTTCCTCTGGTCATCCACAATATCGGTCAGGGCACCCAGGAGGAGGACGCGCTGTTTGTCTTCACCCTGACGGGCCACTACCGCTATGCGCCGGAGGATTTGAGGCCCTGCGGCCGGTCGCGCTGATCCCGGTATACTCAAAGGGTGAGTCAGGAACCTGAAGACGACGACCTGCTCTTAGAGTATGACTTCTCCGGAGCCGTGCGCGGCAAGTACTCTGAGCGCTATCGACAGGGTACGAACGTCGTTCTCCTTGAACCCGACGTTGCTCAGGCTTTCAAGGACTCGGAGTCGGTCAACCGCGCCCTCCGCTTGCTGCTGGACCTCGCACGGCAAGAGGCTGTCCCGCGGCGCTGACGATTACCGCCAATGAGCCTCCGCGGCTGCATCCTGGAAGGCCTGACGGTCCTTTTCCGGATGCGCCTGATCCTTCTACTGGTCGTCGTTCTTATCGCGATCGCCTACTTCTGGGTCGACATTGACCCTGCCCGCGAGTACAGCTTTGGAGGGGGCGTCCTCCATGGATTCTTTGGATTCCAGAACCTGATTCTGTTCTGCTTCACCGACCGGGAGGTCTGGGCTCCCATCAACACGGGTCGCGGTTACACCATGGGCTTCTATGCCGGCCTGTTCGTGCTGCCCTTCCTGACCCGGAATCTCATCCGGGCGACCCTCTATGCCTTGAGGAGCTAGCAGCGAACCGTCCCATTCCCATCCCCACTGATCTGCGGAGTCGGCTTCGGGTGCATGGATCAACCCTCGGTAATCGGGAATTCCGGCGGAAGGCTCATCCAGTTCCATGGCCAGAGTCTACACATCCCCCACCCGGATCCGGGCATCCACCGCCAGGGCGGAGGACCGGTCCGGACCGGCCAGGAAGGGGTTGATGTCCACCTCCCGGATGCGCGGATGGCGCTGGGCGAGCTGCGCCAGGCGCAGCAGGATCTCGCAGAGGAGATCCAGGTCGGCACCGGGCTCGCCCCTCACTCCCTCCAATAAACGAAAGCCGCGGATGCCCCGTACCATGTCCAGAGCGTCGGTCCTGCCCAGGGGGAGCACTCCGAAGCGGACGTCCTGGAAGACTTCCACGTACTTGCCCCCGAGGCCGAACATGAGCAGCGGGCCGAAACGCGGATCGGTCGTGATGCCGAAGATGACTTCGTGCCCGCCCTTCGCCATCTCCTGGAGGAGCCAGCCCTCGATGCCATGGCCGGCGCCCGTCACCGACTCAGTCGTCTTCCGGATCGCTTCGGTCAGGGCGTGGTCGTCGCGCAGGTCCACCTGCACCGCTCCCACGTCGCTCTTGTGGACCAGATCGGGTGCCACCGCCTTGAGCACCACCGGGTAGCCGATCTCCCGCGCCGCTGCCAGCGCCTCTTCGGCGGTCGAGGCCCGGTGCCAACGGGCGAGGGGGATGCCGTAGAGGTCGAGCACCCGGAAGGCGTCCCCGGGATCGAGGTAGCCCTCGGGCGTGCGGTCGAGGATGGCCGCGACCTCGGCGTCGTCCGTGTCGAACTCGGGAGCAGCCTCTTCGACGGGCCGGCGCACCCAGGCGCCATAGCTGGAGAGAAGGCGGAGGACCCTCGCCGCCGGCTCCGGGAAACGGTAGACGGGCGGCAGGTCGCGGATGTGCTTGACCGATTCGTAGAACTCGTCCGTGGCCATCATTACGGCAAGCACCGGCTTCGAGCGCGTCCTCGCCACCTCGCCCACCACTTCCAGGATGTCGGTGGGGCTCGACAGCACAGGGGTCACGTTGATCACCATCGCCATGTCCACCCCGGGGTCGTCCAGGACGGCGGCCAGGGTGCGGGCATAGGAGTCCGGGTTGGCCGAGGCGATCATGTCCACCGGGTTGTTGACGCTCGCCTCGGCTGGCAGGAACGAGCGCAGACCCTGGCGGGTGGCCTCGGAGAGCTCCGCCATCCTCAAGCCCTGATTGACGCAGGCGTCGGTCGCCATGATCGCGGGGCCGCCCGCGTTGGTGACGATCCCCACCCGGTTGCCGTCCGGCAGCGGGCAGCGCACCAGGGCGCGGCAGACGTCGAACAGCTCTTCGATCGTGTTGGCCCGGAGCACGCCGCATTGCTCGAGAAGAGCGGAGACGGTGACATCCGTCCCCGCCATGGCGCCGGTGTGGCTGGAGGCGGCCCGCGCCCCCTCGGCGGTGCGCCCGGACTTGACCACCAGGATCGGCTTCTTGCGCGTCACCCGCTTGGCGATCTCGGTGAAACGCCTCGGGTTTCCGAACGACTCCAAATACATGCAGATGACGCGGGTCTCGGGATCGTTCTCCCAGTGCTCCAGGAGGTCGTTGCCCGAGACGTCGGCCTTGTTGCCCATGGAGACGAACTGGGTCAGGCCGATTCCGAGATCCTGGGCGACGTTCAGGATCGCCACTCCCAGGGCGCCGGATTGGCTGACGAAACCGATGGCTCCGGCCTGGGCGGGAGTCGGCGCGAAGGTGGCGTTCAGGCGTATCTCGGAGGCGGTGTTGATGACTCCCATGCAGTTGGGGCCGATCATGCGGACGCCCGCGGCGCGCACGAGGCCGCGCAGCTTGCGCTCGCGCTCGGCCCCCTCTTCGCCGATCTCCGAGAAGCCGGCGGTGATGACGATCAGTCCCTTGACCCCCTTGGCTAGGCACTCTTCCACCACTCCGAGCACCTTTTGCCGGGGGACGAGGATGACGGCGAGGTCGACCGGGTCGGGGATGGCCGCGACGTTGGGATAGCACTTCAGCGAGTGGATCGCCCGGGCCTCGGGGTTGACCGGATAGATGGCGCCGTTGAACTCGTTGCCGACCAGGTTGTGCAGCAGGCTGAAACCCAGAGACTCCCGGCGGCGGGACGCGCCCACCACGGCGATGGAGGTCGGGGAGAAGATCGGGTCGAGGGGTCTGGAGGTCATGTCTGCCTTTCAGGTCGGGGGGATCTCGGGCAGTATCGGCGATAAGACCAGGAGCGGGTCCGGCGCGATCCGGACGGTGAAGGGGAGCCGCTCTTCGCATACGTCGCCGTCGATCTGGGCCACGGCCCCGGCCGGGGACCGCAGCTCGACCTCTTGCACATGGCGGACCGTCACGTCGCTCCGGCGCAGATGGACGCCGCGCAGCAGGTCGAGGGCGAAGCTGAGGGTCTCCCGGCGACCGTGCCCCTGGAACAGCACCAGGTCGAGCTTCCCGTCGTGCGGGCGTGCGCCCGGGGCGAGGGCGTAGGCGCCCCCATAGTAAGGAATGTTCGAGACGGCCACGAAGGAGGCTTCCAGGGGAGCTCCGTCCGCGATCACCTCGAAGCGGTGATACGGGTAGCGCCACCACTCCTGGAGCCCCTGCCAGAGGTAGGCGGCCTTGCCGATCCGCCACTTGAGCCGGGTGTCGAGCCCGGCCATCACGCTCGCGTCGAGCCCGGCCGAGACCATCATCAGGAACGGCATCTCGCCGATCAGCCCCACGTCCAGCTTCTGCGCCTCCAGCCGTCCGGCCAGCCGGGCGGCGGCCAGCGGGTCGCGGGGGAGGCCGAGGGACATCGAGAGGACGTTGACCGTTCCTCCCGGCACGATGCCCAGGGCCGTCTCCGTCCCGAGGAGCCCGGCCGCCACCTCGCGCACCGTGCCATCCCCTCCGAAGGCGAAGACCACCGCCATATTCCCCTCCATCATCCCCGCCCGCTCGCGGGCGAGCCGGGTGGCGTCCCCGGGAGCCTGGGTGGGGACCGGCTCGACGTCGAACCCTCCTTCCCGCAGGGCGGAGAGCACCGGATCGAGGATCTGCGCGTGGCGCTGGCGGCCCGCCGTAGGGTTGTAGATCAGGGCGGCGGGGCGCACGGATGGGTTCAGAACAGGCTGCCGGTGGTGCCCGGCCGCGGCGGATAGCCGAGGTGGCGATAGGCGCGATGGGTGGCGACGCGGCCCCGGGGGGTGCGCTGGAGGAAGCCTTCCTGGATCAGGTAGGGCTCGTAGAGATCCTCGATCGTGCCGGTGTCCTCCCCGACGGCCGCGGCCAGCGCCCGGATCCCGGCGGGTCCGCCGGCGTAATGCTCGATCAGGGTGCTGAGGATCTTGCGGTCGAGGTCCTCGAAGCCGAATTCGTCCACTTCGAGGAGCGCGAGCGCCTTCTGCGCGATCCGCAGGTCGATCTTGCGGGCGCGCTCCACCTGGGCGAAGTCGCGCACCCGGCGGAGCAGGCGGTTCGCGACCCGCGGGGTCCCCCGGCTGCGGCGCGCGATCTCGGTCGCCCCGTCGGGCTCGATCGGGATGTCGAGCAGCCGGGCCGAGCGCTCGACGATCGTGGTCAGCTCCTCGGGCTTGTAGAAGTCGAGGCGGTGGACGATCCCGAAGCGGGCGCGCAGGGGAGCGGAGAGCAGGCCGGCGCGGGTGGTGGCCCCTACTAAAGTGAAGCGGGGGAGGTCGATCTTGACCGTGCGCGCCGCCGGGCCCTGCCCGATGACGAGGTCGAGCCGGAAGTCTTCCAGCGCCGGATAGAGGATCTCTTCGACCGTGGGGCCGAGGCGGTGGATCTCGTCGATGAACAGCACTTCGCCCGCGTCGAGGTTGGTGACGATGGCCGCGAGGTCGCCGGCCCGCTCCAGCACGGGGCCGGAGGTGATGCGCAGGGGCGCGCCCATCTCGTTGGCGATGATGTGGGCGAGGGTGGTCTTGCCCAGGCCGGGTGGGCCGAACAGGAGGACATGGTCCAGGCTCTCCCGCCGCTCGCGCGCGGCGCGGATGAATACCTTCAGGTTGTCGATGATCCGGCTCTGGCCGATGTACTCCTCCAGCCGCGAGGGACGCAGCGAGGGTTCGACGCCCAGGTCCTCGGGGTCGGGAACGCCGGAGAGGATCCGGTCTTCAGTCATGGAGGCATTGTAGCCTCCCGCCCCTCCGCTTGACCCGGGAGCCGGAAAAAGATAGCTTGGTATCAATAAAGAGGTGACGACCATGGCGAGAACCGCCGCTTTCTGGGGCGGGGTTCTGCTGTTTGGCTCGACTGCGGTTGTGCAGGCGCAGGCTGTGTCCAACCAACAGAACCCGGTCCACACGTTCTCCACACCGGGAGCGCACCAGGTCACGCTGACGACCTGCCACTGGGGTGGATGCAGCACGGTCACCAGGACGGTGAACGTGCTCGACCCGAAGCCGTCGATCGTATCGGCGGCGGTCGGAGTGGCCACGGCGGAGGTCGGTCAGCTCGTTTCGCTCTCCGGCAGCGGCAAGGGCAAGCCGCCGCTCGCCTACACCTGGCGGCTGCTTCAGGGGACGACGCTGGTGCGGCAGGTCTCGGGCGCGCTCGGGTGGCTGGACACGGCGAACCTGGCGCCCGGCGCGTACACGGTAGTCTTGCGGATCTCGAACGCCTGGGGGCTGGCCGATTCATTGCCCGCGGCCCTGGTCCTCCTCCCGCCGGTGGCGACGGATTTCTACACGGTGAACCCCTGCCGCTTCTTCGACTCCCGCATCGGGGCGCCGCTCCAGTCCGGGGTGACCCGGCTGGTGAGCCTGGACGGCGTCTGCGACATCCCGGCCAACGCCCGCGCCTTGGCGGTGAACGTCACGTCGATCACCGGCTCGGGTCCGGGCACCATGGTGCTCTTCCCGGGCAACTATCCGACCCCGGGGACGAGCACGATCAACTTCGTGGCCGGCGCGACCGTGGCGAACAACGCGATCATGCCGCTTTCGACGGACGGTACGGGGAAGCTGGCGATTCTGGTGACGGTGCAGGGCAACGGGTCCGTCCACGCCGCGATCGACGTGGTCGGGTACTTCGCGCCTTGATCCCATCCCCCCTCTCCCCCATGCCGGGGGAGAGGGAGAAAAGCTACGCCCGGGAGAGGCGGTGAAGGCTGGCGCGCAGCAGGTCGTGGAATGCGGCGTCGGGTTTCTCGCGGTGGGCGTCGGCCACGGCGCGCTCGGCCTGGGCGGCCTTGTAGCCGAGGTTGACCAGGGCTGAGACCACGTCCTGGCCGGCCGGCGGAGTCGCCGAAGTCCTCTCCGGCAGCTCGGCGGCGAGCTCGCGCATCTTGTCCTTGAGCTCCAGCACCATGCGCTCGGCGGTCTTCTTGCCAATCCCCGGGATCGTGCTCAGCCGGGCGAGGTCCCCGGAGGCGATGGCGCCGAGCAGGTCGTCGGGCGCCATCCCCGAGAGGATCACCCGCGCCAGCCGCGGCCCGATGCCGCCCACCGCGATCAGCTTCTCGAACAGCGCCTTCTCGCGCTCGGTCCAGAACCCGAAGAGCGCGATCTCGTCCTCGCGCACGTAGGTGTGGATGAACAGGGCGATACTGCCGGCAGTGCCCGCGCCGGCCCCGCCCCGCTTCTCGATCTCGTACCAGGTGGAGAGAGGGACGTGGACTTCATAGCCCACGCCCTGCACGTCGAGGAGCAGGCGCTCCGGCGTGGCCTTGAGGAGGCTGCCCTGCAAATAGCCGATCATCAGCCGGCCGGGTTCGCCGGCGGCTCGGTGATTCCGAACTCCTCCAGGACCGCCGGGTCGAAGCGCACGTCCAGCTCGCGGCGGCGCTTCTCGAGCAGGGCGGCCTCCAATGCGTCGAGCTTCGTGCGGCTGACCTGCTCGCGCGTCTGCTCCCGGGCGGAGGCGAACTGGATGGGGTCCCAGCTCTTGCGCTCCTTGACTTCGAAGAGCACGGCGCCCTGGGCGTCGTTCACCGGGCCGCCGAGCTGGCCGGGGCTGAGGGCCATGGCTGCCTTGGCGAGCTCGGGGTTCTGGCCGATGCCGGCGATCTGGCCATCGCGGCCGAACTCGGCGCTCTCCTTGATCTCCAGGCCGAGACCGGCCGCGATCTTGTCGAGGGTCGCGCCCGGCGCCTTGGCCTGGCGGAGCTGCTGCTGCGCCAGGTCCTGCTGCTTCTTGCTGCCGACCGCGGCGCGCACCCGCGGCTCTACGTCCTTGATCTCGGGGGCGCGCGGCGCCTTGACGTCCTTCACGTAGAGCACGGCCCAGCCGCGCGGGGTCTGGATCGCCTCGGATGCGCCACCCTTCTGCAGGGTGAAGGCGGCGCTGTTGAAGGCCGGGGCGAAGCCGATCCCGTTCACCGGCTCCTGCCGGGAGAAGGGGCCGGTCTCGCCGAAGGAGATCCCCTCGGCCGCGTTGGCCATGGGCTTGAGCGCGTCGGCGCTCGCCGGCTTGTCCTTGGCGAGGCGCTGGGCGAGCTCCCGGGCCTTGGCCTCGGCCATCTCGGAGGTGCGGTCCGCAGACAGGCGCTGAGCGATCATCGGCTGGACCTGCGCGAACGGCTGGGTGCCGGCGGGCCGCTTTTCGAGGACCTGGATCAGGTGCCAGCCGAAGTCGGACTTGATCGGGCCGACCAGCGCGTTGGGCTGGGCGCCGAAGGCGGCCTCCTCGAACGCCGGAACCATCTGGCCGCGGCCGAAGAAGCCGAGGTCGCCGCCGCTCGTCTTGGCGGCGGGCTCCTCGCTCAGCTCGCGGGCGAGGGCGGCGAAATCCTCGCCCTTGGCCAGGCGGGCGCGGGCGCCCGCGAGGATTTTCTGCGCGTCGGCATCGGTCCGCCCCTCGGTCTTGACCAGGATGTGGCGGGCGTGGACCTGCTCCGGCTGCGTGTACTCCTCCTGGTGCTCCTGGTACCAGGCGCGCTGCGCCGCCTCGTCCGCCGGGACCTTGGCGGCGAGCTGGGCCGGGTCGACCAGGAGGTAGGCGGCCTCGCGCTGCTCGGGCAGGCGGTACTCCTGGGCGTGCTTGGCGAAGTAGTCCTTGATCTCGGCGTCCGTGACCTGGACGTTCTGGGTGAAGCGGGAGCGCGGGAGCTGGATGTAGCGGATCCGGGCGCGCTCGACCTGGCTGCGGTAGGCCTCCTCGACCTCCTTGTCGGAGACATAGAGGTTGGCCTTGAGGATGTCCATCAGCTTGCGGACCAGGAGCTCCTCGCGGAGGCTCTGCTCGAACACGGCGGGGCTGGCGTAGCCGAGGCGGTTGCGCACCATATCCTGGTAGCGCTCCTCGCCGATGAAGCGGCCCTGCTCGTCCTTGAAGGTCTGCTCCTGGAGGATGTTGTCGCGCAGCTCGGCGTCGGTGACCTCGAGGCCCATGTCGCGGGCCTCGGCGAGGAGGATCTCCTGGCTGACCGCCTGGTTGAGCGCCTGCATGGGCAGGCCCATCTGGCGGGCCATCTCGGGCGTCATGCGGTCGCCGTAGATCTGGCCGTACATGCCTTCGAGCTGGCGGTACTGCCGCTCGAACTCGGTCAGGGTGACCTCCCCGTCGCCCACGTAGGCCGCGACCTGGGGTCCGCCGGCTCCCCGGCCCCGATTGCCGATGCCGGTGCCGAAGTCGGCCCAGATGAAGAAGATGAACAAAAGCACCACAAAGACGAGGATCCACTTCAGGTGCTTGAGGTTGTCGCGAAACACTTTCAACATCGGAAAAGCTCCTTTCCCGGAGGACCGGGAAGTTTACCTGTCTGGCCACGGCCTGGGCAAGCCTGTGATATATTCGCCTTCCTACATGAGAGGTCGTTAGCGAGTTGAACGCCAAGAAGGCCGGGCGCCGGAAGCGGGACTGGTACAGCGTTTCGGAAGAGACGTTGCGGGCGTTCCTCATCATCCTGACGATGATCGTGGTCCTCGGCGCCGGCTTCGTCGGCTACCGCTATTGGGAGAGCCGCGCCCTGGAGCGCGAGGCCGGCGAGGTCCTGGACGAGACCCAGAGGCTGCTCCAGCGCCTCCAGGACGAGACCCGCGCGAGCGGCTTCCGCGCCGAGCTCGACGACGCCTGGCAGGGCTTTCAGGATGCGCGCAACCAGTTCTCGAACCAGGATTTCCGCGGCGCTCTCGACAATGCCCGGCGCAGCCGCAACGTGCTGCTGTCGATCCTCGAGGCCCTGCACCTGTCCGATACGATCGGCCAGGCCCAGTTCACCTCGATCCAGGGGGACGTCGAGTACCGCCGCGGCGACGGCGGCGAATGGCAGGAGGCGCGCAGCCGGGTGGCGCTCCAGAGCGGCGACTACGTCCGCACGTCCGAGAACGGCTCGGCCGAGATCGGTTTTCTCGACGGCACGCTCTACACCGTGCGGCCGAACACCCAGTTCATCGTCTCCTCGGCGCGCAGCCCGGAGGGCCGCGAGGAGCAGGCGATCCAGATGGAGTTCGGCTGGGTGGAGCTCAACACCGCCCAGGGCGCGGGCAACGTCAAGAC
>DATLNC010000111.1:0-51358 GCA_035536935.1 Thermoanaerobaculia bacterium
GAGCTTCTCGAGCCGGCCGGCGCGTGGGAGCGTCCAGAGCTGGCGGAAGCGCTCGCCCATCGACCAGAGAAAGGCGAGGAACATCCATACACCTCCGTACCAGCTCCACTTGGCGAGCATCAACACCGTTGGGAAGAAGGCGAGGAGGGCGGCGATGGTCAGCAGCCCGCCCCAGAAAGTCGGAGGCTCCCGGCGCCGGCTGGCGACTCCGACCAAGGCGACGACGAAAAAGAACGTGAAGAGCTCGCCCGCCAGGACCGAGTTCACCCAGTTCATCGATCTCTCGTCCACGTCGCCGTCACGCAACGCCTGCCAGACGATTACCAGTGAGGCCACGAGGGCAAGAAAGTCGGGGGAGAGCCGGGGCACCAGGCGTAGGACAGGATCCTTGTCGGCGACGATCGCCATCTCGGGTTCCGCTTTGTCGGATTTCTTCGTCTTCATCGCGCGGCCTCGGAAAGTTTTGGGTGGTTGTGGCGCGTCTCGGTAGCCAGAGCCTGTCGTCAAAACCCTTGAACCGAATGGCGGCGGGGGTGGGATTCGAACCCACGGGCCGCGTGAACGACCGGCGGTTTTCAAGACCGCTGCTTTAGACCGCTCAGCCACCCCTCCGTGAGGTGTGCAACAGCTTACTCCGGCGCCGTAATTCTCTCCAAACCCCCGGTGTAGCGGCGCAGGGCCTCGGGGATCACCACCGAGCCGTCCGCCTGCTGGTAGTTCTCCAGGATGGCGATCAGCGTGCGGCCGACCGCCAGGCCCGAACCGTTCAGCGTGTGCAGCAGGCGGGTCTTGTTCCCCCCCTCGGGACGGTAGCGCAGGTTCGCGCGCCGGGCCTGGAAGTCCTCGCAGTTGCTGCAGGAGGAGATCTCCCGGTAGAGGCTCTGCCCCGGCAGCCAGACTTCCAGGTCGTAGGTCTTCGCCGCTCCGAAGCCCATGTCTCCCGTGCTCAGGGTCATCCGCCGGTAAGGCAGGCCGAGCAGCTCCAGGACCTTCTCGGCGTTCCCGGTCAGCTCCTCCAGGGCGTCGTAGCTCGTCTCCGCGGTCGTGAAATGGACCAGCTCCACCTTGTTGAACTGGTGCTGGCGGATCAGGCCACGCACATCCTTCCCATAGGACCCCGCCTCGCTCCGGAAGCAGGGGGTAAAGGCCGTGTAGCGCAGCGGCAGCCTCGCCTCGTCCAGAGTCTCGTCCCGGTGCAGGTTCGTCAGCGGCACCTCGGACGTGGGGATCAGGTAGTAGGGATACCCTTCCAGATGGAAGAGATCCTGCTCGAACTTGGGAAGCTGCCCGGTGCCGACAAGGGAGTCGCGGTTCACGATGAAGGGCGGCAGGACCTCCGTATAGCCATGACGGCCGGTGTGGAGGTCGAGCATGAAAGAGATCAGGGCACGCTCCAGCCGGGCGCCGGCTCCGAAGTAGACCGTGAAGCGCGCGCCGGTGATCTTGGCGCCGCGCTCGAAGTCGAGGATGCCCAGCTCGGCGCCGAGGTCCCAGTGGGCCTTGGGTGGAAAGTCGAACTGGCGGGGCTCGCCCACCACCTTCTCGACCCGGTTCGCGGACTCGTCCCCCACCGGGACGCTCTCGTGCGGCAGGTTGGGGATCGACTGCTCGATCGCCTGCAGCTCGGGATCGATGGCGGCGAGGCGCGCTTCCAGCTCCTCGATCCGTTCCTTCATCTTGCCGACCTCGGCGATGGCTTGCGATGCGTCTCCCTTCTGCTGCTTGATCTTGCCGATCTCGCGGCTGGCGTCGTTGCGCCGGCGCTTCAGCTCCTCGACCTCGCCCAGCTCGGCGCGCCGCTCGGCGTCCAGCCTCTGCCAGTTTTCGAGGAGAGAGGGGTCCGCGTTCCGGTTCGCCAGAGCCTGGCGGACGCGCTCGGGGTCTTCGCGCAAAAGGTCTCGGGAGAGCATGGCGCGGGAGTCTATCCCAACGCTTGTGCCCGCGCGTCCGTAGTAAGGGATAACATCACGACGCCCTCTATGCGCACCCCTTCCGAGCTCGTCCGGTTCCTCCTCCCCCTGACGGTGCTCGGGGCCATCGCCGCTTTTGCCGTCCATGAGAACCCCGCCGGTACCGCCGAGGGCCTTTTCCTGGGCATGTTGTCCGCGGCGGTGCTGCTCGTCGTGGCCAGTATCTCCCCGGCGGCCCCCTCTCCCGCCTTCGAGCTGGGATTGGGGTCGGTCCTCGCGGTGACGGCGGTCTGGGCACTCCCTCCCGGACCGGGACGCGGCGCGGCGGTGATGCTCCTGCTCATTGCGACCTTCGCGGCTGCCTGCATCCGGCGGCTTTCCCGGACCGATCTCTCCCTGGCTGTGTCCATACCCGTTGCCCTGGGCCTTCAGCTCCTGCTCCGCAGCGAGCTGCTGTTCGAGCCCTTCAGCCTGCGAACCGTGGTGGCGCTCCTGGCCCTGCCTGTCGCGGCCGGGGTGGCCATGGCGTTCCTCGCGGCCCGTCAGGGAGGGGAGATCGCTTTGCTCGCCGCTGGCCTGGCCGTCCTCCTCGGCCCGGGGTGGAACGTGACCACCACCCTGGCTCTGATCGCAATCGCCGCGGTCGGCTTCTTCCTCCCGAAGTTGCCCCGGCT
The DNA here is from genome assembly GCA_035536935.1 of Thermoanaerobaculia bacterium. Lineage (GTDB taxonomy): Bacteria > Acidobacteriota > Thermoanaerobaculia > Multivoradales > UBA5704 > DATMER01. Next base: position 2,585 of record DATLNC010000111.1, read on the forward strand.
GAACCGGCTCGTCCTGCTGCCGCTAGGGGTCCTCCTCGCCCTGACGGCCCTTCTCGATGCCTACCCCTGGCGCCGCGCCGAGCCGCTGCGGGCTGTTCCCGATCTCTTCGTTCCCACCCCGGGGACGCCTCTCCTCCCGCCCGAGACCTCGGTCACCCTCGACGCCGCCTTCCCCTACCGGGAGAAGGACATCCCCCTCGAGCCCATCTCCTCGCTGATCCTGGAGTCGGCGCTGTCGAACGGGGCCGGTCTGGCGGACGGCACTCCCGTGGCCGTGCTGAGCCTCACCGATCCTTCAGGGCAAAAGGTCGAATGGACGATCCGGGCCGGCGAGGACACGGGAGAGTGGGCGGCGAGGCGGGCGGACGTGCTCCCGATGGCCCGCCTGCACTCGCCCGAGCCCTGGATCACCTGGTTCGCCGATGGCTTCCTGGCCCAGCGCTACCGTTCCGAGTGGAAGCTTCCCCAGTATTCGGATCAGAGGGGCAAGTTCTCCCGGGCGCGGATCGAGCGCCTCCCGAGCCTGCCGCCGGAGGTCTCCCTGACGGTTCACCAGGTGGAAGTCCGGAGGCTCTCCGGCGTTCCGGTCCCTCCCGGCGATCCGTTCCGCGGCACGTTCCTGATCCTGCCGCTCGTCCTCCTGGGCTTCGCCTGGGTCCAGAACAAGGCGGCCAGCCAGGGGGCGTCGCCCCTGGACCGGACGGGAACGGCGGCGGAGCTCGCGGCGCTCGGCGTCCTGATCCTGCTGGTGCTCGCCCGTCCTCACCTGAACCTGGGACGGGCCGAAGAGGTGATCGCCGCCGGGCTCGCGCTCCTGCTCGCCTGCCGGGTGGCCCGGCAGGTCCGGGCCTTCCGTCCGCTGCTCGGCGAGCGCCTGCCGGACCGTCTCCCCGCGGTTTTCTTCCTCCTGCCGCTGATCGCCTACCTGGCCGTCATCCCCTGGTCGGCCTCGCACCGCCAGCCCGACGGGGACGAGCCCTGGTATCTCCTGATCACCCACAGCCTGGCCTACGATTTCGACGCGGACCTCACGGACAACTACGCCCGCGAGGATTGGCGCAACTTCATGGACCGGGCCATCGTGCCGCAGCCGGGGGACCCGGTAGGTCCGGAGGGGGAGCTCTACTCGCGGCACAACGAGGCGCTGCCCCTGGCGCTCGCTCCGGCCTACCGGCTGGGCGGCAAGACGGGCGCGCTCGCGATGATGGCGGCCTTCTCCGCCGCCCTGGCCTGGGCCACGCTGCGCCTGACCCGCCGCTACTTCCCCGATCATCCGGGCGAGGCCCTCGCGGCGTGGGCGGTGTTCGCGTTCACGCCGCCGATCCTCCTCTATGCCTCCCAGGTCTGGGTGGAGGTGCCGGCGACGCTTCTCCTGGTGGTCGCCCTCGACCGCATCCTGGGTTTGGACGGACGCCGCCGGTGGGACTGGGCCGAGTGGCTGGCGATCGGCCTCCCCGTGCTGCTGCTGCCGCTGATCAAGATGCGTCTCATGATGCTGGCCGGTCCCCTCGTGCCGCTGGCCTGGTGGCATGCCGGCCGGCCGCGCAAGCCGATCCTGATCCTGGGCGGGCTGCTCGCGGCACTCGGCGCGGGCATCCTGTTCTACAACAACCTCCTCTACCGCAACCCGTTCAAGATCCACACCTTCGAGGAGATCGACCCGCAGCTCCACACCTGGCTCGACTACCTGAGGGGCGGGCTCGGGTTGTTCTGGGACACGGCCTTCGGTTTGTTCGGGTGCGCTCCGATCTGGATGCTGGTGCTGCCGGCGATGCTGCTGCTGGTGGCCCGCCGCAGCCGTCTCCTCCTGCACTTCGCCGTGCTGGCCCTGCCCTACCTGCTGATCGTGGTGCCGCGGATCGAGTGGTACGGCGGCTGGTCTCCGCCCTTCCGCTACGCGCTGATCGCGCTGCCGCTCCTGGCGATCGCCCTGGTGCCGCTCCTCGCCCGGCGCGGACCGGGTGGGCGCGCGCTGCTGGCCGGTCTGGCGGCGCTCACCCTGGCGCTGACGCTGGTGTGGCTGGTGGTACCCGGCTGGACCTACAGCTTCGCGAACGGGCGCACCTATCCGCTCGACCATTTGAGCGAGCGGCTGGGCTCGGACGTCGCGCGCTTCTTCCCCAGCTCGGTGCGCCCGCGGGCCGCGACCTGGATCTGGCCACCGGTCTCTCTCGCGCTGGTGACGATGATCTGGTGGCTTCCCCTTCGTAAGGGGAGAGAGTCGGCGGCTCTCGCGGGACTGGCGGCCGTGTTCGCCGCCACCGCGGCGCTCCCCCTGGCGGCAGCCCGGATGCCCACCCGGGTCGTCGAGCTGGAGGACATGCACGTCTGGAAGAGCGGCGGGCACATCCATCCCGATCTCTGGGTCATCGAGCGGGCGCGCCATCGCGGGGGCTGGGTGCTGCGGATCGGCGAGACGCTCAAGGCGCCGGTCGCGCCCGGGGGGAAGCGGGTGACGATCGAGCTTCAGGCCGAGCTCGTCCGCAACCAGCCGGTGCCGTTCCGGTTGAACGTGCAGGCGGGAGAGCGTCTCCTCGCGGTCTGGACCCCGGGCCGGCACCGCGTCTGGGAAACCGTCGTCCTGGGCCCCTTCGACTGGCCCGCGGGCGCGCCGCTCGTGCTCGCCGCCTATGGGCCGTATCCGCCGGGGGCTCCCAACGGGGCGATCCTCGACCGGGTGGTGATGCGGTGGGAGTAGGCCCAAAGAAGAGGTCTTGTTCGATGTCCTTTGAGTCCTTGAGGTCCTTTATGTCCTTTTGGTCCTTCATGCTAGCCTGATCGGTGTCTCCAAGCTCCCGAGTAACCGCCGTCGTCCCCACCCTAGGGCGCAGCCCCTGGCTCATCGCCTGCTTGGAGGCGCTCCGGCGCGAGGCCGTCGAGATCATCGTCATCGACCAGGGTGAGACACCGCTCGATCTTCCGGATCGCGTGATCCGGCCGGGCAAAAACCTAGGCTTCGCGGCGGGGACCAACCTTGGGATTGCAGAGTCTTCCCGGGAGTTTGTGGCCACGGTCAACGACGACGCCGTCATCGACCCGGGGTGGGCAGCCTCGCTCGTGGATGCGCTGGACCATCATCCCAGGGCCGCCGCCGCCCAGGGGATCAACCTCTTGATGGACGGCCTCGTGGACGGCTGCGGCATCGAGTGGAACCGGTGGGGGCAGGCGGTCCAGGCCGGCCATGGCAAGCCGGCGCCTTCGTTTTCCGAACCCCGGGAGATCTGGGGCGTTTCGGCCACGGCGGCGATCTACCGCCGGGCGGCTCTCGGGGAGACACCCTTCGATCCCCGGCTGATCTCCTACTATGAGGACGTGGACCTCGCCGGACGGCTCCGGGCAGATGGCTGGAGCGCTCTCCTGGTCCCCGCGGCCCGGGCGCGGCATGCCGGATCGGCCACTGGCGGTACGATGAGCCGGGAGCGGTGGCGCCTCGTCTATGGCAACCGGTGGCTCGTTGCCCGGGGCCAGCCTTTCTGGCGGATGGCCGTCCGCGATCTCGTCGACCTGGGACGCGCCCTGGGCAGCGGCGATTTCTCTCGGGCAGCCGGCGTACCTTCCGGCTGGCTCCGCGCTCTCCGTCGAGGCCGCGAGTAGCTCTGGGCCGCTCTCGGAGCACCTGATAACCTCTGCGCGCATGCAACCGCCTCAGCTCTCAGGCGTCGTCGTCCACTGGCGCAACGAGGAGCTTCTCGCCCAGCTCACCGCCGCCTGGCCGCCTGACCCGCGCTTCGAGCTGATCGTGGTGGACAACGGCTCGTCCGGCCCCCTGGAGCTGGGACCGGCGCGGCTCGTCCGACCGGCAGGCAACCTCGGCTTCGGCGGTGGAGCGAACGCGGGTGCGGCCGAGGCCCAGGGGCCGATCCTGCTGATCCTGAACCCCGATGCGATCCCCGAGGAAGGCGCCCTCGACCGTCTGCTGGAGGGCTTCGCAGCCTTTCCCGACACCGCCGGCCTCGCGCCGAAGCTGGTCGGACCCGGCGGTGAATCCCAGGCGGGATGGCAGCTCCGCCGCCTTCCCTCCCCCTGGCGGCTTCTGCTCCAGGCGTTCCCTTTCGTGGGGACTGCAGAGGAAGACGAGCCCGAATCCGGAGCGCCGGTCGAGCAACCGGCTGCCGCGGCGCTCGCTCTCCGACGGGAGGCGTTCCTTGGGTTTGATGCCGCCTTTTACCCGGCCTGGTTCGAGGACGTGGACCTCACGCTGAGAATGAAGAAGGCCGGGCTTGTCCTGCGCTACTGGCCGGCGGCGGTGTTCCGGCATGGTCTGGGCAGCACCGTCCCCCGCCTGGGATATGGACGCTTCCTCTGGATCTACTACCGGAACCTGACCCAGTATCTAAGGAAGCACCACGGACCGTTCTGGCCGCTGGCGGCGCGGATGGCTTTGATCCTGGGAGTGCTCATTCGGCTGGTGCTGCTGCCGCTTCGCCGTCCGCGGCGGGCGGAGTCCAGGGCCGAGGCGTTCCGTGGGTTGATCGGGGTGCTGGCCGGGGCTATCAGGGGGTGGCGGTGAAGGTCGCCATCTGCCTTGTGACCTACGACTCCGCGCCGGACCTCCCCGGCTGCCTGGAGTCCGTCGGCCGCCTCGACCACCGGCCGCTGGAGATCGTCGTCGTGGACAACGCCAGCCGGGACGGCAGCCTCGAGGTTGCCCGAAGCCATGCCCCGGCGGGCATTCCCTTTGAAGCCTGGGCTTCTCCGGAAAACCTCGGCTTCGCCGCCGGCATGAACGCCGCCTTCGCCCGGACTCAGGCGCCCTTCGTCCTCACCTTGAACGCCGACGCCCGCCCCTCCCCGGACTACGTGACTCGCCTGCTGGCCCGGTCCGAGGGGGCTGGCGCCGTCACGGGCCGGCTGGTCCGCCCTTCGGGGGATCTCGACGCCTGCGGCATGCGCCTCACCGCCAACTGGCGGCATCTGGACAGAGGCTCCGGCGAGCCGGACCGCGGCCAGTTTTCCCGTCCCGAACGGGTCTTCGGCGCGACCGGCGCGGCTTCCCTGTTCCGGCGCGAGGCCCTGGACGACGTGGCCATCGAGGGCGAGATCTTCGATCCCCGGTTCCATTCCTTCCGGGAGGACGCCGAGCTCTGCTTCCGCCTGCGGGAGCGCGGCTGGGAGGTGCTCTACGAGCCGGCGGCCGTCTGCGAGCACCGGCGGTTCAACCTGCCCGAGCGCCGCTCCGGCATGCCGGCCATGGTCAACCGCCACTCACTCAAGAACCGTTACCTGCTCCGGCTCTACCACCAGACGGGCGCCAACCTGGTGCGGACGCTCGTTCCGACCCTGGCCCGCGACCTGGGAGCGCTGGCGTACGTGCTCCTCCGCGAGCGCTCCTCCCTGACCGCGTACTCCTGGCTCTGGCGGAACCGCCGCGACCTCCTGCGCCGTCGGCGGATCATCCAGGGAAGGAAGCAGGTAAACGTCGACCCCTGGTTCAGGGTCAATGGAATTCCGCTATGAGAGTCGCTCTGATAGGTAGCCGGGGAATCCCCAACCGCTATGGCGGCTACGAGACGCTCATGGAAGAACTGGCGGTGCGGCTGGTCCGCCGCGGGTTTCAGGTAACGGTCTACTGCCGGTCGCACTCGATACCGCCGGCAGTGCGCTCGCTCCGGAGCTGGCAGGGGGCGGACCTCGTGGTCCTCCCCACGCTGCGGACCAAGTACTTCGACACTCCCGTCCATACGCTGCTCTCCTGCCTGCACGCGTCCCTGGAGAGCTTCGACGCGGCGCTGGTGGTCAACTCGGCGAACGCGATCTTTGTCCCCCTCTTACGAATGAGCGGCATCCCGGTCGCGCTCCACGTCGACGGGATCGAGAAGCGCAGGGCCAAGTGGGGTCCGGTCGGCCGCTTCGTGTATGCGCTCTCCGAGCGGCTGGCCTGCGCCCTGCCCGACCTCCTGGTGACGGATGCCGAAGTCATCCGCCAGCACTACCTGCGGCGCTACAGGACCGAGTCGGTCCCGATCGCGTACGGCGTCGATCCGCGACCGCCCTCTGAGGAAGGGGTCCTGAAACGTCTGGGCCTCTCCGACCGCCGATACTTCCTGTACGTGAGCCGGTTCGAGCCGGAGAACAACCCGCACAGGGTAGCCGAGGCCTACCGGCAGGTCGGCGGCGATATCCCGCTCGTCATGGTGGGCGGCGCCCCTTACGCGGGAGAGTTCATTCAAAGCTTCACGAAAGGGTCGGACCCCCGCATCGTCTTCCCCGGTGCGGTCTACGGCGAGGGATACCGGGAGCTGCTCTCCCATGCCCTGGCGTACATCCACGCCACGGAGGTGGGCGGCACCCACCCGGCTCTCGTGGAGGCGATGGGGTATGGCAACTGCGTGGTGGTCAACGACACGCCCGAGAACCGGGAGGCGGCCGGCGGGGTCGGCCTCTACTTCCGGGCGGGGACGCCGGGCACTCTGGCCGAGCAGCTCGAGCTGGTGCGGCGCAATCCGCATCGGGCGCGGGCCCGCGGACGGGCCGCGGCGCGCCGGGCGGCCCTGCTCTTCGATTGGGATCGGGTCACCGACCGGTACGAGGCCCTGTTCCGAAAGTTGTCTCCCCGCTAAATGCCCGCGGAGCATGGAAACTAGACGGAAGGCACCTCCCGCACGTTAAAATAACGGACGGTATGATGAGAGAGCTCCCGGTTCCATGCTGAAAGAACGTGCCCGGATCCTGACGGTCGGCATCTTCCTGCTCGACCTGGCCTTTGTTGCGGCAGCCTTCCTCCTCGCCTTTGCAGTGCGCAGCACACTGCTGCCGTTCATGGCGCCGGGGGCTTTTCCGAGCCGGCTGTACCCGTTGTCGGAGTACCTGCCGCTGCTGCCGCTGGCGCTGACGATCTGGGGCGCTTTCCTGCTCTCCTCCGGCCGCTACCGCTCGCATCGCACGGTGCCGATCCTGGACGAGGCCTGGGCGATCCTCCGCGTCTGCCTGATGAGCTCGGCGGTCTTCACCCTGATCCTGTATGTGGCCCGGGTGGACGAGCGGCTCCTGGGCAACGACAAGATCAGCCGTTTCTGGGTCTTTCTGTTCGCGGTGCTCGCCTGCCTGTTCCTGCTGACCGAGAAGCTCGCGATCCGCACGACCTCGCGCTATATCCGGCTGCGGGGCTACAACTACCGCACGGTGCTGATCGTGGGCACGAGCCCGGCCGCCCTGCGGATCGCGGACTCGATCCGCGGCCACCGCTTCTGGGGCTACCGGGTGCTCGGCTTCATCCGCTGCGACACCAGTGACGATCGGCGCGGGCCGTGGAGCGGACCCTACCCGCTGCTCGGCGAGGTGGAGGACATCCCGCGCATCGCGGAGAGCAATGTCGTGGACGATGTGATCTTCGCCGTCCATCGCCGGGAGCTGGACCGGCTGGAGGACCTCTTCCTCAGCCTGCAGGAGCAGGGCATCCGCACCCGCTTCGCCCTGGATCTCTTCCCCCACACCCGGGCGCGGATCGAGATGGAGGAGCTGGACGGCATGCCGCTCCTCTCCTTCGCCACGACGCCGACGAGCCAGATCCAGCTCATGGCCAAGCGGGCGCTCGACGTGGGGCTCGCGTCTCTCCTCCTGCTGCTGGGGCTGCCGGTGGTGACGCTGATCGCCGGGCTGATCAAGCTGACCTCGGGCGGCAACGTGCTCTTCCGCCAGACCCGCTGCGGGCTCAACGGCCGGTTCTTCACGCTCTACAAGTTCCGCACGATGGTCGAGGGAGCCGAAGATCGCCGCCGCGAGCTGCTGCATCTCAACGAGATGAAGGGGCCGGTGTTCAAGCTGAGGAGCGATCCGCGGGTGACCTGGCTCGGCCGCATACTCCGCCGCTTCAGCCTGGACGAGCTGCCGCAGCTCTGGAACGTGTTGCGCGGTGATATGAGCCTGGTGGGACCGCGGCCGCCCATCCCCGAAGAGGTGGCCCAGTACCAGCGCTGGCAGCGCCGCCGCCTCGCGATGAAGCCGGGCCTCACCTGCCTCTGGCAGATCAGCGGGCGCAACAACATCGACTTCGAGCGCTGGATGCAGCTCGACCTGGAGTACATCGACTCCTGGACGCCCATGCTGGACTTGAAGATTCTGCTGAAGACGATCCCGGTGGTGCTCAGCGGGAAGGGCGCGAGTTAGGCAACTCTCCTCGAATCAGCCCCAGGGTCGCCTCCACCACCGCCCGCAACGACCCCTCATCCGCCAATCCTTTCCCAGCCAGTCCGAACGCGGTGCCGTGGTCCACGGAGGTCCGCAGGAAGGGCAGCCCGAGCGTCCAGTTGGTGGCCAGCCCGAAGGCCGCGGTCTTGACGGCGATCAGCCCCTGGTCGTGGTAGAGAGCCAGAACCCAGTCGAACTCGCCCCTCTGCGCTCTCGCGAACAGGGAGTCGGCGCTCTCGGGGCCATGGACGTCGATCCCCCTCCCGCGGCCCGCGGCCACGGCGGGGACGAGGATGCGGCCGTCCTCCTCTCCGAGGAGACCTCCCTCCCCGGCGTGCGGGTTCAGGCCGGCGAGCGCGATTGTCCCCCCGGCGTGACGGTGGAGGCAGTCGAGCGCCTCGGCGATCGTCTCCTCCCGGATCTCGTCCAGGGCTTCCTTCATGGGCATGTGCACGGTGAGGAGCGCCACCTGCAGCCCGGGGGCGAGAAAGGCCATCAGGTAGTCCCGGCCGTAGCGCTCCAGGCCGCAGGCTTCGGCGAGGTAGTCGGTGTGACCCTTGAAGCCGGGGAGGAACTGCCGGGCGATCGACTCCTTGCTTACCGGCGCGGTGACCAGGGCGTCGGCCAGGCCCTCTCGGACCAGAGCGATGCCGGCGTCGAGCGCGGCCATGGCCCCGGCGGCGTCCGCGGGTCCGGAGCTTCCCAGAGAGATCTGCCGATTCGAGCCCACCGGGTCGAGCACCGGGATGTCATCTGTTTCCCCAGGAGGAGAAGAGACGTAGCGCAGGCGGTCCCACGGAAATGCGGGGAGGGAGGGCCGGAGGGCCTCCAGGGCGGCGCGCTCCGCGATCAGGAGAGGCCGCCAATCCGCGGGCGGACCTTGTGCCAGGAGCTTGAGGAGGATCTCCGGCCCGATCCCCGCGGGGTCCCCCTGGGTGAGGACGAGGAGGGGCCGTGTCATCTCGAGGGAAATCGTCGAGGGAAATCGTCGGAGGGCCGTATCAGTCGCGGTCGGGCTCGCTTTCAGGCCGCTTGCCGCGCCCGCGCTGCTTCAGCTCCTCCTCCTTGAACATGTAGCGGATGAAGTGCTTCTGGATCAGCAGGTTGGGCCCGACGTGGCGGTTCAGCTTCAGCGCCCCCTTGTCGTACCACTCGATCCAGCCGCGCAGCTCCTCGCCGTCGGTCAGGACCACCACCATGGGCGTCTTCGACGCCATCTGCTTGAGGTAGTAGAACTCCTCGGCATTGGTCTGCTCGGGCGGCGTCTGCTTGCGGCGCACGCTGCGCGAGGGGAGCTCCTTCTTGAGCTCGTTCATGTCGGGGCGGATCAGTTTACGGTTCGCCATGTTGGGATCCATTGCCATAGGATCGGCCCTCTAGGCCAGTACCGGAAGCGGCGGAGCCGGACCCCGATCCTGGTTCTTGCTGGCCTTGTAATGGTCATCCTCATAAGCCAGGCAGCAGAGCAGACGCCCGCACTGGCCAGAGATCTTGGACGGGTTGAGGCTCAGGTTCTGGCGCTTCGCCATCTGGATCGAGATCGGCCGGAAGTCCTTGAGCCAGGTCGAGCAGCAGAGCGTGCGCCCGCAGACTCCGATGCCGCCGACCAGCCCGGCCTCGTCCCGCGCGCCCACCTGAACCATCTTCACCCGCACGGAGAAGCGGCTCGACAGGTCGCGCACGAGCTGCCGGAAGTCCACGCGTCCGTCCGAGGTGAAGTAGAAGGCCGCCTTCTTGCCGTTGAGCGAGAAGTCCACCAGGGAAATCTTCATGTCCAGCCCGAGGGCGCGCGACCGCTCTTGCGCGAAGAGCTTGCCGTTCATCTCGTTCTGGCACTGGCGGTCGTATGCCGACAGGTCATTCGAGTCCGCCGCCCGCAGGATCGGACGGGCGCTCGACTTCTGGCAGGGCTTGAACACAGGCATGGGCGACTGCTCGACGTGGCCGAACGTCGGCCCCGACTCGAGGTCCACCACCACATTTTCCCCGCGCGCGAAGATGCGCCCACCCGTGGTGCAGAGAGTCAGGTTCGTCTCCTCCCGAAAACGGACACCGACGAAGGCGTCCTCGACTGCCGTCGACATTCCTTTGAACGAGCAACCGCTACAGCTCATGAATCCTTCCAGTCCCTTGCAACTGCGAAACAACCTCTATGCACGTCGGATACCAGCATCCCCTTCGGCCGCCGCCGAGGCGCAAGGGGTAACAGCTCGGTACGACCAGGGGAGAAAGCGCTTTACCTTATCACGATCCGCCCAGGACCCGCCTCCCGATATCGCGGCGGTAGACCTTGCCCGGCCAGTCCACCGCTTCGGCCGCGGAGTAGGCCTTGCGCAGGGCGCCGGCGAGGTCCGGGTCGACCGCGCAGACCGAGAGCACCCGGCCTCCCGCGCTGACCAGGTCGCCGTTTTGGAGAGTCGTGCCGGCGTGAAAGATCTCGACGCCGGGCAGGGTCCAGGCGCGGTCGAGCCCGATCGGCTCGCCCATCTCCGGCTTGCCGGGATAGCCGGGGCTCGCCAGGACGATGCAGGCCGAGACCTCCTTGCGGAAAGAGAGCCGGCGGACGTCGAAGCTCCCTTTTGCCCCGGAGGCGAGGACGGCGAGGAGGTCGTCCTCCAGGCGCAGGAGGAGCGCCTGGCACTCGGGATCGCCGAAGCGGACGTTGAACTCCAGGACGCGGGGACCGTCCGGAGTGAGGATCAGGCCGGCGTAGAGCACGCCGGTGAAGGGCCGCCCCTCGGCCGCCATCCCGGCGACGGTCGTGCGCACGACCCGCTCCAGGATCTCGGCGCCAGTTTCGGCCGCGAGCACTCCCGCAGGGCTGTGGCAGCCCATGCCGCCCGTGTTCGGGCCGGTGTCGCCGTCGCCGATCCGTTTGTAATCTTTGGCCGTCGCCAGGGGGAGGACGCGCTCGCCGTCGCAGAGCGCCATGAACGAGACTTCCTCGCCGGGGAGAAAGGCCTCGATGACCGCGCGGTCGCCCGCCGCGCCGAAGCGGCGCTCCTCGAAGAGGTCGCGGACCGCCTGCTCGTACTCGGCGTCATCAGCCGCGATCAGGACTCCCTTGCCCGCGGCCAGGCCGTCGGCCTTGAGGACCACGGGCCAGCCGAAGCGGCCGCTCGCCGCCCGCGCTTCGGCCGCGTCATGAGCGACCACGAAAGGTGCCGTGGGGATGCCGTGGCGCTCCATGAACTCCTTGGCGAACGCCTTGCTCCCCTCCAGCTCGGCCGCGCGCATCGAGGGGCCGAAGACAGGCAACCCGCGGCTCGTCAGCTCGTCAACCAGCCCAAGAGTAAGGGGCAGCTCGGGACCGACGACGGTGAGGTCGATCTTCATCTCGGTGGCGAAGTCGGCCACGCGCTGGACCTCTTCGGGCGAGATCGGCACGAGGTCGGCGATCTCCCCGATGCCGGGATTGCCCGGCGCGCAATAGAGGTCGGTCAGAAGCGGGCTCTGGCGCAGCTTCCAGCAGAGGGCATGCTCCCGGCCGCCGCCGCCTACCACCAGGACCTTCACGTCGCCTTCCTCTCGGCCGAGGTGAGAGCTGTAACCGCCATCACGTCCACGATGTCTTCCGCCGAGCACCCCCGGGAGAGGTCGTTGACCGGCCGGTCGAGCCCCTGGAGCAGGGGGCCGACGGCGCGCGCTCCCGCCAGCCGCTCCGTGAGCTTGTAGGAGATGTTGCCGGAGTCGAGATCGGGGAAGACGAGCACGTTGGCCCGCCCCGCCACCGGGCTGCCCGGCGCCTTGCGCTCGGCCACGTGCGGCACCAGGGCGGCGTCGGCCTGAAGCTCGCCATCCACCTGGAAGGTGACGTTGCGCGCCTTCAGGATCTCCAGTGCCGCGCGCACCTTGTCCACCCGCGGGTGGCTGGCGCTGCCATGGGTCGAGAAGGAGAGGAGGGCGACCCGCGGCTCTTCTTCGAGGAAGGTGCGGCAGCTCGCCGCCGATGCCTCGGCGATATCGGCCAGCTGCTCGGGGTTGGGATCGGGGACCACGCCACAGTCGCTGTAGATGAAGACCCGGCCGTCGGGCATGGCCATGATGAAGCAGGACGAGACCGTCTTGAGCCCGGGGCGGGGGCCGATGACCCGCAGAGCCGCCCGCAGGGTGGCCGCCGTGGTGTTGATGGCGCCCATGACCGCGCCGTCGGCCCGCGACGATGCCACGCGCAGGTCGGCGTAGTAGAGCGGATCGAGGGCGAGGCGGGGGGCCTCCGCCGGGTCGAGCCCCCGCAATTCGAGCCGCTCGGCAAGCCGTTGAGTCACGTGGTGGAGGTCCGGCTCGGAGATGGGATCGAGGATCGGGACCGTGAGGCCGATCCCGGCAATACCGGCGGCAGTCGCCACCCGGACCACCTCCTCGCGCCGGCCCACCACACTGGCGCGGCAGATCCCCAGGGCGGAAGCCCGCTCCGCAGCGGCCAGGACGCGAGGGTCCTCGCCCTCGGCGAGCACGATCGAGGCGCCCACCTGGCTGGCCCGCGAGCGCAGGCGATCGAGAAGGTTGCCGGTCATGGATTGGGGATTCTAAGGCCTCTACCCCTTCAAAACCATCTCGCCCGTCGGCTGCGGCACGCCGCCCGCGGGCTCGACGGTCACGGCCCAGGCATCGGTCTCCCCACGCGGAGCGCGCTCCACCCGGACGCTCCCCGTCCCTCTCTGGTCCACGTTGAAGACTCCGGCCGAGACCGGCTTGCCGCCTTCGATCCACCAGAGCTGGTAGGTCTTGTCCGGGGTGAGCGCCGGCAGATCGAAGGCGTAGAAGACCGCCTTGCCGCGCTCCGGGTTCACGAAGGTGTGGCCCTTTGCGTTCGGGCTCGGGCGGAGACCGGCGAGCACGACGGCGCGAGAGCCTGGCGAGGTGATGATGGCGAGCGACTCGGCCATGCGGTTGGCTTCGGACTGCGCCAGCCCGAGCTGCTGGTCGAGCCCGGAGACCTGCTGCGCCAGCCGGTCGCGCTCGGCGGCGAGGCGCTCCAGCTCGTTCCCGAGCCGCGCCTGGCGCAAGCCGGACCAGACCGCGAGGAGGAGGGAGGCGGCGGCCAGGATCGCCGGCCAGCGGGAGCTTTGCGGACGAGAAACCGGAGAGGCCAGTCTCTGGACCCGGCGGCGCGCCGTGTCGGAAGGGGTTACCGGCTCCACGGAGGCGGCGAGCTCCTCCAAATCCCCCTGCCAGAGGTCGAGCTGGCGGCGGCACTCGGCGCAGCCCGCGGCGAGGTGCGACTCCATCTCGCGCAGATCCTCCCCGTCCACGGCGCCGAGGGCATACGCCGGGAGCAGCTCTTCGTGGCGGATGGAGTGGTCCGCGCTCATGACGTGCTCAACGCCTGGCGAAGTTTATTCATGCCGAGCAATATTCTGGATTTTACAGTGCCGAGCGGCGCCTTCAGCCGCTCCGCGATCTGTGTGTGGGTCAGCCCTTCGAAGAACGCCAGCTCGATGCAGTGCCGCTGCTCGGGCGAGAGAACGCCGAGCGCGGCGCCGACCCGGTTGCGTTGCTCGGTTGCCTCCAGCCGCTCGGTTCCGACCGGGCGCACGGCCGTGCCTTCCCCGGCGGCGACCTCGTCCTCGCGGCGCTGCCGGGATACCCGGCGGCGGAGGCGGTCCAGGGCGCGGGAGCGCGCCAGCATCAGGATCCACCCCCGGGGGCTGGAGCGCGACTCTTCAAACCGGTCGGCCTGCATCCAGACCTGGAGGAAGACCTCCTGCAGGACTTCCTCGGCCTCGGCCCGGCCGCCGAGCATGCGCACGAGCAGGCCCAGCACGACCGGTGAGTGCAACTCGAACACGCGGCTCAAGGCATCTCCATCGCCGGTTGCAATCCGGCGCAGCAGGTCCGTTTCGTTCAGGGAGGTCCGTTGATCCATGGAGGGGAAGCCGCTCAACCGCGCGCTGCCCAGGAGTCTAGCAAGTTTCGAGCCTCTTAAAGAGCCGGCAGCTCGAAAGTGAGGGAGGCCCAGAGGCTCTCCCATTCGGCCCCACTCCCCTCGGGGGCGGGAACCATGTGGACGACCTTGACCAGCCAGAGGCCGGGACGGTCGAGCACCAGCGAAGCCCGGCCGCCAACCGTCCTTGCCGAGACCTTGGCGCCAGGGGACGCCATCCCTATCACGAGGGCTCCATCCAGCGGCTTCCCGTGGTAGAGCAGGCTCAGGGGCAGCGCCTCCCCGGGCTTCAGGGCATAAGGGTTCTTTTCCGGCACCAGCTCCAGCTCGAGGCCGAGCACCCGGTCGTATCCCGACGAGCCTTTGCCGACCTGGAGCAGGGATTTCGCGCACCGCGAGTAGATCTCCTTGATTGGGCCTGCGCCCCTCCGGAGCTGGCGGATGCGCTCCAGTCCCTCCTCGCCGAGATAGGCGTCGAACTTGGGGCCGGTCTGCTCCACAGAGGCATGGTTGCTGTCGTAGACCACCCAGTGGATGCCCGGTTTCGCCGGCAGGACCCAGCCGGCCGGATCGACTCCAGGCAGCCCCGGCACCGCAAGCTCTCCGGAAGGTCCCACCACCGCGAAGCGCTCGATCCGGGCAGGGTCCCGCGGCATGGGGTCTCCCTTGAGGTGCTCGCCGACCCGCAACCTGATCGCAACCCGGGCACCCGGCGCCGGCCGGAAGCTCGACGGCTCGATCCAGAAGTCGTGCCCCAGGACGGCGGATGCGGCCAGGAGGCCCACAAAGGCGAAGCTCGCGGCTCTGAGCAATGGCATGTGTCTTTCTCCAGAAGGACGAAGGGGGCGGGGAGTGCCCCGCCCCCGGTCATCATCGTCAATCGACGCCGTTCGGGCCGTTGGGAGAGCCCGGCAGCGGGTCGCGCAGGTAGGGGAAGGTGTTGTCGAACTGGCTGACATCCTGGAGCGTCCCGTCGGTGAACGGCAGGTTGCCCGAGGGCGCGTCGGAGGGATTGCAGAAGACGCCCGGAAGAGCATGGCAGAGCGCACCCATGGCCACCCGCAGCTCGATGTCCACCACGTCGTCGCCGGGCCGGCGGCCGTTCGGGAAGCCGGCGTTGTCGCCGCCGAGCACGCCGAGGTTGTTCTGCGATCCCGCAGGAGTCGGCGCGATCGAAGTGTTGAGCCGCTGCATCTCATGCGGCTTTCCGTCGGAGAGGAAGTTCACCCCCGCGAGCCCGGTCGCGAACGTCGCCACCAGGTCGGTACGCGGGAAATTGTTCGGCGCCTGCACCGGGAACAGGAGCTGAAGGATCTCGGGCAGGGTCGGGTTCGTGATGTATTTAGCCAGCGCAGCGTCGCCCTGGGGAGTCGCGGCGTTGAACAGGTTCTTGTCCTTGATGCCGATCACGACCTCGTTGACCAGGGGCATGCCGAGCCGGGAGACCTGCACGAAGGCGCCGCCCTCGTTCGTCGGCTCCTTGAAAGTCGGCTTGCTCATCAAGCCGCGGTTGTTCGGCAGGGCGGAGGTCTGCCAGCCGCCGATGACCGGGCTGGCGGCGTTGCGCGTCAGGCAGGAGATTGGCACCTCGACCGCAAAGGTCGTGACGTTCTTGTCCTCCAGAGCGTTCGGCTCCGCGTCGCGGGCTCCGAGCGGGTTCAGGTTGACCAGGTCGAAGATCTCGCCGACGTTGACGGCGAAGGGCTCCTTGCGCTGACCGACGAAGACCCGGCCGTCCCCGGCGTCACAGCCGGGCATGTCGAAGTCGAAGACGAAGTTGGCGGAGTAGGTATTGTAATCGGGGATCGACTTCTGGCCGACGTTGTCGGCCGGCTTCGGGAAGCGGCTGTTCGGGAAGGTCGGATTCGTGACAAACCCCTTGTTGCCCTTGGGGTTGTTCGAAACCCGCCCCCGGGTCACGGCGAGCCTGTAGCTCTCGAGGATGTTCAGGTTCGGCGACCGGCCCTCGGGGGTTTCCGCGATCGGGCCGATGTTGTACAGGGGCACCGAGACGTTCTGGCCGTTGACCGGCACCGTGAGGTCCCTGAGCTGCACCGCCATGCTGAACTCGAAGGTGATGTCCTCGACTCCGTCACCGGTGTTGTCGATGTGGATGCGATAGCGGGCATCAGGATCGAGGAAGAAGTAGTTGGGCCCTCCGAACGGATCCTGGAAGGGATAGTAGTCCGCAATCAGCGTGACGTAGTCGCCACGGCCGGATTCATAGCTGCGGAACATGTAGAAGTCTGTGCTGTCCACCTTCGGCATCTCCGTGATGCCCGGGGCTTCACGGTGGCTGGAGGCGTTGACCGGGAACGTAGCGAGGCTCATGGCGGCAGCCAGGGCCAGGGCGAAAACAACTCTCTTCCTCATCTCATCTCCTCTGCTGAAAAGCGGTCTTGCTGTTTGAAGAGCTGGGAGGCTCCCCTTCTCACAGAGGGTTACGGAGCCGTCCACCGGCTGGATGAATGGAAAGGCACTAGAATGCGCCGCATGACTGAGAAAAGACGCCCCGACGGCCGTGCCGCCGACGCCCTCCGCCCTGTCCGCATCACTCCCGGCGCGCTCAAGTTCGCCGAAGGCTCCGTCCTGATCGAGGTCGGCGACACGCGGGTCCTGTGCGCCGCGAGCGTCGAGGGGCGGGTTCCCCACTTCCTCAAGGACAAGGGCCAGGGCTGGGTCACGGCCGAGTACTCGATGCTCCCGCGCGCCACGCACACCCGCAACACGCGCGAAGTCTCCCAGGGCCGCCCCTCCGGCCGCACCTCGGAGATCCAGCGCCTGATCGGCCGCAGCCTGCGCGCCGCCATCGACATGACCGCCATGCCCGACCGCACGCTCACCCTCGACTGCGACGTGCTCCAGGCGGACGGCGGCACCCGCACCGCGGCGATCACCGGCGCCTGGGTGGCCGCCAACCTCGCCCTGGCGCGGCTCCTCCTCACCGGCGACATCTCCGAGTGGCCCGTCCGCGACCAGGTCGCCGCCGTCTCCGTGGGGATCGTGGGCGGCGTGCCGCTGCTCGATCTCGAATATATGGAAGACCAGGGGGCCGAAGTGGATATGAACGTGGTCGCCACGGCCGGCGGATCGGTGGTGGAGATCCAGGGCACGGGAGAGAAGCGCAGCTTCCGCCGGGAGGAGATGGACGCCCTCGTGGATCTGGCTTTCAAAGGTATCGGCGAGCTGGCCGAGATCCAGAAAGCGGTCCTCGAGCCCACCATGGAGGAAGTCCGGGACGTGCTCGCCCGGGGCCGCCGCCGCCAGGCGCCGGCGAAATCGGAAAAGGATCTCTGGGGACGGCCCTAGCGTTTTTCCGACCGGTACTGACCCCGGATCTGCTCCGACACGAACCGCCCCTTCGACTCCGCGGACATCAGGGCCGTGTAGACCTTCCGCGGCACCTCGTAATAGTCGTAGACCCCTCCGCTGCTGAATTCCAGCTCCAGCACCTTCGCCTTCGGGTCGTACCCGACCGACGAGATCGCCGACGACGAGACAAGGCTTCTCCGCATCCGGCCAAGCTCCGGAGTTTCGTCGAGGGAGCACGGAATGCTCCCTCGTCATGTCTACCGGAGAGTAGAGTCTGCAAGGAGAGTACCAGCCTGTAGCGGAGAGACGAAAAAGAAAACGGCCGCCGGAGTCGGCGGCCGTTTCTCAGAAAGCGATGGAGCTTCGGATCAGATCACATTCCCTTTGAGCTGGACCTCGATCCAGGGCACCTTCTTGCTGTCCGTGGTGAGGGTGAGCTTGCCGTTGACCGGACCCTTGCGCGCCTCGGGCTGGAAGGTGACCTGCACCGTATACTCGCGTCCCTCCTGCACGGGCTCGATCTTGGCGTTGATGCCCTGGACGTCGCCGGCGATGCTGGTCAGCTTGATGGGCTCGGTGGCGAAGTTCCGCACGTTGAGCGAGAACCTCACCGGGTTCGTGCCACTCACCTGGCCCATGTCGACGATCGGCGGCGTGACCGCCACCATCGGCCGGACGAAGCCGGAGATCGGGACCTGCACCAGCTTCTGCTTCGGGTGATTGGTGTGGATCTTGACCGGCTCGGACAGGGCGCCGATCGGCGCGTCGTTGCTGAGATGGATCTCGACCTTCCACTGCTGCTGGTCCGCGTTCTCCGCGAGACGCTCCTCCGGCTTGGCCTCCCAGTAGCGGACCTTGAGGAACGGGTACGGGGACTCGACCTTCACGATCTCGAGCGGCGTCTTGTCCGGGGTCCAGAGGGTCTGGACGATCTTCCCCTCCTTCTCCTCGCCCTGGACCGTGATGAAGCGCGCGTAGCCCGGCTTCATCTTGATGAACTGGCCGACATCGGCGCGGACCGTCAGCTCGATCGTGGGCGCATCCGGATCGTTCGTGTACACGGTCACGCCCTTGGCGGTGGGACCGTTGAAGCTCTTCGTATCGACGGTCACCCGCACCTTGCCGGTCTTGCCGGGAGCGATCACCTTGTCGAAATCCGCAACCGTGCAGCCGCAGGCCGCCCGGACCTCCCGCAGCTCCAGCGGGGCATTCCCGTCGTTGCTGATCACGAACTCATGGGTCGCCATATCTCCCTTGGCCACGAAGCCGACATCCTTGATCGGCTCGACGGCCACGGCCTTGGGTTTGCCCGCCGCGCCCTGCGCGATAAGGGTCGCCGCAGCCAGAAGGACGCAGCAGAGTGCCAAATTGACGGTCTTCAGGTGACGGTTCATACGGACGGCTCCTTTGAAACAGTTCGCTCGGATGCTCAGAATGCTACACTCTGGCGCCCGAAAACAAGAGAACACACGACGTGAATTCCCCACAGCTCGACATCTACTTCATGGCCATAGGTGGTACCGGGATGGCTCCGCTCGCCTGCCTTCTGCAAGAGCAGGGCCATAGGGTGCGGGGGACCGATGGTCCCCTCTACCCGCCGATGAGCACGCTCCTGGAGCGCGCCGGTATCCATCCCCAGGTCGGGTACGACCCCGCCCACTTCGAAACCCGTCCCGACCTCGTGATCGTGGGCAACGCGATCCATCGCAACAACGCCGAGGCGGTCGAGGCCGAGCGCCTGGGCCTGCCCGTGCTCTCGATGCCCCAGGCCCTGGCCCGCTTCTTCCTCTCCCGCCACCGGTCGCTCGTGGTGTCCGGAACGCACGGCAAGACCACCACGACCGCTCTCGCGGCCTGGGTCTACACCGCCTGCGGCGCCGACCCTGGCTACCTGATCGGCGGCGCCCCCCTCGATCTCCCGGCGAGCTTCCACGACGGCGCCGGCCAGCGCTTCGTGATCGAGGGGGACGAGTACAACGCGGCCTACTTCGACCGCGGCCCCAAGTTCCTCCACTACATGCCGGACACGCTCATCCTGACCAGCGTCGAGTACGATCACGCCGACCTCTATCCCAGCCCCGAGGTCCTCTGGGACGCCTACTCGCAGCTCCTGCGCCTGCTCCCGGAAACCGGCCTGCTGGTCGCCTGCGGCGACGATCCCAAGGTCCGGGAGCTGGCCGCCCAGGCCCCCTGCCGCGTCCTCTTCTATGGACTCGACCCGTCCAACGAGCTCCACCCCGAGGGGGAGATCGAAGCTTGCCCGGAGGGGAGCCGCTTCCGGGTTGCCGATGTGGAAGAGGGAGGGGTGGATGTCCTGCTTCCGATGGCGGGAGCCCACAATGTCTCCAACTGCCTGGGGGTCTGGGCCGCGGCCCGGCACGACGGGCTCCCGGCCGCGGACGTGGTCTCCGCCCTGGCCCGCTTCCATGGCGTCAAGCGCCGCCTGGAGGACCTGGGCACGGCCCGCGGCGTCACCGTGGTGGACGACTTCGCCCATCATCCGACCGCGGTGGACAAGACCCTGACCGCCCTGCGTCAGCGCTATCCCGAGCGCCGTCTGGTGGTCCTCTTCGAGCCCCGCAGCCTGACCGCGGGCCGCGGCTTCTTCTACGAGCCCTACCGGGATGCCTTTGCCAAAGCCGACCGGGTGCTCCTCGCCCCCATCTTCCACGAAGGCCGCCTGAGCCCCGAAGAGCGGCTCGACTTCCACTCCCTGGCCGAAGAGATTTCCACCGCCGGAGTCCCCACCACCATGGGAGCCGATACGGCCGACCTCCTGAGGATCGCTCTCGAGGAGGCCCGCGAAGGAGACGTTCTCGTCACCATGTCCTCGGGCTCGTTCGACGGGATGCCCTACAAGCTTTACGACGGGCTCAAATAGTCAGTCGCCGGCACGCCAGGCGACCACCAGCGGACGTCCGGGCATCGTGTACACCGCCACAACGGCTAGAATGTACGGGGAGACGCGACATGAACAAAACCATTCGAGCCACCGACCTGGAGCACAATGTGCGTTCCGTTTTGCGCGAGGTCGCCGAAAGCCACGTCTCCTGCGTGGTCACGGAGAAGGACGAGCCCGAGGCCGTCCTCGTTCCCTATGACGAGTACCTGAGATTCCAGAGGTTTCAGCGGGAACGGGTCTGCGAGCGCATCGAGCGCCTGCGTACGCGCATGGCGGAGCACAATACCGGCCGCATTGACGAGGAAATCTCGGCAGACATCGAGGAGGCTCGCCGGGAAATCGCCGGATGATGCGTGCCGTCATTGACACGAACATCCTCGTCCGTTCCATCCTGAATCCCAAAGGTCCCACGGGCCGGCTCCTGGAAGAGCTGAGGGCCGGCCGGTTTCGCCTGCTCTACTCTGAGCTGCTCCTCGAAGAGCTCGCCGGCGTCCTGGCCCGCCCCCGCTTCCGCGATGCTTGACCCCTTCGAGGGAATCCGCATTCTTGGCCTGCCTGACTTCCTCACCCGCCTGCGAGCAGGCTGAACAAGCTCACCGCGGCCCGAGCTTTCCAAGCTCCCCTTCCAGGAAGCCCAGCGCCTGCTCGAGAGAAGCCCGGCGGACGTCCGACCGGGTCGTCTCCATCTCCTGCAGGATTCGCCTCCGCGACAGCTCCAGCCCCTCGCGCTTCTTCTTCAGCTCGCGCTGCTCGGGCGTGAGCGCTCCGCCCTGGTCCTCGCGCGAATCGGTGTTCTGCTGCGACTCGACGGACTTGCTCTCGAATCCGCGTGCCATGTCCTGATTGTAACGTTCTCCGGCCTCGCGACTCTCTACAGGTGAAGGAGGACGATCCGATGTCTGCGACACAACCAAACCTGAACCTGGAATCGCTCTACCGCCCCCTGTGGCTGACCTATGGGCTCGTCCCGCTCCTCGCGGGCTGAGCCGGGCGTAGACTGGGAGGCAGGACGATGAGCCAGCCAGCCTTCCAACCGATCCTTGCGCCCTGCGCGCCCCCGACCCTCTCCGACGAGGAGGTCGTGGAGCGCGTGCTGGCGGGGGACGCCTCGCTCTTCGAGATCCTGATGCGGCGCTACAACCAGAGGCTCTTCCGCGTCTCACGGGCCATCCTCGCCGAAGACTCGGAGGCCGAGGACGTCATGCAGGAAGCCTACGTGCGGGCCTTCCGCGAGCTCGCCTCCTTCCGCGGCGAAGCCCGGTTCTCCACCTGGCTCACCCGGATCGCCTGCCACGAGGCGCTGGCCCGCGTCCGGAAGCGGCGGCGGCTGGTCCCCATTGGAGAAGGCGGCGGCGAGCCTCCGGAGCCTCCGTCGGAGAGCGCCGGTCCCGAGCGGGACATGGAGAACCGCGAGCTGCAGGCCGTCCTCCACGACGCCGTGGAAATCCTCCCCGACCCGTTGCGGGCCGTCTTCTGCCTGCGGGAAGTCGAAGGCCTCTCGACCGAGCAGACCGCCGACGCCCTCGGTCTATCGGTGGAAAACGTGAGAGTGCGCCTGCACCGGGCCAAGCGCAGCCTGCGGCAGACGCTCGACGAGCGCATCGGCCGCGAGGTCCGCCGCCTCTACCTCTTCGAAGCCCCGCGCTGCGACCGGATGGTCACCGCCGTCTTCGACCGTCTCGGGTTGCTCTAGCAGGCTCTCCTTTTCGATCCAGCGGCACCCTGACTCTTTGATGGCCTGCCATGGACTTGGCACAGTCCTCGCTTACCGGCTAAACCAGCTGGTCTAAAGGAGACAATCTTGAAAACATCCCGTCCGCTCGCACTCCTCCTGCTTTCCGCATTCCTCGCTTCGGCCGCCAACGCCCAGACGCCGACTTACGCCATCTACCCGGCCCCGCCTCCCCTCGGCCAGAGCGCCGGCGAGCCGAGCCTCGGGGTCAACTGGAACACCGGCAACGTCATGTTCATCGCCGCGCTCGAGACCCTGCGCGTGAGCTTCGACGACTCGGTCACCCCGGCCGCGGCCAGTTGGCAAGACGTGTCATACCCGCTGACGAGCGCCCTCACGCTCGACCCGATCCTGTTCACCGATGCGCACACCGGGCGGACCTTCGTCGCGCAGCTCGCCGGTCCGGCAAGCCTCATGGCTTTCACCGACGACGACGGCGACAACTGGCTGCCATCCACGTCCGGCCTCGTCTCCGGGGTGGACCACCAGACGGTCGGCGGCGGCCCGCTGGCCTCCCTGCCGGGAGTCGGCTATCCCAACGCCGTCTACTACTGCTCGCAAGGGGTAGCGCTCGCCGGCTGCGCGCTCAGCCTCAACGGCGGCCTCACCTTCAACCCGGCGGTCCCCATCTACAACCTGCTCCAGTGCGGCGGCCTGCACGGCCACGTCAAGGTCGCGCCGGACGGCAGCGCCTATGTCCCCAACAAGGGCTGCGGCACCCAGCAGGCGGTCGTGGTCTCGGCCAACGACGGGCTGACCTGGGCCGTGCGCAAGGTGCCGGGCAGCACGGTGGGTGAGAACGATCCGTCCGTGGGGCTCGCCTCCGACGGCACCGCCTACTTCGGATTCGTCGGAGCTGATGGCCATCCCAAGGTAGCGGTCTCCCACAACAAGGGCGCCTCCTGGTCGGCTCCGAAGGACGTCGGCGTGCCGTTCGGCATTCAGAACGCGGTCTTCCCGTCCGTGGTGGCGGGCGACCCCAGCCGCGCGGCCTTCGCCTTCCTGGGGACTCCGACGGGCGGCGCCGGCACGGGGACCGACGTCAATTTCCCCGGCGTCTGGCACCTCTACATCGCCACCACCTACAACGGCGGAGCGACGTGGACGACGGTGGATGCGACACCCGGCGATCCCGTGCAGCGTGGCGCGATCTGCCTCCAGGGGACGACCTGCGGCGCCGCGCGCAACCTGCTCGATTTCATGGACATCGCGGTCGATGCGGAAGGCCGGGTGCTGGTGGCCTTCGCGGACGGCTGCGTCGGGGCCTGCGTCTCCGGCCCGCCGAACAGCGGCACGGGTATCGGAGTCATCGCGCGCCAGAGCGGCGGCAAGGGCCTGTTCGCGGCTTTCGACTGATCAAGCACCCCTAGCGGCCATTCGACGATCGTCCGTCTCCCTCTCCTGCATGCAGGGGAGGGAGGGTTTGTATTCGGCTCCGCGAAGCGCGATCACGCCTGAAGTGATTCGGGTCGCCTGGATCTACCGATTCGAGACGGCAAAGCGACGGTAACGTAAGGAGCTCCCGATGTGGACATCCACCCGGTTTACGGAGCGGTTCGGCTGCCGCTATCCGATCGTGCAGGGGCCGATGGGGGGCGGCGCTTCGACTCCCGAGCTGGCGGCGGCGGTCTCGAACGCAGGCGGCCTGGGATCGCTCGGCTGCTATCAACTGGAGCCCGCCGCGATCCTGCGCGCCGCAGCCGCCATCCACCGCCTGACCGGCGGGCCGTTCAATCTCAACCTCTGGATCCCTCGTGAGCGGGAGGACGGCGGGAGCCTCGGCTCAACCGAGGCCGCCCGAGCCTTGGCGCGTCTCCAGCCGTACCGGGACCAGCTCGGGCTGCCGCCCCTCGCGGAGCCTCCCTCACCCGCCGTCCAGGACTTCGCGGAGCAATTCGAGGCCGTGCTCGAGGCGCGGCCGGCGGCCTTCAGCTTCATCTTCGGATTGCTGCCCGCGCCGCTGGTGGCGGAGGCACGCCGGAGGGGGATCGCGCTGATCGGCACGGCGACTACGGTCGAGGAGGCGGAGGCCCTGGAGGAGAGCGGCGTCGATCTCGTGGTCGCCTCGGGGCTCGAGGCAGGAGGGCACCGCGGGAGCTTCCTCCGTCCCGCGGAACAGTCGCTCACCGGGACCTTTTCGCTCGTCCCTCAGGTTGCGAGCGCCGTGCGCATTCCGGTTCTGGCCGCAGGCGGCATCGCCGACGGCCGCGGTGTCGCGGCGGCCTTGGTGCTCGGCGCCGAGGCGGCGCAGATCGGCACGGCTTTTCTCATGTGCCGGGAGTCCGGAGCGAGCGATCTCCATCGCGCGGCCCTCGCCAACCGCACCCGTGCGCGGCGCACCGCCCTGTCCAGGGCCTACACCGGCCGGCTCGCGCGGATGCTGGCCAACCGCGTCACGGACGAGATGGCCCAGCCGCCCGCCGAGCTCCTCCCCTATCCGCTCCAGAACGAGCTCACCCGGGAGCTTCGCCTCGCAGCGGCCCGCGCCGGCCGGACCGACCTCCTGCCGTTCTACGGCGGCCAATCAGCGCCTCTGGCCTCCCCCCGCTCGGCCACCGATCTCATGGCCGCCCTGGTCGAGGAGACCGGCGCCACCTTCGAGCTGTTCTGAGTGGTTCCGGACAGCTTCGGAGAGGATCCGGTCCACCCCAAACCCCGGCAGCTTCAGCGCCTCTGCCACCATCCCCAGAGCGGCCTCTTCCGGCATCAGGCCGATGAGCTCGCTCTCCAGAACCCTGACTCCCAGGGCCTCGGCCTCCTGCCGGACCCGGTTGAAGGCGGTCAGCGGAGAAGTCTGCCGGAAATCCACCAGGTTCATGCTCACCTGGGCCAGCCCGCGGCTCCCCAGGTAGACGCCCATGGCCCTCACGGCAGGCAGTCCTCCTCCCGCCTCCCTCACCTTGCGGGCGATTGCCTTGGCTACGGAGACGTCAGCCGTTTCCAGCACGACATTGAAGGCGATCAGGAAAAAGCGGGCGCCGATGACGGTCACTCCGGCGGTCGGGTGGACCCCTGTTGGTCCGAAGTCGGGGGTCCAGGCGGGGTCGGCCATTCTGGCCGGGAAGCCTTCGAAGCCTCCCCGGCGGATGTCCGCCAGACGGCGGCGCTCCGGCGTCCGGGCGGCCTGCTCGTAGAGATAGACCGGCAGGTCGAAGCGCTCCGCCACCTCCGCAGCGAGGGCTTCGGCGGCGGCCACGGCTTCTTTCATGGGCGTGTCCCCGAGGGGGATGAAGGGGGTCACGTCCACCGCTCCCACCCGGGGGTGCACTCCCGAGTGGCGGGTGAGGTCGATCTCGCGGAGAGCCGACTCGTAGAGGGCGAGGAGAGCGGCGTGGAGGTCCCCGGCCTCGCCGGTCAGGGTCAGCACCGAACGGTTGTGGTCGGGATCGGAGGAGACGTCGAGCAGCCGGACCCCAGGGACCGAGGTCACCGCCGCCGCCAGCCGGGCCACCACCTCGGGCCGGCGGCCTTCGCTCACGTTGGGGACGCACTCGAACAGGGGCACGGGGCGCAGAATACAGCTTCCCCGTGGCTGGGAAGTGACTTCCCCGTGCCCGGAAGTGACTTCCGGCCATCCGGATCTCAGTTCCGACCGTCCGGAAGTCAGTTCCGACCGTCCGGAAGTCAGTTCCAACCGTCCGGAAGTGACTTCCGGCCGCCCGGAAGTCAGTCCAGAGCACCCTGATCGCACTTCCCAGGGCCCGGAGGTCAGTCCAGACCGTCGGGAAGTCAGTTCCGGGCTCCGTTGGACGCCGGGGAGCGGCTCTGCTACGATAGCGGCGACTTTTCGAACCTGAGGGACGTATACCTACCTGTGTGCCATGTCATACTCCGGTAATCCTTCGCTCTCATCCGACATCCAGAACCGGGTCCTCGGCACCTTTGAGCAGACGCTCGGGCTCGCCGCGGAGGGCAGCCGGCAGGAAGCCCTCCTGGGATGCGACTTCGTCCTGCGCATGGACCCCCACTTCGAGCCCGCGCGCCAGCTTCAGGAACGGCTGCGCAACAGCTCCGGCCCGGTGAGCGTGGACGACCTCCTCGCTCCCACGGCGCTCGATCCGTTCGCCGGGGCCATCGACCTCCCCGACCTGCCCGGGTTCGGCGACGCCGGCCCTCCGGCCGGCGACCTCCGCTCCCGCTTCCAGGCCCTCCTGGACGGACGCCAGTTCCAGGAGCTGATGACGCTCGCCCAGCAGCAGCAGGTCGCCGTCGGGGCCGATCACGAGCTGATGCGCATCGCCTCCGAGGCCCAGGAGCGGCTGGAGGCGGAGCCGTATGTGAACAAGTTCGTGACCGCGGCGCGCGAGGCCGCTCGCCAGGGGAACCGGGAGGAGGCCGAGCGCGCCCTCAACAAGGTCCGCACCCTCGACCCCACGCATCCCGCCATCGCCGAGCTGGCCGGCGCTCCGGCCGCCGCGGTCTCAGCCCCTGCCGACGCCTTCCCCGCCCGGGATGCCGGCTTCGAGCTGGCGCTCGACGAGCCCTCCTTCGGAGGCTTGGATACAGGCTTCGGCACCGAGCTGCCCGAGCTCGCCTTCGACGAGCCCCTGCTCGGCTTCGAGGAGCCCGCGGCGGCGCCGTCCCTCATGGACCCGGAGCTGGTCTCCGCCGCCGACTTCCAGACCGACATGCTGTCGAGCGGCGACTCCGAGACCGACCGCCGGATCAAGCAGCTCCTCGACGAGGGCCAGACGGCCTACCAGGCAGGCGACGTCCAGGGCGCCATCGACGCCTGGTCGCGGATCTTCCTGATCGACATCGACCACCAGGAGGCCGCCCGCCGCATCGAGCAGGCGCGAAAAGTCAAAGCCGAGAGCGAGCGCCAGGCCGAGGAAGTCTTCCACGAGGGCCTCGGCAAGCTCGAGGCCGGCGATCTCGAGGGCGCCAAGCAGACGTTCCTTCGCGTGCTCGAGATCCAGCCGAGCTACTTCGCGGCCCGCGAGTATCTGCAGCAGCTCGAGGCCGGCCAGGTGCCCGTCGTGCGGCCCGCCCCGCGCCACGATCCCGCGGCCCAGCCGGCGCTGCCCACGCCCTCGGACCTCGACCTCGAGACCGCCGCGGGCGAGCTCAAGGAAGAGATCCTCATCCCGCCCGATCCCAGCGAGATGGCCACGGCCGAGCGCCACAAGCCAAGGATCAAAGCTGCGCCCATCCGCGAGGGCAAGGCGCGCAAGACCTTCGCCCTGGTCGGCAGCGCCGTGCTCGTGCTCGCCCTGGCCGGCGGCGCGTTCGTCTACCTCAACAAGGACCGCCTCTTCCCCAACTCGCAGACGGAGGACCCGTCGGCCGCGCAGGCGTCCGGAGAGGATCCGATCGCGCGCGCCATGGACCTCCACAAGGGGGGCAAGACCCAGATCGCGGTCGCCCAGCTCCGCCGGCTCGCGCCGGAAGATCCGGCCTACGCGAAGGCCCAGGAGCTGATCTCGCAATGGGATACGTCGCCGGCCCCCACACCCGCAGTGCCCGGTGGCCCCGCGCCCGCCCCGGCCGCCCCGGCGATCCCGCCCGAGCGGCTGGCGCTGCTCACCGCGGCCCGGGATGCGTACCAGGGCGGCAGCTACCTGGAGGCCATCGAGCGTTACGAGGTGGCGCAGCAGAAGGGCCGGCTCGATCCCTCCGACACCGAGCTGCTCGCCAACGCCAGGCGCCAGCTCGAGCCCATCTCCGCGCAGATCAACCTCTTCGAGCAGCACGAGTGGGAGGTCGCGCTGCGCGACCTCTGGCGCCTGCACGAGGCCGACCCGGGCAACCGGGACGTCACCCGGCTCATGATTGACTCGTACTACAACCTGGCGCTGCGCGATCTGCAGAGGATGGACACGAAACAGGCGCTGCAGAATCTCCGCGAGGCGCAGGGCCTCGACCCGCGCGACAGCGACCTGCAGCGGCAGATCGCGTTCGCGGAGGCCTACCAGAGCCGGTCCAAGGACATGCTCTACCGGATCTACGTCAAGCACCTCCCCCTGCGATGATGAGACGCGAAGAAGACATCCCGGACGAGCCCCTGCTCTTCGACCTTCCGCTCGAGCCCGAGCGGGGACGGAGCGCTCCCCCCGCGCCAATATCCGAGCGCAAGCGCGCCCCGCGCGCCGCGCCCGCGGCCCCGCCTCCGGAGGCGGGCCTGACCTTCGACGAGCCGGAAGAGCCCCTGGCCACCAGCGCGGCCCGGCCGGCAGGTCCGGCGGGGAGGGCCGGGCTCGGCAGCCGGATCTCGGCCGCGGGCGCCGACCTCATCGTCCACGCGTCGGTCGCGGTGGGCGTGCTGGTCGGGTGCCGTCTCATGGGCGTCCATCCGATCCTCTCCGACTGGCCCGCCGTGGCCCTTTTCCTTCTCTCCTTCTCCTTCCTCTACACGGTCGTGCCGCTCGCGTTCTGGGGGCACACCCCGGGAATGGCCTGGGCCGGGCTCGACGCACGCAGCCGGGATGGCGAGCCGCTCGCCTTCGACCAGACCGCCCGCCGCTGGATCGGAGGGATCCTGACCTTCCTCTTCCTCGGACTGCCGCTCGTTCTGGCCTTCGGCGGACGCTCCCTGAGCGACCTCTTGAGCGGCTCCGAGACCCTCTCCAGCCGCTCGGCGGCTTGATGGCCCAGCCCGACGCGGCCGATCTCGGCGGCACGGCCCGGTCCCGGGAGCTCGAAGCCCTCAACGAGATCGCCCGCACCGCGACGCTCGACCTCGAACTGCGCCCGATGCTCCAGCGCATCACGGACACGCTCATGCAGAAGTTCGGCTGGCCGTTCGTGGCCCTCGCGTCGGTCGATCCGGAGCAGGAGGTCTTCGTCTGCGAGGCGCTCTCGACCCTGCTGCCCTCCGCGGTGAAGGTCGGCTACACCCGGCAGCTGGGCACCGGCGTCGTGGGCCAGGTGGCGCTCAAGGGCGAGCCGATCCTCCTCGAAGACGTGCTCACCGCCTCCAACTACGTCGAGACCATGCCCGGCGCCCGCTCCGAGCTCTGCGTGCCGGTGCGCCACGGCGGCCGGATCGTCGCGATCCTGAACCTGGAGAGCACCGAGCCGGGCGCCTTCCACGACCAGCTCCCGCTGCTGGAGACCGTGGCCGAGCAGATCGCCGGCGCCATCGCCTGCGCGCGCCTGTACCAGGAGGTCCAGCGCCGCGCCCGTCTGCTCGAAAGGGTGAGCGAAGTCTCCAAGGCGGCGCTCGACGCGGGCGAGCTCGGCCCCCTGCTCGACCGCATCGTGCGCTACGTGCAGCAGCACTTCGAGCTCGCGCTCGTGAGCATCCTGCTCGTCAACCCGGAGCGCACGGAGTTCGAGCTCACGGCCCGCGCCGGCACCCTGAAGCTGCGCGTCGATCCCGGGACCCGCTGGCCGTTGCGCACCGGCGTCGTGGGACGGGCCCTGCGCCTGGGCAAGACGCAGCTGGCGCTCGACGTGGGAAGCGATCCCGACTACCTCCCCCTGCACGAGGACGTGACCTCCGAGCTGGTCGTGCCGATCCGGTTCCGCAACCGCACCCTCGGCGTCTTCGACCTGGAGAGCACGACGCCGGATTCCTTCTCCGCCGAGAACCTGGTGGTCTTCCAGACTTTCGCCGACCAGCTCGCCGGCGCCATCCACCTGGCCGCGATCAACCAGGAGCTGGAAGAGGCGAACCAGCGTCTGCAGCGGCTCTCCTCGCTCGACGGCCTGACCGGCATCGCCAACCGCCGCCAGCTCGACGAGACGCTGCAGACGGAGTGGCGGCGCTCCTTCCGCCACGACACGCCGATCTCGGTGGTGATGTTCGACCTCGACGAGTTCAAGCACTTCAACGACGCGTACGGCCACCAGGCCGGGGACGAGTGCCTGCGCCAGGTGGCAACCGCGCTGCGCGACGTGCTGCGCAGGGCAGGCGACCTGGTAGCCCGCTACGGCGGCGAGGAGTTCGCGGCGGTGCTGCCGGAGTCTGACCTGAAGGGTGCGCTCCAGTACGCGGACGCCGCCCGGCTCGCGGTCGAGAACCTGGCGATCACCCACGGCAGCTCGCCGGTCGCCCCGGTCGTGACCGTGAGCGTCGGGGTCGCGTCAGCCCTGCCCCGCCGGGGAGGCTCGCCCACCGAGCTGATCGCCCGCGCCGATCAGGCGCTCTACCAGGCAAAGAGGAGAGGGAAGAACAGGGTGGAGAGCGCCGGGGATTAGCGGGCTTCGAGGACGACCCGGAACCCGACGCTCCGGTAACGGACGACCGGGTGCCGGACGCACCGGATCGCCGACCGCGTGAACGGCGCCTCGTCCCAGAACCCGCCGCCGCGGAGGACGAGCATCGAATCCCTGGCAATCTCCTTCCCCGCTTCGTTGCGGTAGAGGCTCGCCGTCCACTCCCGCACGTTGCCATGGACGTCGAAAAGCCCCCAGGCGTTGGCGGGCTTCTCTCCCGCCCGATGGGTCCTCTTGCCCGAGTTGCCGCGGTACCACCCTACCCGGTCTAAGTCCGCCTCCTCTCTCCCGCTCCAATAGGGGGTGCCGGTGCCTGCGCGGCAGGCATACTCCCACTCCGCCTCAGTCGGAAGCCTGGCGATGCTGGCGAGATCGGCCGCCCGCGAGAGCCAGCCGCAGAATGCGCTCGCTTCGTACCAGGTGACCGCGCACACCGGATGATGAGCGAGCTCCTCTCCGGCCACGCCCTCCCAGGCCTCGACGTGGTGGCTCGGATCGAAGGCCGCGTACTGGGCGTTGGTCACGGGTCCCGTCCCGATCCGGAAGCCCTGTTCGATGACCGTCTCGCGCAGCGGCCGTTCGTCCTCCTGACCCTCGCCGTCCGGACTGCCCCTCAGAAATCGTCCGGCAGGGACCTCGCGCCAGGCCTCGACGCGCCCTTGCGGCGTCTCCAGCCACTGGAAGAGGTGCCCGGGGGGAGGGGGGATGTGATCGAAGATCATTGTTCCTCCACGATGTGGTCCGCGACGCGGAAGCTGTTCGCGAGGATGGTGAGAGTCGGCGGAGCTCCGCCAGAGGTGGGCATGAAGCTTCCGTCGACCACGAAAAGGTTGGGCACCTCGTGCGCCCGGCAGTTCCTGTCGAGGACGGAGGTCTCAGGATCGCTGCCTGCCCTGCACGTCCCGTGGACGAGAAACATGGCGGTATCTCCACAGGCGCCGGGCAGGAGCTCGTCGGCTCCCATCCCCGCGAGGACCTCCATGCCGCGCTCGACCAGCCAGCGCCCGGCGGCCTTCTGATGCTCGCCCGGGCGGAGGTGGATGCGGGCCACGGGAAGGCCCCACCGGTCCCGGACCTCGGGATCCAGGTCGACGAAGGTCCCGGCATTGGCAATGAAGTCATGGAACACTTCGAAATAGACGGTCTGGTAGTCGCAGAAGTATTCACGGATCCGCCGCTTGAGCTCCGGTCCCCAGGCCAGCGACCCGCCGGCCCGGGCAAGGTTCTTTCCAACTGCGACAGGCCCTGCGGTCGGCAGCCCGAAGCGGAGCAGCCCCCCCTTGGACAGGTCGGAGACGCCGGGCGGCAGGAAGTAGTGATCCATGACGGAGCGTCCCAGGAAAGGGTGCGGATCGCGCAGCGGCCTGCCGTCATGGCTCGCATGGCGGAAGCGCGCCTCGCCGGTCGAGACACCGTGGAACTGAAGGTGCCGCCCCACCAGCCCGTTGCCGTTTGCGAGACCGTCGGGGAATCGGGGGGAGCGCGAGAGCAGGAGCAGGCGCGCCGACTCCACCGCCGAGCAACAGACGCAGACGATCCGGGCATGGACCTCGATCTCATCGCCGGCCTCGTCCAGGTAGATGCACCCGGTGGCCCGGCCGTCACGGCCCATGGTGATCTCCCGCACCATCGCGCCGGAGCGGATCTCGCAGCGGCCGGTCTCCTCGGCCCTCGGGAGCAGGGCGGCCTGGGTGCTGCCGCGGGCTCCGACCGCACAGCCGTATCCGGCGCACGAGCGGCAATAGGTGCAGGCAGGCCTCCCCTGATAGGGCCGCGAGTTGACCGCTCGCGGCGTGGGAAACGCGTTCAGGCCGAGCCGCGCACAGCTCTCGTCGAGACAGGAGGACAGGGGATGGGAGGCGAGCGGAGGCATCGGGTAGGGGCGCGAGCGCGGCCCTTCGAACGGGTTCGCGCCCGCGGCTCCCGAGACACCCACCTCCCATTCGGCCCGCGTGTAGTAAGGCTCGAGCTCGCCGTAGCCGAACGGCCAATCCTCCAGCTCCTCGTACTCGCCGAAGCGGCTGCGCATGCGGAAGTCGTCCGGATGGAAGCGATAGAGGTAGGCGCCCATGTGTGCGGTGCCGCCGCCTACGCAGCGGGCCACCCAACCCAGTTGCGAGAGCTCCGCTCTGTCCTTCCCCGCGAAGAGAACGGTGTGCGGGTCTTCCGCGAGAGTGGGGACGAAGAAGCCGCTCTGGGCGGCCATGGCGATCTCGTCGTGCACGTAGTCGTCCGGACCGTACCGCGGCCCCTTTTCGAGCACCAGGACTTCGAGGCCGGCGCGGGCGAGCGTCAAGGCCAGTGGCCCGCCGCCGGCGCCGCTCCCGATGATCACCGCGTCTTTCACTGCGACGGCTCCCCGGGATAGCCCACTGCGCGCCAGCCCGCGCCGCCGCGGTTTCCTCCATGCGACGGATGGCAGAGAAACCCTTCTATCGCCAAGCCCACGATCTTCGAAAAGAAAACACGCACGATCCGGTGGGGCACCCGCTGCAGCTCCATCAGGACATCCGCGCGCTCCTCGTGCCCGCAATCCGCGAAAACCTTTCCCTGGCGCTGGCGGGCCATCGAATCGACGAGATCCAATCCGCTTTCGATCTTGACGCGGTCCCTGGCGGCACGCCGGTCGAGGGCTCGTTCCAGGTACTCGAGCACGCCCGCCTCAATCGCGCCCGGCCCCTCGTCAGCGGGGAGAATGGTTTCGCTCAGAGCCGCCAGGAGCCTGCGCCGCTCTTCGTGAGTCATGGCAGGCCCGCTACCTTGCGTCCGCCCGTGCTCACCTCGGAGCGTCCCGAAAGCTCGTCCCAGAGGGCGTCGAAGATCGGCACGTTCCGCCTGTAGGCGATCCTGGCCACTCCCTGCATGCCGCTGCGCAGATAGAACCGCCCTCCCTCCGTGAGGGTGATCCAAGGGGTCTCCAGGCGGATGCGGACCGGGTAGAGGATCGTGCTTTCTCCGACCTTGGGCTCCGGCTCCTGATAGACGGTCCCCACCTCTCCCTCGAAGATGTCGAAGCGCTGCTTCGGCAGCCCCGCGATCTCGACATACGCCGCCTGGCCGGCGCGGACCCGGACGATGGCCTGCTCCGGAACACGCGTCACGAAGGAGATGGAGGTGACGTCGATGATGTTGAAGAGGTCCTCCCCCGCCTGGACCGAGCGGCCCAGGAGGCTCCGCATGGGCGCGCCGGTCACCACGCCGTCCATCTCCGCGCGGATCGTGCGGAGCCGCATGAGCTTTTCCAACTCGCGGAGCTGCGCAGTCCATTGCGCGACCTGGTCCTCGAAGCTCCCGATGTCGGCGTCGAGCGCGCTGAGCGCCCGATGCTGCTCCCCCTTGAGAAGCTCGCGGTCGTTGTCGAGAGCGGGACGGCGAAGCCTGGCGGCCCGTTCTTCGAGGCGGCTCTGCGCGAGCCGTTGCTGCT
This sequence comes from Thermoanaerobaculia bacterium, assembly GCA_035536935.1. Lineage (GTDB taxonomy): Bacteria > Acidobacteriota > Thermoanaerobaculia > Multivoradales > UBA5704 > DATMER01. The sequence goes on from DATLNC010000111.1 coordinate 36,129, forward strand.
CGATCTGCTCCTGCTGGACTGCCTGCTCCAGATCCTGGCTGCTGACGAGCCCGAGCTCGGACAGCTTGCGCGCCTTGGCGAGCCGGTCCCGAGCACCCTGGAGCTGGATCTCGGCCTCCCGGACCCTGGACGTGCTCAGGGCCGCTTCGATCGAGCTCTGCCCGAGCTCGGCGTCCTGCCTACGGATCTCCAGCGGCTGGACGTCCTCTCCCAGCAGCCGGCGCTCTACCTGGGCCTTCTCGAGGCGTGCGCGCGCCTCGTTCAGGCTCTGCCGGATGGTGATCAGATCCCGCAGGGACTCATAGTCCTTGAGGTCCAGGAGGACCTGTCCCCTGGCGACCGTCTCCCCCGGCTCGACGAACACCCCTGACACCAGGCCCGCGACCTGGGGACGCACGACCTGGTAGCGCTCGACGCGCACCTCGCCTCCCGCTTCGACCGTGCGCTCGACACGGCCCAGGAGAAGGAACAGAAGGGCACCCGCGAGGATCAGGCCCACTCCGGCCGGGAGCATCCGGACGGCCCGATGGATCATCTTCACGAAGCCACCACCTTTTCCGCTCCGCGCTCGATCCAGGCGCCCGCGCTCTCCAAGGGCTCGTCCCCTTTGAGCTGCCTCTCGCACAGCTCGCGGTAGAGGCCGCAGCGGCGATAGAGATCGGGGTGGGTCCCCTCGTCGACGACCCGCCCCTGGTCGAGCAGGATGATGCGGTCCGCCCAGAGGATCGCGGAGAGCCGGTGGGCGATGAGGATCGTGGTCCGCTCCCGCACGAAGGGGTCGAGGGACTTGAGCAGACGGCGCTCGGTGAGCCCGTCAAGGGCCGAGGTGGCCTCGTCGAGGATCAGGAGACGGGGATCCTGCAGGATCGCGCGCGCTACGGCGGCGCGCTGGCGCTGGCCGCCCGAGAGCCGCTCTCCCCGGGGGCCCACGGGCTCGGCCCAGCCACTCGGAAGCTCGTGGACCATCTCCTCGAGCTGAGCCATGCGGACCGCCTTTCTCAGGTCGCTGTCGCTGGCCCGCGGGTTGCCATAGAGGAGGTTCTCCCGCAGGCTCACACCGAAGAGGATGGGGTCCTGCGGAACCAGGGCCACGATGCGGCGGAGGGCGCGCAGCTCCAGGTCCCGGACGTCGACGCCGGCGAGCTCGATCTGCCCCCGCTCCGGATCGTACATGCGGGTCAGCAACCGGGCGATCGTGCTCTTGCCGCAGCCACTCATGCCCACGAGAGCCACCTTTTCACCGGAGCGGATCGACAGGTCGAGGTCCTGCAGGACCGGCTGGTCCGGCTTGTAGGAGAAGAAGACGCTGGTGAGCTCCACGTCCAGGGGGCCGGAGCGCGGGAGCTGCGCCGGGCGCGGCGAGTCGACGATCTCGGGGCGGACGTTCAAGACTTCCAGAAGCCTGCGTGCGCTGGCGTTCGCCCGCTGCAAGCCCGCGTAGAGCGTCACGACCGTTTCGAGGGGTCCGAAGATCCGGCTCAGGTAGGTGTAGAAGGCCACCATCCCGCCAACGGTCAAGGTTCCGTTGAGCACCTGCAGGCCGCCCAGGCCGAGGACGATCGCCGTTCCCACGACGAAATTGAGATTGGTCGCAAAGCCGAGCACGAGCTCGGTCGAGCGCCTCCTGATCATGGCGTCGAGCGCCTGCCGGCCGATGGCGGCGAACCTCCGGCGCTCGCCGGAGGTGCGGTTCAGGAGCTGGATCTGCGGCATCGCTGTCAGGTGGTCCTGGAAGAAGGCCACCCGCCTGGCGTTGGCCTGCTGCGTCCGGTCCGAGGCACCGCGCAGACGCGGTTGACCGTACCGTCTCAAAAACATCATCAACGGGACCAGGGGGACGATGCAGACCGTGAGACGCCAGCTCAAGATCGACAGGATCAAGAGGGTGGACGTGGTCATGACCGAGATCCGCAGCAGGGAGGCGAGGAAGTTGCCGCCAAGCTCCTGGATCTGATCGACGTCCTGCTCCAGCCGATGGAGCAGGTCGCCGGTTGAAGTCCTGAGAAAGTAGCTCGGCGACAACCTCTGCAAATGACGCAGGAGCTTGAGCCGGATGTCGAACATGATCCGGTTGGTGATGTAACAGTCGAGGATGAATCCCAGGGAGTTGAAACCGAACTGGAACGTATAGGAGGCGAAGTAGCCGACGGCCGCCACGGCGAGCATCTCCGTCTTGTGCCAGGGCAGGACGTCGTCGATCAGCCACTTGAGGATCAGGGGCTCGATGAGCACGATCAGACTCCCGATCACCACGGTCGAAAGCCGTCCCGCATACAGGGTGCGGTAGGGCCGCGCCTGTTTCAGGAGCCAACGAGCTTCGTTGGAGAGGATCGTCCTCACGGGCATCTCCTGCCTCCGAAAAAAATGAGCCCCCCGGCTGCCTGGATGGGCGGCCGGGGGGCTGCCCGAGACCTTACTCCAGCGAGAGGTCGCTGTCGCCGCAGCACTTCTTGCAGCCGCAGCAATCGCAGGCGCAACCTTCGCCTCCCAGCGTCAGTTCCTCGGCCGCTCCCAGTTCGAGGACCTCGGGTGCTTCATACATCTCGACGAATGACCTATCCATTGCTAACTCCTTTCGGCAGTGTTGCCACAGAATTTGTGGCGGGTTTGTCTGTCAATCGTTCACTTTCGTGCCGGCCCTCAAGTGAACGAAGCCAGAGCTCGAGACAGAGAGTCCGGAGCAGCTGCGGCGTAGTCACTTTGACGCCGTGCCGCATCTGTTGAATGGTTTCTTTCAGCGCTGTGCGGCTGACGAACCCAAGGGCGCAGACCCGGGCATCCGCCAGATAGCTGGAAAGCCAGCTCCATTCGCGCAGACAGGCGCGGTAAAGAGCCTCGTCCGGTCCCGCCTTGGAGCGCCTCAGGCGCACCTTTTCCGGCAGCGTGCCGGAGAGCGCCCGCCGCAGCAGGGATTTCGTCTCTCCCGGCCGCAGCCACTGGCTCACGTCGAGAGCCAGGGCGAACTCGACCAGCCGCCGGTCCATGAACGGGAACCGCATGTCCACGCATCCGGCTGTGGTGAAGAACTCCCATCCGATGTCGCGGCTGACCTCGCGGATCAGGATGTAGCGCCGCCGGGTGCTCGGCAGGCGGAAGCCCACATCGTCCTTGACGCCCACGACCCGTTCCTTGAGGTGGAGTCGCCTGGCGAAGGCGGGCTCGAACCATCTTTCGAGCGGGTAGTCGGACTGGAAGCGGGACGTGAGCGCAAGAGGCAGCAAAGGAGCGATCCCCCCACGCCAGAAGACCGAGTGCCAGGGTCTCCGCGCCGCATGGGACCACGCGAAGCTGGAACGCAGAGCCTTGCCCAGCCGGCCGCGCTTGAGGAAGTCCGCCAGCTCGATGGGCACCAGGCCCATGCCGCCCCATAGGACCTGGTCTCCTGCGGTGCCCCGCAGGAGGACCCGAGCCCCCGCTCGCGCCATGCTCGCCGCCAGGAAGTCGTTGCGCGCCAGGAAGGCGAGCTGGCAGTGAGGGTAATCGGGACGGTAGGAAACCGGAATCCGCGAGAGCATGGGGTGCTCCTCGTCCCGGATGTGGAGACCCGTCCGGCCCCGCTTCTCCTCGACTGGACGGATGAAGGCCCGCTCGTCGCTGCTCGTCGACTGGTCGTAAACCCAGGACACGGTCCGGAGCTCCGGCGCCTCGGCGGCGCCCGCCGCGAGAATCTCGTCCGCGACGCAGACGATCGACGAGGAGTCGAGGCCGCCGCTCAGATCGGCGTAGACCGGCCCGTCGGACCGGAGCCGGCAGGACACGGCCTCGCGGAACAGCATCCGGAAATGCTCCTCGTACTCATCGTCGGAGCGATAACGGATCTGCCGGCGCGGGTCAGGCTGCCAGACCCGTTTCATCTCGATGTGCTCGCCGCGCACCGCTAGAGCGCACCCCGGAGGTAGCATCCGCACGGCGCGGAAAGGGCTGTGATCGGAGGGCTCCGAGGAGGTGAGGAAGCCCGCAACGAACTCGTCGTCCACGTCCGGTGAGAGACCGGCGGCCGTGAGCACGGCACGGGCGCGCGAGGACCAGATCAGCAGATCTCCGACCTGCGCGAAGTACAGCGGACGCACGGAGAAAGCATCGCAGGCAAGGACCAGGAGCCGCTCGGCCGGATCCCAGAGCGCCAACGAGAAATCGCCGATCAGCCGGGAAAATCCTTCGATCCCCCAGACCCGGTAGGCCGCGAGCACGAAATCGATTTCGCGCGGCTCCGGCGGCAGGTCGTCCGCGAGATCGCGTTCGAGATCTTTCCGATTGTCGAGCCGCCCGTTCCAGGCCATCACGCCTCCTTGGGGCGTGGCGACGGGTTGCCGCGTGCGGCGCGACTCCGAATCGGTATGGAAAGCGCAGAACACCATCCCCACCGGCGGCTGGACGAGGAAGTGCTGGCCGTCAGGCCCGATCTCCGCGAGAGCAGTACCAAGCTTGCGGAGCACCTGCCCGTCGAGAGCAGACCCGTTGCGCGCGTAGACGCCGCCTATGCCGCTCATGGCTTAACATCGCTCCAGTACGGCATAACGCTCACGTACGATCGGATGATTGTTGATGACCTGCCCGCCGACCTCGACCCAGGCATGCGCTCCGAACGGCAGCTTCCGTGCTCCGATCACCAGGTGGGCCTCGATGCCGCGCAGGCGCAGCAGGCAGACGTTCGTTGCGGAACGCTGGAGACACCAGGCCTTTTTGAAGTAATGAGCCGCGGCCCGGTCCACCGCCGCCGAGATCCGCCGGCAGGCCTCGGGGTCCCGCCGGCGTTCTCCCAGCGTCGGACACGACCTGACCACTCGCAGAAAGTGATCGAACCCCCCGATCCTCAGGACGAGGTCCACGGCCAGGAGCCCGCACCAGGCGACGGCCGCCTCCGCGCGCTCGCGCAAGCTCCCGGCTGGCGTGACGTCACCGGGCAGGAGCTCGGCCTCGAACGGGAGAGGCTCACGCGTGGACACGCAGGAGCCCCTTCTCTTCCATGGCGCGCACGAAAGCCGCCAGATCCGCCTGCAGCCTTTCCGCCGGAACCTGATAGGTCTGTCGCAGCTCGTCGAGGATCTGGGGCAGGGTCAACCCCTTCTCGACTCTGCTCCAGATCCCGGCCGCCACACCGTTCAAGCTGTAATAGCGGCCCGCCTTGAGGTCGAGGAGGACCGCTCCGTCGCCATCGATCATCGAGCGCACATGGGGCTCGATTCCAATGGACTCTTCTTTCGAATCCTGCCTGCCGCGAGCGAATGGTAAATTCAGCGCCATCTCGACCTCCAACTAACAATCACATTCTGGAGGTCGAACGATCAGGCGTCAACGCCAGCGCATCTTCCTTTCTTGTCTTCGGAAAACGGGCGGATGTTGCTCAGCGTTCTGCGATACTCGGCCGGCGTGCACCCGTAGTGACGGCCGAAAGCCCTGTAAAAGGTCTGCAGGCTGTTGTAGCCGACGGCAATGGAGGCGTCGAAGATACCGACGTCATCGCTCCGCAGAAGGCGGCCGGCGGCCTCCATACGCAGCCCTTCCACGTATTGCTTGATGGTCATTCCCATGAGGTACCGGAAGCGGCTCGAAACATTGTTGTCTCGGATCCGGCAGCACGATTTCAAGGAGCGCACGTTCAACTCCAGGTCGAAAAGACTCAGGTGGATCTGGGCGAGGACCTCCCGGATTTCCCGTGGCAGGTCTTCATAAGAGGGCCGGTTCTTACAGAGAAAATCATCGAGGATCGATTGCACCCGGATCTCGGATGCATGGGACTGTGTCATTACAAACCTCCTCAGCTACGCTTACCTTCCTTATGCCGTTGCCAAAGCGCATAGGAATCCTCCCCTGTAAAGAGAGGTGCCCGGATGGACCGTTTGCGAGCCGCTGGGAGGAAAGAAAGCCCGCGGGGCAGCCCGCGGGCAGTGTTCAGGTGGGGTCTACTGCGAAGCGCATTGCTCGAATATTGCAACGGACCTGCCGCTGGGGAGGCTTTTTGGAACGAGGCTACACAGACGCTCTGGCCTGGCATTGGGGTCGAGCAACCCTCTGCTCAGGAAGGCGACGAGGTTCTCGATCTCCGGCTTAGAAAGGTATCGAGGTTGTCGCACCAGCGGATCGAGGCGGTCGAGGACTGGCCCGATCGGGCCGAGTCTGATCCTGAGATCGTGATCGATCCTTGCGGCCGAAGCATCGTACTCGCCAGCGGACCTGATCACATCCAGGTGATGAACGATGGCGTCCTTCAGATCGGTAAAGGCCCCGTTGTGAAAGAAAGCCGGCTGCAGGGCAAGATTGCGCAGCGGCGACGTCCGGAACTTATACCGGTCTGCCGGGTCGCCAGAGACCTGCTCCAGGCCGAAATCCTCGTCCGCACCTGGACCGTCGAACCGGACGTTTCCCACGCCCGCGCCGAAAACCGGAGCGATCTGCGGCACCCCAAGTACGTGGTTCTCGAAATCGCTGAACATTTCGTTGGATTTTCCTCCGACGGCATGACAGCCCACGCATCCGGCACTGCCGAAGAACAGGATCGCGCCCCGTCTTTCTGGTGGCGTCAGGGCCTTGCGGTCGCCGCGCGCAAAGCGATCGATCGGGGCATCCGCGAAGGTCATTGTAAACTCGAACTCCGCGATGGCCTGAGCGATCTGAACGAAAGAGATGGGCTGGCCCGCCGCGATATCCGGAAACAGCTCGCCGAAGCGCGCGCGGTAAGCTGGCATGGCGTTGAGCCGAGCCAGGGCGGCCTGACGGATCGGCTCGTTGCGGAAGCCGCTCCCGTCCGGAGCGGGCACTGCCTCACCCTTCCCATTGTCGAACTGATCGAAATCCGGAGCGATGGCTCCTCGCGTGCCGGTGAAGCCCGCCGTCTCGGGGAGCTCGGTGGAAGGCAGATGGGCCTGGGCCGTCAAGAGATGCCGGATCGCAGGGTCGTGGGGCGGGAATTCGCTCGTTCCCTCCGGCTGCGGAAAGGTGAAACCCTCGGAGTTGTCAAAAGGGTCTCCCGAGGGAGCAAAGAACCTGCCGTTCCACATCAGTCTCGGATAGAACGCCGTGTTGAGGATGGAGGGGCTGCGGCGCTGATTGCGCGGCCCCTTGCGCCGAGGCCCTACTATTCCATTGTTGTCTACGCCAATCGCGATGGACTGGGAGTCCCCGAAGCCGTTGGCCGGCGAGTGGCAGCCGGCACAACTGTTGTCGCCGTGCAGGCTGATTGCACTGTCGAAGAAGATGTCGCGACCGAGCGTGGCGAGCTTCGGATCGAGGGGACGGCGAAGACGGTGCTCGAGCGTCGATTGAACGCGCCCGGTAAAACCGGCCCGGCCGAGGAGTTGGATGAGCTCTTCGGTCTCATCCTTGTCCGCCTTGGCGGGCCGACTCACGACCAGCAGGCTGGCCATGGTCAGGAGCAGCAACGAGAGAAAACGTATCTTCATTTCATCCTCCAGCGAGGCTCCATGGCTCAGATGCAGAAACCAAAGTGGCTGTCGATCACCGTCGAGACCGCCCGGGCCACGATCAGGTAAGGCCCTTCCGCTCTGGAATAGCTGAAGGTATTGCCATGGGTCCTACCTTGCTGATCGGGACCCGCAAAAAAGCTGATCGTTTTACGGGTGAGGTCGGGGATCACCTCCGCGTCGCGCAGACGCAGGGCTCCCGCGTCACGCAACGTGTCTTCGAGTGCCGCCAGGAAGTCGGCGGGCAGAAAGGTCGAGCAGAGCTCGCCGTCGGGCTCATCGGCATCCTTTCGCGTGAGGATGGCCTCGCCATCGTTGTAGACCATCAGCAGGAGCCTGACATCTCCAGGCCGGCTTACCTCGGCAATCAGGACGGGCGCGCGGCTTGTCTCGGAGTTGTCGGCCAGCAGGGCGGCGGGGGCGAGAAACGCGAGGAACAGCAGGAACACGGAAAGACGTCGCATCAGTACCTCCTTGATCTCATCGCGTCCAGGCTTCGCGAGCCGGGATGCGATACCTTGAGAGGACTGGATCTTGCGCGCCGGCCGGTCAGCCGTCAATTTCAGCGCGTCTTCCTGATTCTTCTTCGCAAAAGCTATCAGCGCTCGCGCCAGATCGAGATTCCCATCCACAGGTTCCCGACCGCAGTGGCAACGGCGAAAGCAGCCAGCGGCAACCCCCCCGGCCAGAGCGCGGCGAGCCCGCCGACCTGATAGATCAAGCCGGTCGTGCGGAACGGCGGAAAGGCCAGCCCGCCCAGCATGTAGAAGGAGTGCCCCAGGATCAGCAGCCAGAGCCCGGGGAGAGCCCAGGCCGCATCCTGCCAGACGAGCAGGAACGACAGCGCGAGCGCCACGAGCGACAGGTTGCCTTGCAGACCCAGCACCCAGGAGGCGAGGGGCGTGCTCCCTCCTCCGAACCCGCCGCCCGCCCGCCGGATCCCCACGATCTCTACCGCTCCCCCCGCGAGAATCACGCCCGACCAGGTGAAAAGCACCGCAGCGGGTCCGCCCATGCGGAGCGCCAGCGGGGTGATCAGCGCGGCAATCGGCAGCAGCACGGCCCAGGCGAACCAGGACCACGGATTGCGGAGGAAAGGACGGCTTGCCTTGCGGAAGTGCACCCGCACCGGCTCGAGATCATCCTCGCCGGTGCGGGTATCGGAGAAAAGAGGCTCGTATTCGCTCAGCGCGTTTCCGCGAGGTGGATCTGGGTCTCGGCACGGCGGACGGCCCGCTGACGGGCGGCGAACTCGGCGTCGGTAATCGAAGGCATCACCCGGGCCGCGTCGAGCGCGCGCTCGGCCGCGGCTGGATCGATCTCCTCCACCGCTCTCGCTTGCTCGGTCAGGAGCGTCAGACGGTTCTCCACCATCTGGGCGAAGCCGCCGTCCACGAAGAAGCTGCGGTTCCCTTCCGGAGTCTCCACCCGAAGCGAGCCGATGCCCATCTTGAAGAGCAGCGGCGCGCGGCCGGGCAGGATCCCGACCTCGCCGTCGTGTGCCGGGAAGGCCACGAACGTCGCATCAGCCTCCAGCACGGCCCGCTCCGGAGTGATCACACTGCAATGAAAGGTGTCGTTCTTCGCCATGCGCGCCTCGCCGGTCTACTTCTTGTCCTGAGACGCCATCTTCTCGGCCGCGGCGGCCGCGTCCTCGATCGCGCCGACGTACATGAATGCCTGGTCAGGCAGGTGGTCCCACTTGCCGTCGCAAAGCTCGTCGAAGGAGCGGATCGTGTCTTCGCGCGAGCAGTAGATGCCGGGCAGGCCGGTGAACTGCTCGGCCACGAAGAACGGCTGCGACAGGAAGCGCTCGACCTTGCGCGCCCGGCGGACGATGATCTTGTCCTCCTCGGAGAGCTCGTCGACGCCCAGGATCGCGATGATGTCCTGCAGGTCGCGATAGCGCTGGAGGATCTGCTGGACCTTGCGCGCGACCGCGTAGTGCCGGTCGCCGATGTACTCGGGCGCGATGATGCGGCTGCTCGACGCGAGCGGATCCACGGCCGGGTAGATGCCCTTCTCCGAGATGCTCCGCTCCAGGTTCACCGTGCTGTCCAGGTGAGCGAACGCGGTGGCGGGCGCCGGGTCGGTGTAGTCGTCGGCCGGCACGTAGATGGCCTGGATGGAGGTGACGGCGCCGCGGCTGGTGGAGGTGATGCGCTCCTGCAGCTCGCCCATCTCCGTGCCCAGCGTCGGCTGGTAGCCCACGGCCGAGGGCATGCGGCCCAGCAGCGCGGACACTTCGGAGCCGGCCTGCGAAAACCGGAAGATGTTGTCGATGAAGAGCAGCGTGTCGACGCCGGTCTGATCGCGGAAGTACTCGGCCATGGTGAGCGCCGAGAGAGCCACGCGCAGGCGGGCTCCGGGCGGCTCGTTCATCTGGCCGAACACCATCACGGTCTGATCGATGACGCTCTTGCCCGTGTCGCCGATCTTGGCCTCCTGCATTTCCAGCCAGAGGTCGTTGCCTTCGCGGGTGCGCTCGCCCACTCCGGCGAAGCAGGAGTAGCCGCTGTGGAAGCGGGCGAGACGGGCGATCAGCTCCTGAATGATGACGGTCTTGCCGACGCCCGCGCCGCCGAACAGGCCGGCCTTGCCGCCGCGGACCAGCGGGCAGAGCAGGTCGATGACCTTGATGCCAGTTTCGAACAGCTCGGTTTTCGAGGAGAGGTCCTCGAGCTCCGGCGGCGCGTGGTGGATGGGCCGGCGCTCGCCGGCCTTTACCGGGCCGAGGCCGTCGATGGGCTCGCCGACCATGTTGAACACCCGGCCGAGCGTCTCGATGCCCACCGGCACGCTCACGGGCGCGCCGGTGTCGAGGATGTCCGAGCCGCGCTGGAGGCCGTCGGACGAGCCGAGGGCGACCGCGCGCACGCGTCCGCCTCCGAGATGCTGGGCCACCTCGCACCAGAGCGTCTCCTGCACGGTCTGGCCGAGCACCGTGCGCGCGACGTCGACGCGCAGGGCGTTGTAAATCCCCGGCAGCTGATCCTCCGCGAACTGGGCGTCCAGCGTGGAGCCGATCACCTGCGTGATCCGACCGATGTTTCCTGCCGTATTTTGATGAGCGTTCTGCATCTTGATTTCCGATCTCTTGAGGGGCTCAGGACAGGGCGTTGGCGCCGCCGACGATGTCCAGGAGCTCCATGGTGATCTGCGTCTGCCGGGCGCGGTTGTACTCCCGCGTCAGCGCTTTGATCATATCGCCCGCCGCGTCGGTGGCCGCCTTCATGGCGACCATGCGGGCGACCTGTTCCGACACGATCGCGTCGTTGAAAGCCTGGAAGAGCCGCACGCGCACGGTCGCCGGCAGCAGCTCGTCGAGGAGCTGCTTCGGATCGGGCGAGAACTCGTACTCGACCGGCCGCGCCTCTTCATCTCCCTGCTTCTGCTCGGTCGAAAGAGGCAGGAGCTGCACCACCGCCGGCCGCTGCACGCCGGCCGAGTGGAAGCGCATGTAGGCCACGTGCGCCGAGGCGATCTCGCCGCGGATGAAGCGGTCCATCAGGTCATTCGCGATCGGCTCGATCTGCTCGAAGCGCGGCTTGTCGCCGAGCCCCGTCGTCTGCTCCGCAATTTCCCGGCGCAGGAACTTGAAGAAGTTGATGCCCTTCCTCCCCACCATGTGGACCCGCGGCACCACCCCGCGCCCCCGCTGCTCCTCGATGTGCCCCACGGCGCTCCGCAGCACGTTCGAGTTGTAGCCGCCGGCGAGGCCGCGGTCGCTCGTGATCACCACCAGCGCCGAGCTGTTCACGTCGTCGTGCGTCTGGAGCAGCGGGTGATCGACGTTGCCGGCCGCCCGCGAGAGGTCGGCCACCAGCTCGGCCAGCTTCTCCGTGTACGGCTTCGTCGCCACCGCCCGGTTGAAAGCCGCCTGGAACCGGGCGGTCGCGATGAGCTGCATGGTCCGCGTGATCTTGCGGATGTTGCGCACCGACTTGCGCCGCTTGACCAGGACTCTTCGGTTCGCCATGGTCTTTTTCCTACGCAGTCACGTTGCTGGCGTGGGTCTTGAAGTCCCGGATCACCTGCTTGATGCGGTCCGACAGGTCGTTCGGCATCTCGCCGGTCTTGTTGAGCTGCTCGAGGACCTCCGGGTACTCGTCGCGGAAGTGCTTGAGCATCGCCTCTTCGAACGGCCGCACCTTGGGGACCGGCAAGTCGTCGAGGAAGCCCTGGGTGGCGGCGAACAGGGAGACGATCTGCTCGCTCACGGGATACGGGCGGTACTGCGGCTGCTTGAGCAGTTCCACCATGCGCTGGCCGCGGTCGAGCTGGCGCTGGGTGGCCTGGTCGAGCTCGGTGCCGAGCTGCGCGAACGCCTCCAACTCGCGGAAGGCCGCGAGGTCGAGCCGCAGCGTGCCGGCGACCTTCTTCATCGCCTTGCGCTGCGCGTTGCCGCCCACTCGCGACACGCTGATGCCCACGTTGATCGCGGGACGCACGCCGGCGAAGAACAGGTCGGGCTCCAGGTAGATCTGGCCGTCCGTGATCGAGATCACGTTGGTCGGAATGTAGGCCGAGACCTCGCCCTCCAGCGTCTCGATGATCGGCAGCGCGGTCATCGAGCCGCCAGTGTCCGGGAAGCGGTGGACGCGGTACTTGTCCTTATCCTGGAGCGTGTCGAGGAACGCCCCGGCCTTGTGCTTGCCATGCGGCCGGTGGAACAGGCCGAACTCGTCGTCGGGCCGAACTTCGGCGGGAGCGGCGAGCCCCTGCGGGTGCTTGACCGCGAGGTTGCGGTCGCGGCTGTCGGCCGGCGTGTCCTTCGGCACCACCGCGAACTCCTCGCGCAGCTTCACGCTGCGCTCCAGCAGACGGGAGTGGAGATAGAACACGTCGCCGGGATAGGCCTCGCGGCCCGGCGGCCGGCGGAGCAGCAGCGAGAGCTGGCGGTAGGCCTGCGCCTGCTTCGACAGGTCGTCGTAGACGCACAGAGTCGCCCTGCCCTCCTGGTACATGAAGTACTCGGCCATGGCCGCGCCGGCGTACGGAGCGATGTACTGCAGGGGAGAGGGATCCGCCGCCGACGCCGAGATGACGATCGTGTAGTCCAGCGCGCCGTACTCGCGCAGCTTGTCGATCAGGCCGACGACCGTGGACTCCTTGAGGCCGATGGCGACATACACGCAGATGACGCCGCTGTCCTTCTGATTGAGGATCGTGTCGAGCGCCACCGCGGTCTTGCCGGTCTTGCGGTCGCCGATGATCAGCTCGCGCTGGCCGCGGCCGATCGGGATCATGGCGTCGATGGCCTTGATGCCGGTCTGGAGAGGCTCGGTGACGGGCTGGCGCTCGGCGATGCCCGGCGCCTTGAACTCCAGCGGCCGGCGGTGCGGCGTCTCGATCACACCCTTGCCGTCCAGCGGACGGCCGAGCGGGTCGACCACGCGGCCGATCAGCTCGGGGCCGACGGGCACGGAGAGCAGCTCGCCGGTGCGCCGCACCTCGTCGCCCTCCTTGATGCCCAGGTAGTCGCCGAGGACGACCGCGCCGACCGAGCTCTCCTCCAGGTTGAACACCTGGCCGAACTCGCCGTTCGCGAACTCCAGGCGCTCGCCGGCCATGGCGCCGGTCAGGCCGTAGATCCGCGCGATGCCGTCGCCGACCTCGAGCACCTTGCCTACCTCGGAGAGGTCGACCTCGGTGCGGTATTTCCGGATCTCTTCGGTGATGACCGATCCGATCTCGTCGACATTCAATCTCATGTTGTTCCTCAGTGTTTCTCGAAAGAATTCCTAATTTGTTCAGGCGCGTGCGCGGACGATCTCCTCGGACGCGCGCCGCTCGAAAGCCTGCCCGAGCTCGCGCAGCCGGCTCGCCACGCTGCCGTCGATCTTACGGCCTTCGACCTCGATGACGATGCCGCCGATCAGCGACGGGTCCACCTTCTCGATCAGCCGCGGCTGCTTGCCCGTGTAGCGGGCGACGGACTCGCGCACCCGGGTCCGCAGCGCTTCGCCGAGCGGTATCGCCGTCCTCACATGAGCCTCCACGATGCCGCGCAGCAGGCCGTGCTCGATGCGGTAGCCCTCGGCGATGGCGCGCAGCAGGCCGAGCCGGCCCTTGCGGTTGACCACCTGGAGCGAATCCACGAGCAGGTCGCTGGCGCGGCCGCGGAAGGCGCGCTCCAGCGTGCGGGAGCGGTCCTCGTCGTCCACCAGCGGGCTGCCCAGGAACTGCTCGAACTCCGGGCTGCGGTCGAGAAATTTCACCGCCTCCTGCAGCTCGTCGAGCAGGGCGTCGGCCTCGCCCTGCTGCTCGGCAAGCTCCAGCATGGACTTGCTGTAGATGCGGGCGATGGCCAGCTCGCGGTCGTTTACGCTCGCCATGGCATCAGATCCGGGGTGCGGCATTTACGCCGTCGAGCGACTCGGCGATGAGGCGCTCATGGTCCTGGGGTGTGAGCTCGCGCCCGATCATCTTGCCCGCCATGTCGGTCGCCAGCCGGGCGGAGAGCAGGTACAGCTCCTTGGTGGCGGTCTCGGTCGCGATCTGGATCTCGCGCTTGGCGCGCTCGAGCCTCTTGTCGGCCTCGAGCTGGGCGTCCTCCTCGATCCGCTGCTTGACCACCACGGCGTCGCGGCGACCCTCTTCCACGATGGCGGTCGCCTCGGCGCGGGCGTGGGCCAGCCGCTCCTCGTACTCCCGCAGACGGGCCTCGGCCTCGTCGCGGTCGCGCTTGGCGGTCTCCAGCGACTCGCGGATGAAAGTCTCACGTGCCTGGAGCGTGTTCAGGATCGGCCCCCAGGCGAACTTGCCGAGGACGAACAGGACGAAGCCGAAGATGACCAGCGTCCAGAGCGCGTTGCCGAAGTCGCCAGCGAAGGGGTTGCTCCCACCCTCGCCGCCGTGCTCGGCCTCCGCGGCCAGCACAGGAGCCGCCAGCGCCAGGGAGACCAGAAAAATCATTGCTCTCTCGATCATGTGCGTCTATCCGTGAGTCATCGCCCCTCACCTGCATGGAGAGGGGCGGAGATCCATCCTTGCGCTCCCGCGCCTAGGTCGCTAGGACTGCCAGCAGCGTCACCACCACGGCGAACAGGGTGGCGCCCTCGATCATGGCGGCGGTGATGATCATGGCGGTGTTGATGGCACCGGCCACTTCGGGCTGGCGAGCCATCGACTCGACGGCGGCCGCGCCGACCCGGGCCACGCCAGCAGCGCCGCCCATGATCACCAGTCCGGCACCGATGGAGCCGCCCAGCTTGCGGGCGCCGTCGGTCGTCAGGAAGTAGGAATTCTCGCCGCGCGTACCGGTCTGGTCCACGCCTTCCTGGGCGTGGGCAGGGGCCGATACGAACATCAGCGCGAGGCCGACGACGATCATCATCAGGGCGAGCTTCGCAGTTCTCTTGCTCATGGAAAAAGATCCTTTCGTTTCCTTGTGGCTGCCGTGCGGGGCCGGCCGCCGTCATCGATCGCCATCGCAGCTACGCCTCATGGCCCGCGTGCCCCGCGCGATCCGGGCATGGCGAATTCAAATCAAATCAGTGCTCGTGCGCCTCATGTCCATGACCGTGAGAGTGACCGTGATCGTCGGCGTGGTGGTCCTCATGGTGGAAGACCACCGACTGGCCGATGAACAAGGTCGTCAGGAACGTGAAGATGAACGCCTGCAGGAAGGCGACGAAGATCTCGAGCAGGGTGATCGCGACGCTGCCGAGGACGACCGGCACCGCGATCCCGAGGCCGCCGGCGGCGCCCATCGACGTCCCCGCCATTAGGATGAAGGTGAGCAGCACCGCGAGCAGGATGTGCCCGGCGATCATGTTCGCGAAGAGCCGGATCGCCAGCGCGAAG
>DATLNC010000112.1:0-4202 GCA_035536935.1 Thermoanaerobaculia bacterium
GGCAGGAAGGCGGACGAGAACGACTACGAGCCCCGCGTCTACCCCGACAACTTCTACCAGGGGAAGACCAAGGTCGCCTTCGGCGCCGGCCACCCGTTCACCACCCGCATCGCCATCACCGGACCGGCGGACTTCGCCTTCAACTCGGTCGGCAGCCGGACGAGCGACACGGTCCGGAAAGGGAAGCGGACAGTGGTCTGGCAGAGCGACTACCCGGTGCGCCTGTTCAACGTCGTCGGCGGGCGCTGGGACGTGCGGCGCGGGCAGGGCACGGCGATCTACTACCACCCCGCCCACCGCTTCAACGTCGACGAGATGATCGGCGCCCTCGACGCTTCGCGCCGCTACTACTCCGAGTGGTTCAAGCCGTTCCCCTGGCGCGAGCTCAAGCTCTCCGAGTTCCCCAACCAGGCGAGCTACGCCCAGGGGTTCCCCACCGACATCACCTTCTCGGAGGGGATCGGCTTCCTCACCAAGAGCGACGTCAAGACCGACGCCGTCTTCATGGTCACCGCCCACGAGAGCGCCCACCAGTGGTGGGGCAACCTGCTCACCCCGGGCAAGGGGCCGGGCGCCAACCTCCTCTCGGAGGGCATGTCCCACTTCTCGACCGCCCTGCTCATGGAGCAGGTCAAAGGGGCGCAGGCGCGGATGGAGTTCCTGAAGCGGATCGAGGAGAACTACGGCGACACCCGGCGGGCCGACGCCGAACGCCCCCTGGTGAAGGTGGACGGCACCCACGAGGGCGACGAGACCGCGACCTACGACAAGGGCGGCTGGGTGTTCTGGATGATGTACCAGAGCCTGGGGCGGGAGCGGGATCTCGCCGGGCTGCGCAAGTTCATGGCCGACTGGGGCAACGGTCCGGACTACCCGGTGCTCCAGGACTTCACGGCCTCGATGCGGCCCTTCGCGCCCGATCCGGCGGCCTACGACGCCTTCGTCAAGCAGTGGTTCCACCAGGTGGTGGTGCCGGAGTACCGGCTGAGCGACGTCCGGTTGACCGGCGGCTCCGCGGGGCAGCCCTGGAAGGTGGCCGTGAAGGTGAAGAACGCCGGCACCGGACGGATGCCCGTCGAGGTGGCCGCCACCACCGCCGGCGACCGCTTCACCAAGAAGGGCGAGCCGAAGCCCGGCTACCGCGACGCCCGCCAGCAGGTGGTCCTCGGCGCCGGCGAGGAACGTACGGTCGAGATCTCCTGCCCCTTCCGGCCGGAGCAACTGGTCGTCGATCCCGACGTCAAAGTGCTGCAACTGCGCAGGAAAGCGGCCGTCGCCAAGCTGTAGGCGGCGGCCTTTTCCGCTTTGCGCGACAAAGCTTGCAAGATAGCGGGCACTTTTTCCGTCTTATACAGGTAGAGGATCTCATTCGTGATATCGTTCTCTCGGCTCGATATCGGAGGTCCTCATGATCCGTACGTTGATCAGCCTGGAAGACGAGGACAAGAAATGGCTCGACCGGAGAGCAAAAGAGGAGGGATTGACCATGACCGAGCTCGTGCGCGTGGCGGTGCGGCAGTATCGGGAGCAGTGCGAGACGTCCCGGGCGGCGGAGTCGCTGGAGCAGCTCCTGCGAAGGACCTCGGGGATCTGGCGGGAAGGGGAGGGGCTCGCCTACCAGCAGGCGGTCCGCGACGAATGGGCGGTGCCGGAGGGCCCGGCCGAGGAGGCCTGAGCCTCCTGCTCGACTCGGTGATCCTCATCGATCACTTCAACGGCCGCGAGGAGGCGACCCGCTACCTCGCGCGGTTCGGCCCCCAGGCGGCCCTTTCCGTGATCACCCGGGCCGAGGTGCTGGCAGGCTTCGATGCCGCCGGGATGGCGGCGGCGACCGGCCTGCTGGACCGGTTCCCTACACTGGGAATCGACCGGCCGGTGGCCGATCTCGCGGCACGGCTGCGCCGCGAGCACCGGTGGAAGATGCCCGACGCTTTCCAGGCGGCCCTCGCGAGCTACCATTCGCTCACGCTGGTCACCCGGAACACGCGGGACTTCCCGCCCGACCGGCACGCCTTCGTGGTCGTGCCGTACGTCCTGGGCAGGTGACCGGGGGCACGAACAAATCCACGAACGGCGCGCTTTTCTCCCCTGACGACACCCTAAGAGATAGAAGCACTTCTTTGGGGACCGCGGCACAGCATACAATGAAGCCCTGGCGCTTCGGAGGCGCTGGTGCACGGGTAACGGCGACATGATCAGGGCCCGTGTCACGGGCTCGTTTGCGTGAAGGCGCCGGTGGCTGGCACCGGTAGCTGCGAAAGGAGGAGGAGGATGTACCGCAGATCGGTTCACCGAGGGATCATTCATCGAGGGGTTATTCACCGAGGAATTATTCACCGAGGAATAATTCACCGAGGAATAATCGCGCTGGCGCTCGTTACCATCCTGACGCTGGCCGGTGCGCAGCCGGCCGCCGCCGCCAACCAGGGAATCCTGGGCCGGGTCGCCGGCCTCTGGTCCGCCGTGGCGGGAGGGGAGTCGAACAGCTTCTGGAGCCGGCTGACCGTCTGGTTCGAAGGCAACGAAACGGTTCAGCCTTCAGGGGCCCCGACCAAGCGAGGTGGCGGCAGCGATCCGAACGGCCGGACCGAGCCGACCGACCCGGAGCTGACGGCCCCCACCAGCCTGACCAACGATAACGGCTGACCTGCTGGCCCGACTTGAAGGCAGATCGCGCCTCCGCCGTGAGAGAGTGATAGAATTAGTCTAATTTGTTGAACTTGATTGAGGGGATACTGATGAGCGAGCATCCACGCCGCGAAACCTTGGAGGGCCTCCTTTTAAATGGCCTTCTCTCCCACGAGGTGAAAGCCACGGTGGCCCACCTGCTGGGCGGTTGTGACCGATGCCGGAACGAAATGTCGCCGCTCTCGATGGCGATGTTCACGCCCGACACCGCTCCCGAGCCGCAGCTCTCGGCCACGGAGGAAGAAGCTTACGATCGCGCCATCTCGGCCGCGTTCACCTACGCCCTGGCCCACGAGCAGAGCCTGAGAGTCGAGCGTGAGACCGCCGACTGGAAGTCCGAAGAGCTGCTGCAGGCCCTGCGGCATTCTGAGACTCCACCGTCCCTGCCCGAAGGACCGGCCTCCTGGGGCTTTTGCGAGACGCTGCTGGAGAAGGGCCGAGCGCTCCGGCACGACGACCCGGCCGGCATGCTTCACCTGGCCAACCTGGCTCGGCAGGCCGCCGACCGGCTCGATCCGGCGGTGTACGGCGCCGAGCGCCGGACGGATATGCAGGCCCGCGCCTGGGCTGAGCTCGCCAACGCCTACCGCATCACGGACGATTTCGCCCAGGCGGAGGCGGCCATGGCCTGCGCCCTCGACCTGCGGACCCAGGGAACGGGTGACCCGCTCCTCTATGCCCGCGTGGCCGACCTGAACGCGTCGCTCCTCTGCGACCAGCGGCGCTTCAAGGAAGCGTTCCGGATGTTGGACCTCGCCTATGCGATCCACCGCCGGCACAGCGACTCGCACGAGGTCGGCCGGGTGGTCGTCCTGAAGGGCCTGTACACCGGTTACGCCGGCAAGCCGGAGGAGGGGCTCCAGCTCCTCGTCCGCGGGCTTTCGATGATCGACCGCGCCCGGGACTCGAAGCTGGTCTTCCAGACCCTGCTCAACATCCTGCTGTTCCGGGTCGAGCTGGGCGAGTACGAGCAGGCCCGCCGCCAGCTCCAGGGCATGCGCCCGCTCTACGCCGCGCACGCCAGTTGGCTCGACCTGGTGAAGCTCCATCGGCTGGAGGGCCAGATCGCCGCCGGGTTGGGCGACCTGGTCACGGCCGAGGCGACGTTCCAGCAGATTTGCCAGGATCTCAACGACGCCGGCCTGGGCTACCAAGCCTCTCTCTTCTCGCTCGACCTCGCCGGCGTCTGGCTGCGTCAGGGCCGCACCGCCGAGGTGCGCGGGCTGGTCGCGGAGATGGTGGTTACCTTCCGCGTGCTCGGCGTGGAGCGCGAAGCGATGTCCGCCCTCTGCATGCTGCAGGATGCCCTGCAGCGCGATCAGGCCACCCTGGAGGTGCTGCGGCTCGCCAGCGGCATCCTGCGGCGCCTGCAGAACGAGCCGGCCACGCGGGCTGGCCTCGACACCCTGTAGCGGCCCGCCTCGTCGCGCGGTCTTCCGGCCCGCCCTTTGCAGGAGCTCCTCTCCGGGCACGGCATCGCGCCCTCGAACCGAATGCGCAAGGAGGATTTCATG
>DATLNC010000113.1:0-11512 GCA_035536935.1 Thermoanaerobaculia bacterium
GTGAAGCTCACCCGCAGCCAGGCGTCGGGCACGACCAGGGAGGCGTCGCGGATGCCCGCAACTCCCTGAACCAGGCCGCCGACGAGCGCCGTGAAAGCCGCGGGATCGCGCAAAGGTCCTCCCAGCAGGCCGCTGTGGAAGGAATCCGGGGGCAGAGGCGCCTGGCGCCAATTGCGCAGCCGGAAGCCCTGGCGGTCGCGCACGAACTGGCCATAGCGCAGCCGGTGCCCATCCAGCGAGAAGGCATGCGGCGGCGCCGGTACCGGATCGTACCCGAGCAGCTTGCGGATGCCGCTCAGACCCTTAGTCAACGAAGGTGACTTTGTTGATCTCACGCAGAGTCGTCACTCCCCGGAAAACCATCTCGAGCGCAGATTCGCGCAGAAAGGTCATCCCCTCTTCTTTGGCCGCGCGCTTGATCTCGGACGCGGGCCGGCGGTCCAGGATCAGCTCCCGGATGTGATCGGAAAGGTCCAGCAGCTCGGACACCGCGAGCCGCCCGAGGAACCCGGTGCCGTTGCACTCGATGCAGCCCGTGCCCTCGTAGAAAGTGAAGTCGGAGTACATCCCGGCATCCAGGCCGCTGTCGTCCAGGAGCTGCCGCGAGGCCTGAGCCGGCTGCCTGCAGTGCTGGCAGATCTTGCGCACCAGGCGCTGGGCGAGCACGCAGTTGAGTGCCGACACGAAGTTGTAAAGATCCACCTTCATGTTGAGGAAGCGGCCCAGCACGTCGACCACGTTGTTGGCGTGCACCGTGGTGAACACGAGGTGGCCGGTGAGCGCCGACTGGATGGCGATCTGCGCCGTGTCCTCGTCGCGGATCT
Source organism: Thermoanaerobaculia bacterium (assembly GCA_035536935.1). Lineage (GTDB taxonomy): Bacteria > Acidobacteriota > Thermoanaerobaculia > Multivoradales > UBA5704 > DATMER01. The sequence continues at coordinate 825 of DATLNC010000113.1, forward strand.
CGCCGACCATCACCTTGTCGGGGTCGTGGCGCAGGATGGAGCGCAGGCCGCGGGCGAAGGTGAGCCCTTTCTTTTCGTTGACCGGGATCTGCGTGATGCCGCGCAGCTGGTACTCGACCGGGTCCTCGATGGTGATGATCTTGTCCTCGGAGGACTGGATCTCCGACAGGCAGGCGTAGAGCGTGGTCGTCTTGCCCGAGCCGGTCGGACCGGTCACCAGCACCATGCCGTAGGGCTCGCGGATGAACTTGCGCAGCTTGCGCATGGTCTCCTCGTCGAAGCCGAGGATGTCCAGGCGCAGGTTGCGGAACTCCTTGTTCATCGACTCCTTGTCGAGGATTCGGATGACGCAGTCCTCGCCGTGGACCGAGGGCATGATGGAGACGCGGAAGTCGATCGTCCTGCCCTTGAGGCGCAGCTTGAAGCGGCCGTCCTGGGGGATGCGCTTCTCGGCGATGTCGAGCTCGGCCATGACTTTGATGCGGCTGATGATCGTCTGGTGGTGCCGCTTGTCGATCGGCTCCATGGCCTGGTAGAGCACGCCGTCGATGCGGTACTTGATGATGACCTCGGTGTCCCGCGTCTCGATGTGGATGTCGCTCGCCCGGCGCTGGATGGCGTTGAACATCGTCGAGTCGACCAGCTTGATGATCGGGCTGGTGTCGGAAGTGATGCGGTCGATCGACAGGATCTCTTCGCCGTCCTCGTCCTCCTGGACGAGCTGGATGCGGAAGTCCTCGCTGGCTTCGTCGAGCACGCGCTGGGCGCTCTCCGACTTCTGCAGGATCTCGTCGATCGCCGAGCGCAGGCCGACTTTGACTTCAATCCGCTGGCCGAGCAGCATCTCCATCTCGTCGAGCTTGGTGACGTCGGAGGGATCGGCCATGACGACCGACAGGCTGCCGTCGTGCTGCGCCTCGGGGATGAACTGGTAGCGCAGCATCAGGTCGAACGGGATGCGCCGGAACAGGTCGTTGTCGATGCGGAAGCGCGTCATGTCGACGAACTCCAGCCCGTAACGGTTGGCGAACGCCTCCGCGCTCTGACGCTCGCGGGCGATGCGCTCCCGCGCCTGCTCGACCGTCTCGGGCTCGGGGACGCTCGTCGTCTTCCCGTTCATCATGCTGTTCGTCACACCGTTCATGACTGCCATCGAAAAGCTCTCCAGAATCTCCAGGTGCTAGAAATTTGAATTGCCGAGCATGCTGAACATCGGCAGGTAGATCGCGATCAGCAGGATCGCGATGATGATGCCCATGAACACCAGCATGAGGGGCTCGACCAGGGAGAGCAGCCGCTGCATGCGCGTCTCGATCTGCTCGTCCAGGAAGTCCGAAACGTTGGTCAGCATGTCGTCGAGCGAGCCGGTCGCCTCGCCGACCTTGACCATGTCGATCGACATGTCGGTGAACACCTCGCTGCGCTCCAGCGCCTCGTGGAAGGGCTTGCCTTCGCGCACCATCTGGATGTTCGGCTCGATGCGGTTGCGCACGTAGGAGTTGCCCACCGAGGCCACGGCGATCTCGAAGGCCGGCACCAGCGGGATGCCGCCCGACAGCAGGGTGGCGAGCGAGCGGCAGAACTCCGCCAGGGCGAAACGGTGGAGCACCGGCCCCATGAACGGGACCTTGATCTTGACCCGGTCGAGCGCCACGCGCCCCGAGGGCGTGCGTCCCCAGGAGCGCAGGAAGATCAAGCCGCCGACCAGCACGATCAGGATCACCGGCCAGTTGCCGGTAATGAATTGGGAGAACCCGAGCACGATGCGGGTGATCAGCGGCAGCTCGGCGTCGAGCTCGTCGAAGAAGCCCATGAACTTCGGCACCACGTAGATGGCCATGATGATGATCATGGCGACCGACGTGCACACCAGGACCGCCGGGTAGACCATGGCCGAGATCACCCGCCGGCGCGCATCGAGGAGCAGCTTCATGTAGCGGATGAAGCGCCGGATGACCGATTCGAGCTCGCCGCTGCGCTCGCCCGCCTTGAGGGTGGCGGGGTAGAGGCGCGGGAACATCTCGCCGTGGATCGCGAAGGCTTCGGAGAGGTCCTCGCCGCTCTTGACCCGGTCGCGGATGTCGGTGAGCACCGCCTTGAAATGCGGGTGGCGCATCCGCTCGAGCATGAGCTCGAGCGCCTGGAGCAGGGGCAGGCCGGCCTTGAGCAGGGCAGCGATCTCCTGGTTGAAGACCATGAAGTCCTGCGTCGGGATGCGCCGCCGGCGGCGCACCGGTCCGGCTGCCGTCCCCGTTGCCATGCGGGTGGGCACGCCGCGGCGGCGGACCTCGAAGATGTGCAGGCCGCGCTTCCCGAGGTCGGTCCGCAGCGCCAGCTCGTCGGCGGCGTTGAAGACCTCCTCCATGACCCGGCCGTCCGGGGTGCCCACTCGGCAGACGAACTGCATTGTTCCCCTCAGTCTCCTTTTGCTCTATTGCCTCGGCTGCGCCGGGCGTTGTCTGCCCTGCCGGAGCGTGAGCACGACCATGAGCGCCTCGTGGCTGTCCTCGTGGCGGGCGAGCACGAAGCTCGTGGTCTGCTCCAGCGGCAGGATCAGGTTCGTGTGAATCAGCGACGCGCCCGTCCGGCGCTCCTCCGAGCGGCGGGCGATCCGGAAGTCCGAAAGCCGGACGCGCTGCCCTTCCGCGATGGCGCCGAGGCGGAAGCTCACCTCGTACTCCCCTCCCAACGCATAAGTGACCGCCTCGCCTTCCCGCGAAGAGAGCCGCGCCTGCGCCTGCGAGTGGTAGTTCTCGTACGGCAGCAGGGCGCGCAGCCTCCGGGTGAGAGGCTCCGGCAGGTCCGACTGGCTCGGCGCCCCCGAGATCGTCGTGCGCGTCGCCCGGACGATGAAGATGTCCAGGCTGAGCGGCCGCGACGGGTGATCATATCCCCGCAGGGCCGGGATGATCTGGCCGAGCGCCGCAGCCGTATCGCGGATCACCAGCGTGTTCGTCGCCGGCTGCAGCTCGACGGTCCCGCGCTTGGTCAGCATCGGGGAGACGAGCTGGATCGCCTCCGCGGCCGCCCGGTTCCGCAGCGTGAACGCGTGCAGGACCAGCTCGCCCTCCTGGCGGATCATCTGGGCCGATATCGGCGCCGACGGCGCGGCGAGCGCGGCCAGCAGAGCGCTCCAGAGGAGGATCAGGACGGTCCGGCGAACGGAAGACATCGGATTCAATCGGGACTCCAGAATCACGGGGGAGGAAGGCCTGCCCGGCAGTCCGGGCTCAGCTGCCGAAGCTCTCGTCGAAGCTCTCATCGAAGACCATCACCACCGAGAGCTCTTGGTCTCCCAGGTGGTAGACGCGGGCCCCCGGCAGATCGACTCCCCCTTCGAGGACCGGCGCGTTCCCGGTCTGCCGGGCCGCCTGCATGGGAAACTCCAGGACCTCGGCCGACGGCGCGGCTTGCTTGTGCCGCGCCTCGTTGGAGGGGACGGTCACGGTCACCAGGGCCAGCGCCGCGGCTGCCGACCAGCGCTTCCAGCCGCCCGCCTGGAGGACACCGCGCCGGCTCCCCTTCTCGAGGCGGCTGGCGGCGCGCATCGCCGCCACGGCCTGGCGCACCGAATCGACCTCGGCGCGCTCCTGGGCCTCGGTCATGGCGACCGCCGGCACCTGCGCCAGCCGCCGGAAGACCAGGGTCGGATCGGACTTGAGCGCCGCCTTGCGGCAGAGCTGGCAGCCGCCGTCGAAGTGGGCCAGGGCCTCGCTCCAGCCCTCGGGCTCCGCGCCGCCGCCATTGTCGAGGCGGTGTGCGGTCAGGGCGGTCCAGTCCGGACAGCTCACAGCGAGGCCTCCTCGCCCGGCTCGGATGAGATACCGAAGCTGCCGGCGTACTCGGGGTACCGCTTCGTCAGCTCCCCGCGGAGGTACCGGCGCGCGTTGAACAGGTGGTTGCGGACCGTGGACTCGCGGCACTTGAGCACCTCCGCCACCTCGGCGGAGGAGAGCCCCTCGACCTCCTTGAGGAGGAAGACGGTCCGCTGCTTCTCGGAGAGTCCGGCGGAGAGCTCGCGGAAGATCGCGGCCACCTCGCCGTGCTGGACGCGGCTGAGATCGCGGTCGGCGCTGCCGTCCGCCACCTGCAGCAGATGCCGCCGCACGGGCTCGTCGCTCTTCTCCCGGCTCTTGCGCGAGCGCAGATGGTCGATGGCCAGGTTGCTCGCGATGCGGTAGATCCAGGTGTTGGGGCTCCACCGCTCGTCGAACTTGCGCCGGTTCTCCCAGACCTTGAAGAAGGTCACCTGGACGACGTCCCGGGCCTCCTCCGAATCGTTGAGGATGCGCTGGACGAGTTGGAGGAGCGGCTTGGTCTTGCGGCCGATCAGCTCGCTGAACGCGGCCTCGTCCCCTTCCCGCACCGACAGGAGAAGGTCACGGTCGGACACGTCCGCCCAGGGGGCAGGCTGCGTGCGGCGGGTGAAGACGAGCTCTAGCATAGTCAGTCTAGATATACGGAGCGGCTCCGGAAAACGTCTAGGACCTCATTATACTGCCCAGCCGATGGCCGTCCTCCTCCGAGGTCTCTACCAGCTCGCGGCCGGCGCCGCCCTGCTGATCGGCGGGCCCTTCCTCCTGGCCCGGCGGGGGAGCCATTATCTACCGACCCTGTCCGGAAGGCTAGGCTCCTCAACGACTTCCGTGATGCCCCGGGGGGGACCGGGCGGATTCGTCTGGATCCATGCGGTCTCGGTCGGGGAAGTGGCGGTCGCGGCCACGCTGATCAAGGCCCTGCCGCCCGGGCTCCCCCTCCTGGTGACGACCGTAACCCCCACGGGCCAGGAGCGGGCGAGGGCCCTTTTCCAGGACCGGGCCGAGATCGCGTACCTCCCCTTCGACCTGGGCTTCGCCGTCCGGCGCTTCTTCGACCGCTTCCAGCCGCGGGCCCTGGTCCTGGTGGAAGGGGATTACTGGCCGCTGGTCCTCTCCGAGGCGAAGCGCCGGGGCCTCCCCGTGGCTACGGTCAACGGCAGGGTGGGCGATCGCAGCTATGGAAGGATGAGGAAGCTCCGTCCCCTCCTGGGCTACCTATTCTCCCGGGTGGACCGCTTCGGAGTCCAGAGCGCCGAGGACCGGGAGCGCCTGGTCTCCCTGGGCGTACCCGCCGAGCGGGTCACGGTGACCGGCAACCTCAAGTACGAGTCGCCCGAACCGGCCGTGAAGCCCGATCTGGAGGAGCGCCTGCGAGCCCTCGCGGCCGGCCGGCCGATCCTCCTGGCCGGCTCCACCACGCCCGGGGAGGAGGAGCAGGTCCTCGATGCCTTCGCCCGTCTCGGCGGGCGAGCGTTGCTCGTGATCGCTCCCAGGCACCCCGAGCGCTGGGACGAAGTAGCAGCCCTCCTCGGTCCCAACGCGATCCGCAGGAGTGCGATTGGGTTGATCCCATTCCCCCTCTCCCCAGCCCTCTCCCCCGTGCCGGGGGAGAGGGAGTCCCTCCGGCCGGATGTCGTCCTCTTGGATAGCCTGGGCGAGCTCGCCGGGCTGTACCGGATCGCGGCGGGGGCCTTCATCGGCGGCACGCTGGCTCCCAAAGGAGGGCACAACCCTCTGGAGCCGGCGCGCTTCGGAGTGCCGGTGGCGGCCGGCCCCTCCATGCACAACTTCCGCGACATGGCCGAGCGCTTCGACCGGGCGCACGCCTGGCGCCGGGTCAAGGATGCGGAGGAGCTGGCGGCGGTCTGGGGGGAGTGGATCGAAGATCCCGCGGCCGCCCGGGAGCAGGGAGGGCGGGCGCTTCAGCTTCTGGAGGAGAACCGCGGGGCCTTGGGGCGAACTTTGGAGATGCTGGGGCCGATCCTCCAATGAAGCCCCCGCCCCCCTCCGCCTCCCCCTGGCAGCTCCTCTACGGGGGCGCCCACCGGCTCAGGTTCCGGTGGTACCACTCACGCTCCCGCCATCTGCCGCGCCCCGTGGTGAGCGTCGGCAACCTTCATTGGGGGGGCACCGGCAAGACGCCTCTCACCGCCGCGGTCGCCGCCCATCTGCGGGACCGGGGGCTCGCGGTCTGCATCCTCTCCCGCGGCTATGCCAGCCGGGGAAGGGGGGTGCGGGTGGTCAGCACGGGGGACGGGCCGCTCCTGAGTCCGCTCCTCGCGGGGGACGAGCCGGTGCTCCTGGCGGGGGAGCTGCCGGGCGTGGCCATCGTGGTCGGACCCGACCGCTTCGAAGCGGGGATGGCCGCCCTCCACCGCCTCCCCCGGACGCCCGATCTCTTCCTCCTGGATGACGGCTTCTCCCACCTGGCTCTGCGCCGGGACCTCGATCTCGTGGCTTTCCCGTCCTCGGACCCGTTCGGCGGAGGCCGTCTGGCCCCGGGCGGGCGACTCAGGGAGCCTCTCGCTTCCATCGCCCGCGCCCATGCCGTGCTCCTGACCAACGCCGGATCTGCGGAGGACGGCCAGGCGCTGGCCGAGGCGCTCCGCTCCTACGGCTTCACCGGACCCGGCTTCGCGAGCTTCACCCGGCCGGGCCGGCCGCGCTGGATCGGTGAATCCGGCGGAGACCTGGAAGCCGGATCGAAAGTCTTCCTTGTCACCGCCATTGCCCGTCCGGAGCGCTTCCTGAATTCGGTGCGGGAGCTGGGCTTCGAGGTCGCCGGGGAGCTGCGCTTCCCCGACCATCACCCCTACCCGGCGCCCACCCTGGCCCGGATCGCCGAGGCCTTCCGGTCGAGCGGCGCCGCGGCGGTCCTCACCACGGCCAAGGACGGGGTCAAGCTCCTGGGCCGCCTGGACCTCCCCCTGGCCGAGCTGCCCGTGCGGGCCGAGCCGGAGCCGGAGTTCTGGGCGTGGCTGGATGGGGTCGGGTTTGGTAGACGCTGAGTCCTTCTCTGCCCAACGTATCGTTTTATACAAAAGTGTTCTAGCCTAAGATCTGCTAAATGCTTCGGCCGTGCCGAAGCCATCGAGAAACCACCTCCCGCGGAGGAAGATTCAATGCTGGAACTTGTTGGCGCCTTGATGCTTTCCGCCGTCCTCGCACAGCCCCCCGTTCCCGAGTTGTCACTCGCGGTGCCTGCTCAGCCAATCACTTCCACTAACGCATGCTACGACGATTGCTACGCGAACATGATTGGGCAGTGCGATGAACCACCGTCAAGTCCTGGGTACCAGCAGTGTGCCTACTGGGTGGTACAGGATTGCCGCTGCATGTGCTACAACTACTGCCCGTAGTCGGCTGGTCTTCGAGGGAACGGTCCACCGCGGGCCGTTCCCGTGGTCTTGGGACTCGGTTGGATGGGGCCGGGTTCGAATCGCGGTAAGGCTCGGGCGATACTATTTGCGATGAAGCCTGCCAAGAAGAAGGGCGATTCTCGAAAAGAACCCTCTCCTCCTGAAGACATCACCAAGACTCTCGATCGAATCTACAGCAAAGAAGACTCTTCTCTTGATCCTACCCTTGCAGCCCTACAGGCCAGAGCCCTACCGGCGAGGGACAATTGGTAACCGGAGGGGGTCTTTCCGCGGGCGCCCAGGAGTTTTCGCGGGCCGGGCACGGGTTCTCACGCGCTGAGCCAGGGTTTGCCGTCGCTGAGCACACCGGCGCACGCGCGGAGCACGACCTTCCCGCCCGTAATCTTCTGCTTGCGGCGGCTGAGAGGGCGCCCCCGCCCACCCGCAAACGCCAAAAACATTGCGCCTGACCTGAACCGTCGAGCCTTCCCGTGAAGAACCGCCCCGTCCGGCACCGGATTGAGTACGGCCTCTATCTCCTCCTCAAGGGGATGCTGCGGGCCTTGCCGCACGAGTCGGCCCGGAACCTGGGCCGTGCGGTGGGCTCCCTCGGCCATACCCTGGACCGGCGGCACCGCGAAGTCGCCCTGCGCAACCTGGAGCTGGCCCTGCCGGAGATCCCCCCTGAAGAGAGGAAGCGGCTCGCCAGGGAGTGCTACCGCCACTTCGGCGCCGCCCTGTGCGACACGATCTCCTCGACCCGCTTCGACCCGGTGGAGATGTGCCGGCGGTTCACCCTGGAAGGATGGGAGAACGTCGACCTCGCTGACCGGGCGGGCAAGGGGTTCTTCGTCCTCTCCCCCCACATCGGCTTCTGGGAGATGGTGGCGCCCCTGGTCGGGCTCTACAAGGGGCGCTTCCATATCGTCGTCCGCCCGCCGGACAACCCCTACCTGAACAAGGAAGTGCAGGCCCTGCGCACGCGGTTCGGGAACCAGGTCATCCCCAAACGGGGCGCGGCGAGGCGGATGCTGGAGGTCCTGAGGGAGAAGGGGATCATCGGCATCCTGATCGATCAGAGGGTGCAGCCCCAGGAGGGAATCGAGGTCCCCTTCTTCGGGCGGCCCGCGCTGACCTCGCCCGTGCTCGCACGGCTGTCGCTGCGCACCGGAGCCCCCGTCCTCCCCGTGGCCCTCTACCCGGAGCCCCAGGGGAGATACCGCTTCGTCGCCCACCCCCCGATCTTTCCTCCCGAAGGAGCGAAGGGGGATGAAGCAGCCGTGGACCTCACCCGGCGGTATCTGGAGGTAGCCGAGCAGGATATCCGCCACCATCCCGAGCAGTGGCTCTGGATGCATCGGCGGTGGGATGCGCGCAAGTGAAGAGGAGTTGGCCTCTCCCCCTGCTCGTGCTCTTCGCCCACGCCCTTCTCTTCGGGGATTGGATCGTGGACGACGCTGGGATCACCTTCACCTATGCCCGCAACCTGGCCGCCGGGCATGGCCTGGTCTCCCAGCCCGGGCTGCCTCCGGTCGAAGGGTTCTCCAACTTCCTGTGGATGCTCACCCTCGTGCCGAGCTTCCTCCTCGGCCTCTTCCATCCGGTGATCGTCCCGAAGCTGGTGAGCCTGGCGCTCCTGGCGGGATCGTTCATCCTCCTGGATCGTGGGCTCTTCGCTCTGACCGGAAGCCGCGCGGTCTCCCTGGTGACCCTCCTGCTGCTCGCCGTCTGCAGCCCCTTCGTGATCTGGACGGTCTCCGGCCTGGAGAACCCGCTGTACGCCTTCCTCCTCTGCCTGCTCTTCTGGTTGATCGTCCGGGAGCGGGAGACTGGCGCTTTTCCGCTGGCAGCCGGAGCCGTCGCAGTGGGTCTGGCTCTCACCCGGCCGGAAGGCATTCTCTTCGCTCCCCTCTACCCCCTCCTTACGCTCACCAAGGGCGGATGGAGCCGGATAAACCGGTACGCCGCTGTGTTCGCCCTCCTCCTGGGAGGGTTCCTCCTCTTCCGCTGGTCCTACTTCGGGGACCTTTACCCGAACACCTTCTACGCCAAGGGCGGGCCGAATGCGAAGGTCTTCCTGGACCTCGTCACCCTGCAGCCGAGGATGACGGCCAAGGCCTTCGAGCTGTTCGAGTCCATGGCCGGACCGGGCAATGTCCTGCTGCCCGTGGCGCTCCTGGCGGGCACCGCCTACCTGATCGGCCGCGGGCGCTTCGGCTGGAAGCATGCCATCCTGCTCGCTTTCGCGTACTTCGGGGCCGTGCCCTTCCTGCTCCTCCCCTTCGACTGGATGGAGGAGTACCGGTTCGGCACCCCGTTCTTCCCCTTCCTCTATGCCTACGCCGTGACCCTCGCGGCGAGCCTGGGGGAGATGCTCTTCCCCGATCCGGCGCGCAGAAGGCTTCCGGCCCTGGTGGCCGGATTGGCCGCGGTGGGCTTGAGCCTGGGCCTCTTCGCCGGCCGGTCGGTGCTCTTCGCGGCAGCGCCCACCGTCTCCTTCCAGGAGGTGGCCGAGAAGTTCGGGCTGCGCTACAACCGCTACGCGGATCTCCTGGGGCTGGAGCGGCCCTCGATCCTTCTCCCGGACGTGGGCGGCACTCTCTGGGTCTCGCGGCTGAGGGTCTACGACCTCGTCGGCCTGACCGACCGGACGATCGCCAGGACTTTAGAGAAGAACCCCGAGGCGTTCTACCATTACATCTTCGACGAGGCGAAGCCGACCTTCATCCACCTGCATCACTACTGGACGCTGCAGGCCGGCCTCGACCACGACCCGCGCTTCCAGCGGGATTACATCCCTCTCTTCCAGGTCTTCGAGCCGGCGGTACGCGAGCGGGCGGGAGGCTTCCCGCTCAGCTCGGGGGACTTCATCCGGCGGGATGCGATCCTTGGCAGGGAGGCGGCGGTGGCGGCGATCAAGGCCGATCTTCTGGACTATTACCGTCAGCGCGCCCGGTCCGAGGGCTGGCCCGAGGAGGTCCTGCGGGATACGCCGTTGGCGAGAGAGAAGCTGTAAGGACGGAAGGGGCCGGTAGCCGAACGGCTCGGCCCCTTTGGATCTAGCAGCAGGCGCAGCTATTGGGGCCGAGGATGGCGCAGCAACCACCGCATTCTCGACAATAGGCTGCGCAACCCGCGCTGACAAAACCCCTGCTCTCCAGATCCTCGGACCAAAGCAGCGGCTCCGCCTTGAGCCACGGCAGCTCAGCGTTCTGCGCGCTGGGAACCGAGACTGCCGACGACGAACAGGCGGGAGTAGAAGAGGCCGACAGCTCCCAGGGCGCCGGCGCAGGCGCGTTCTCCGCTGCGAAAGCGGGCACCACAGCGAAAAGGGCGAGTACAGCGAGGATCGTCACAAGCTTCATACCCTCTACCTCCTGTTTTTCTGGTTGGCGAGAGAGCCAAGCCAGACATGCATTAGCATGTTTGCGAATTTTGCGCCAAGCAGCCTGTCAGGACATGGGCTCCTCCCGCAGGGGGATGACTTACGGACGGCGGGGAAGTGACTTCC
>DATLNC010000114.1:0-15757 GCA_035536935.1 Thermoanaerobaculia bacterium
CTGCGCGTACTTGTTCGGGTAGGAGAGCATCTCGTTGTGGTTGATCGTCACGATGAACGGGATCTTGTGCGCGTACTTGCGGGCCACGGCCCCCAGGACACCCAGGGTCGAGGCCACCGCGTTGCAGCCCCCCTCGACGGCCAGCTTCACGATGTTCTCGGGGTCGAAGTACTCGGGATTGGGCGCGAAGGAGGCGGCGCCGGAGTGCTCGACTCCCTGGTCCACCGGCAGGATGGAGATATAGCCGGTGCCGGCGAGCCGGCCGGCGTTGTAGATGCGCTGCAGGTTGACGAGCACCTGGGGCTTGCGGTCCGAGAGGCCCCACGCCCGGTCGACGTGGTCGGGGCCGGGCAGGATGAGCTGCTCCTTGCGGATGCCCCGGCATGTATGGGACAGAAGGCTCTCCGCCTCGTCGCCGAGATATCCGACGATCCGGTCCAGAGTGCCGCTTCCAATGCGTTCGGTAATCGTTGCCATCGAGGAGATCCCTCCCATTGAGTCCGGTTGCATTCTATCGTGATAGAGAACGCCTGCAATGAGCACGCCGAAGCGCTTCCACCGGGTCCGCGCCGTCCTCGACCGGCGCCAGCCGGATCTCACCGTCCTGATGGAGGACGTCCAGATCCCGCGCAACCTGGCGGCCCTGCTGCGGACCTGCGACGCCGTGGGGGTGCTGGAGGCGCACGCGGTCTGGAGAAAGAGAGGACAGCTCAAGATCTCCCGCCCAGCCTCGGGAGGGACCCGCAAGTGGGTGCCCGTCCGCAAGCACAAGGAGCTTGACGGCGCCGTCGCGCAGTTGAAGGAGCGCGGCTTCCGCATCCTGGCCGCCCATCCCGCGGGCCGGGCGGTCGATTACCGGGAGGTGGACTACACCCTCCCCACCGCCGTCCTCCTCGGCCAGGAGGAGACCGGCGTCACGGCTCAGGCGGTGGAGATGGCCGACGCCCTGGTGGTCATTCCCATGATGGGCATGGGGATTTCCCTGAACGTCTCGGTAGCCGCCGCCCTGATCCTCTTCGAAGCCCGGCGCCAGCGCGCCGCCGCCGGCCTCTATGATCATCCCCGCCTGGACCCGGAGCTCCGGGACCGGCTCCTCTTCGAGTGGACCTACCCGGTGCTCGCCCGGCTGTGCAGGAAGAAGAAGGTGGGCTACCCGCGGCTGGGGGCGGAGGGGGAGATCTTGGATCCCTTGCCGCGATGAAGCTGGAAACCCAGTGGATCGGCCCCGGCCCAGAAGAGGCGCCCACTCTGATCTTCCTCCACGACGGCCTCGGCGCCGTCGGCTCCTGGAAGAGGTTCGCCCCGGATCTTGCCGCCGCGTTGGGATGCGGTGCCCTGGTCTACAGCCGGACTGGATACGGTTCCTCCGACCCTGCCCCCCTCCCCCGCCCGGTCGAGTTCATGCACGACGAGGCGCTCGTGGTCCTCCCCGAGATCCTGGAGAAGCATGGCATCCGGAGGGCGGTCCTGGTCGGCCACAGCGACGGGGCTTCCATCTCCCTGATCCATGCCGCCAAGCACCGGGTGCTGGCGCTCGCCTTGGAATCTCCCCATGTCTTCGTGGAGCCGCTAACGGTCTCCAGCATCGCCGCCCTACGGGAGAGGTATGAGGAGGTCCGGCCGAAGCTCGAGCGGCTCCACGGCCCCGGCACGGATGCCACCTTAGAGGGCTGGGCGGATGTCTGGCTGCGGCCGGAGTTCCTCGCCTGGAACCTGGAAGAGCTCCTGCCTTCCGTCACCTGTCCTGTGCTGGTTGTCCAAGGCGAAGAGGACGAGTTCGGTACGGTCCGGCAGGTCGAATCGATCGCCAGCCGGGTTGCTGGACCTGTCGAGACCGTGCTTCTGCCCGGCTGCGGACACTCCCCCCACTTCCAGCGCCGGGAGGAGACCCTCGCCGCCATGACGGCGTTCCTGCGGAAGCACCTGGCGTCCTGACTCTTCCACCGATCGTCCTCGGCAGAGGACGGGCACTTTACTGGTAACTCCTTTAAAATCAAGGATCTCACCCTTGGCACCACGCTTGAAATAGATGGATGGCCAGAGGCTTCCAACCAAGGAGAAACAGATGAGAAGCACCGTGTTCGTCACCACCGCCGTCCTAATCCTCAGCCTGTCCACCGTCGCCCGGGCAGACGATCGGGATCGCTACCGGCACGACGATCGCTACCAGGACCACGATCGCTACGATGACCACGATCGCTATGATGACCGCTATCGGGGCGACTCCCGACGCACCGAGGCCATCGTCCGCGAGATCGAGCAAACGGCTGCCGCAATGCATCGTGAGTACGAGCGCAACAACCGCCGGCCCGACCGCGACGAAGCGCGGGTGGCCGCCACCCTGCACGAGCTGCATGAAGAGGCATACGAGCTCGCCCGTGGGTCGAGATACTCAGGAAGCTATCGCGGGAGCTCGCGCCGCGATCGCGGCTTTGACGGTCTGGTCAGCGCCTTCGACGAGGTGGCGTCCTCGCTGGAGCGCATCCGGCCCCGTCCCTATGTCGACCGCGGCATGGACCGGATCTGGAGCCTGATGTCGGAGCTGGACCGCTACAACGGTGGCCGCTCGGACCGCTATGACCGCGGCTGGAACAACCGCGGCTATCGCAACGGTGGCTATCGCGACCACGACCGCTACCGCAACTAACTCTGAAAAACCTGTTCAAAGCTGACACGGACGGGCACGGACTCACACGGAGGGTCCGTGTCAGTCCGTGTTCTTGCTCAGAGGGCCGCGAGCGTGGTGGTGGCGCCGCCGCCGCCGCAGGTGTTCGAGGAGGCCGACTGGAGCCAGTCCTGGTCGCCGCCGTAGGAGAAGACGAAGCTCCCGCTCTTGATCGTGTCGATGACCCTCGGCGCCATCTTCTCGGAGAGGGCCGGGCAGCCCCAGCTCCGGCCGAGACGGCCCTGGGCGCGGGCCTGCTCGTTGCTGACGTACCAGGCGCCGTGCATCACGATGTGGCGCTCCTCGGCGAGGTCGTTGAAGCCCTTGTCCAGTCCCTGGAGCTTCAAGGAGTAGCCGTTGCCGCCGGTGTAGGTGCCGCCGGTCAGGAAGAGGCCGAGGCTGGTCTGATGGCTGTCGTTCAGGTTCGAGAACCGGGTGGCGTAGTTGTCGCCGGTCCCGCGTCCGTGGGCCACCAGCTCGTGGAAGAGCACCTCGCCGCGCTCGAGGTCGAGCACCCAGAGGCGGGGCTCGGTCGAGGGCAGGGAGTAGTCGATGACGGTCAGCAGGTCTTTACGTGCGGCCACTCCGCGGGTCTTGGCGCAGGCGACGGCGTCCAGAGCCATGGCCAGCACCTTCGGCGACAGCCCGTCGGCCCCCTTGGCAAGCAGCGTCGTAGCCGGGCTCGCGATCGCCGGGACCGCCGGGATCGCCGGGGTAACTGCCGGAGCTTCCGTCACGCCAGCCGAAATGATGGCCGCGGCGACAACCGCGGGAGCCGGAACGCCAACCGGAGCGGGAGCCGCGGACAGCGACGCCATCTCAGGCAGATAAGAGCCAGAGCTGAGACCGACGAGAGTCAGAAGGATGGCGGGGAGCCGGAGCGCTTTACCAAGGGCACGGAGGCGGGGATTGCGGACACCTGCAGAGATCGTAGAAGTTTCGACCGTCACTAAGCAGCCCTCCAAGTTGTCTGGTCGAACGTCCTGCGATGACAGGCCGTTACCGGGGTTTTCGACTCTCCACCTATCTAACACGCTGAGTATAGACCTCATTCCGACTTCAGGCAGCGATTTTTTGCAATCTTTACACGTCTAAAGGCAAGGGCCTAAAGGACTTAAAGGACCTGAAGGACGCCATATTCCCACAACATCTCCCTCGCTTCCTCCGTACAGATATACTCACCCGGGGGCCGGACCGGGGGCTCGGGACCGGCCAGGAGGCCCTTGTGACGACCATCAAAGACCGTGCGACCGGGCGGGACGTCGTTCTCGCCATTCGCGAAAACATGCTGCAGAGCCTCGAGCCGCTGGTCACGGAGACCGTCGCGCCGAGCCTGTACCAGGTGTATCTCCACGCGGAGGACCACGAGCACCTGCGGAGCCTCTTCCCCAAGCTGGAGGCCGAGGCGCGCAAGCTCCTCGAGGACGAGCTGGAGAAGCTCAACCGTTCCGCCATCCCGCTCTCCATGCGCGCCAAGAGCCTCATCCGCCGCAAGGAGCCGCCGCAGCCGGCCATGCGCTACGTCAACGCCGAGGGGCGATGGTCCATCCGCTTCCAGGAGGACCCCAACGGCGCGCTCCAGCCCGGCGACATCGAGGTCGTCTCCGAGTTCGCCCAGCCGCCGAGCGCGGGCTATTCCTCGGGCTCCAAGACCAAGCGCATCTCCACCACCCGCCGCCTGGGCGAGAGCACGGTGGCCCGGCGCGAGGACACCACGCCGGCGATGCCAGCCTTCGCCCGCATCACTTTCAATGACAACCGCGGGCCCCAGACCTACCTCATGACCAAGGACGAGATCGTCATCGGCCGCGAGGCCGGCGACGCCTTCGTCTGGGTCGACCTCCGCCTGGATACCTTCCCGGACGTCTCCCGCGAGCACGCCCGCCTCCAGCGCACCCCCGCCGGCTCGTTCCGGATCAAGGACCTGAGCAAGCTGGGCACGACCGTCAACGGCACGCCGGTCCCCCCCAGCCTCCATATGGCGGAGGGGGGACCGAAGGACCTCGACCGCTGGACCGACATCCCCGACCGCGCCCGTATCGGCCTCGCCGGGGTGGTCGCCCTCGAATTCGAGAAGACGACGTGACCACGCTCTACTGGGCACGTCTGGTCTTCCTCGCCGCCCTCCTGTTGCTGGCGGGTGCCCTGGCTGCGCTGGCCTTCGCGAGAGGGAAGAAATAGCTTGAGCCCTTCACGCCGGATCGCGGCGGCCGGCACCGATCCGGGCCGCGAGCGGGAGAACAACGAGGACCGCGTCCTCTGCGAGCCCGAGCGCGGCATCTTCGCGGTGGTCGACGGCGTCGGCGGCGAGTCCGGCGGCGAGGTGGCCTCGCAGATCGCCACCGACGTGCTCCGCGCCCGCCTCTCCCGGCGCACCACCGACCTCGACCGCCTGGTGCGCGAGGCCATCGCGCTCGCAAACCGCCAGATCTTCGAGCGCGCCCAGGCCGATCCCCGTCTGGCGGGCATGTCGTGCGTGCTCACCGTGGCCCTGCTGGATGGAGATCAGGCAACGATTGGCCACGTGGGCGACAGCCGGCTCTACCTCCTGCGCCCCGGCGAGATCCGCAAGATCACCCGCGACCACTCCCCCGTGGGAACCCGCGAGGATGCCGGCGAGATCTCCGAGGACGAGGCCATGCACCACCCGCGGCGCAACGAGATCTTCCGCGACGTGGGCTCCGCCCCGCACGAGCCGGACGATCAGGGCTTCGTCGAGATCCACCAGATCCCCTTCGACGCGGACAGCGCCCTCCTGATCTGCAGCGACGGCCTGTCCGACCTGGTCCCCTCCGCGCGCATCCGCCAGGCGGTCGAGGCCCACGCCGGCGATCCGCAGGCGGCCATCGACCAGCTCATCGACGAGGCGAACGAGGCCGGCGGCAAGGACAACATCTCCATCGTGATCGTCGAAGGGGAGCGCTACGCCGAGAGGGTGCGCGGAGCGGCGGCTTTGGAGGACACCCGGGCCGGCAAGGTCGTTCCCAAGCCCGCGCCCAAGCAATACGGCGCAGCCCATACCCGCGAGCGCAGCGTCCTCCCCTGGATCCTGCTCCTGCTGATTCTGGCCGCCGCGGCCGGGGCCTGGTTCTACCCACCGGTCCGCGAACGGCTGCTGAAGCTGAACGACCGGCAGGAGGACCCGGCCCCCACCCCGCCACCGACGCCCATCCTCCACGTCGGCCCCGGGGAAGCCGATTTCCTCTCGATCTCCGACGCCCTCGCTGCTGCCAAGCCGGGGCAGACCATCGAGGTCGCTCCCGGCCAGTATCAGGAGGCGGTCGAGCTCAAGGACGGCGTGGCCCTGGTCAGCCGCACGCCGCGAGGCGCCGTGATCCAGGCGCCCGATGCGGCGCCGGCCGTCAGCGGACGCGGAGTCCGCACCCGGTTCGTGGGGTTCAAGATCGAGGCAGAAGCTGTCGGCCTGCTCCTGGACGGCGCCCAGGTCGAAGTGTCCGAGGTGGAGGTGACGGGCGCCGCCGAGGCTGGAATCGCGGTCTCGGGCGCGGACCGCTCCTCGATCGAGGCGAGCTTTGTCCATGACAACACCGGCGCCGGGATCGTGGTGGACGGCGGCGCGGCCACCCGGCTGCGCCAGAACCTGATCGCGCGCAATGGCACGAAGGCGCCAAAACGGCCGGGAATCGAAATCCGCGGGCAGGCGCGGCCCTTGCTCATCGAGAACCGCATCGAGGGGAACGGCGCTGCCGGGGTCTGGCTCCCCACTGCCGAGAGGACGGACGAGATCTTGCAGTGGAACCAGTTCGGCCGGGCCTCCAGGTCTCAGGCGGTGAAGGTGGCGCCCGCGCAGACGCCTCCCCCGCAGAGCCCAACCCCTGCACCGGGACGGAATCCGCTGGGACGGAATCGATAAACGGCATGATGACTCAAGCGCAGGTGGGACGCTTCGAGATCCGGGATTTCCTCGGCCGCGGAGCCATCGGCGACGTGTACCTCGCCTGGGACCCGAAGCTCGCCTCGGAGGTCGCGCTCAAGCTGGTCCGCACCGGGAAGATCGCTCCCGACATGGTCGCGGCCGAGCGCAACGGCACCCTTCTCCAGGATGCCCTCGCCCGGGTCGCGCCCCAGGTCGCCGCCGTCTACGAGCAGGGCGACCAGGACGGCTTCTACTGGGTCGCCATGGAGTACGTGGCCGGTACCGACCTGGCCCAGGTGATCGAGCGCGAGGCGCCGTTCGACGAGCGGCGGGCGGTGAGCATCGCGCTCCAGCTCTGCGAGATGCTGGAGGTGTTCCACGAGCTCGCCACCGAGGGCCGCCGGGGCATCGTCCACGGCGACCTGAAGCCCGAGAACATCCGGCTTCAGGCCAACCCTGAGGGAACCGATCGTGTTCGCGTCCTGGACTTCGGCATCGCCAAGCACCTCTCCCAGACCCGGCGCTTTACGCACAACCTCTTCGGGAGCCTGCCCTACACGCCGCCCGAGCGCCTGAACTCGGGACGGCTCGACGCCCAGTCCGATCTCTGGGCCGTGGGCGTGATCCTCTACCTGATGGTGGCCGCCTATCCGCCGTGGTCCGGCCAGGATCCCGAGGAGCTGGAGAGGCGCATCCGCCGCGGCGAGCCCCCCGTCCCCATGCCGGAGGGAGTTTCTGCGGGCCTCAAGAAGATCCTCTACCGGGCGCTCGCCTTCAATCCCGAGCAGCGCTACGACAGCGCGGGAGCGCTGCGGGCCGACCTGGAAGCCTGGCGCGACGGCCGGCCCGTGGTCGAGCCTGGTATCTTGGAGGGGTCTGAAGAACCGGCGCGCGACGACCTCAACGCGACGCGCCGGACCTCCCGTCCGCTGGAGGACCTGAGGGCAGGAGAAACAAGGAAAACCGACGGGCCGAGCGCGTCCAATCTGGCGTCGAATCTGGATGCCACGCGCCGGACCTACGAGCCCGCGGTCGCAATCCCTCCGCCTCCTCCGTCTTCCTCTCCGCCGATCGAGGATCAGCTCGCCTCGGTCCCCGGTCCGCAGCCCGAGGCTCCGGCGAGGCCGAAGCGGCGGAAACGCAAGTGGCTCGCGCTGGCCGGCGCGCTGCTGATCGCCTTCGGAGTCTCCCAGTTCTGGATCCAGGGCGAAGCCGAGGAGCTCCAGCGCGCCCTGGTCACGGACACCGATCCGGACCTGCTCGCGGTCCTGGAAAACTACCGCAAGATCTCCTGGCTGGGGATGTTCAATCCCAGCATGGGCCGGGTCCGCGACGAGCTGCGGGAGGCGCTGGTGACCTCGGCCGACCGGCTCATCGAGGGCTACCACGGCAACTTCCCGAGCACCCGGGAGCGCGGCTGGCAGAAGGCCTACGACTACCTCAAGGGGGCGGTCGAGCTGAACTACCTCGACCGGAAGGTGCGGGCGAAGATGCACTACACCAAGGCGCATCTGGACCGGATCGAATCGCAGACCCTGAAGCAGCGGGGCGACCGGGCGGCGGCAAGCCAGAAGGTCGATGCCGCGATCTCGGGATTCCGCGAGGCGGCGCAACGCGACAAGGACTGGCCCGATCCCTACCTCGGCCTGGCCCGCGTCTACGCCTACGAGAAGCCCGACCTTGACCAGCTCCAGAAAGCGCTGGTGGAGCTCGAAAAGCGCGGCTACCACCTCGACAAGCGCGAGCGGACCATGGAGGGTGACGGCTACCGCATGCGCGCTGAGGACCTCTGGGCGAGAGCACAGAAGGCGCGCGGCACCGACGGCGAAACCGAGCTGCTGGAGAAGACCCGCGACAACCTCCTCCAGGCCATCAACTTCTATGACGACGCCGCGGGCTACGCCGACGTCAAGACCAACCGGGCCAAGGCGCACGACCGCCTCGACCAGGTGCAGACGCGGCTGCGCGTCATGGAGACGCCCGGGTTTCTGGAAGAGATCTTCGGGATCGAGGTCGAATCGGATGGCTAGGAGACCTGAATGGCCGTGACCCGCAGCACCGCCGCCGAGCGCCGGCAGCGCCAGCCGGCCGGCCATGCCGGCCCCGGGCTCCGGCCCGCGTCACGCAACCAGGAGATGGCGCTCCTCGGCGGCGGCCTTGCCGTGGTCCTCCTCGGCCTTCTCCTGGTCTACCTCGCGGTGGCCCACCCCCTGGCCGACGTCGAAAAGGGCCTCGCCAGCGGCAACGTGCTCAGCCTCAACGACCTGCGCCAGCCCGAGGATCTCCTGCCCTTTCTCGACTTCGTCACCGAGCCGGCCGAGCGCACCTTCATCGCCCGCCGGATCTGGCGCCGCACCCAGGAGGGGCCGGTGCCCAACGTGGGCGAGCTGGCCAAGATCCGCGTCCCCGCCGCCGAGATCGAGAGCGAGCGGCGGATGCCCCGGCTGAGCGAACGCCTGGAGGCCGTCAAGGACGCGGGCGGGCGGGAAGGGGATCAATTGACCGTCCGCCTCGTCACCCTGGCCGAGCTGCGCGCGCTCAAGCCCCACCTGATCGTCCGCAGCCCGCGCCAGTTCCGCTCCTCGCTCTGGCTCTGGGCCGGGGCGATGCTCGCCGGCTTCCTGCTCATCCATGTGGCCTGGCGCGTCCGGCGGTTCCCGGGCGACGAGCTGATCCTCCCCATGCTCCTGCTGCTCACCGGCATCGGGCTCATGGTGATGGTGAGCGTCCGCGATCCGCTGCGCGACCTCACCCTCTACCGGCCCTACGCTCAAGGCGTGCTCGCCGGCTGCCTGCTCCTCCTCGCCGCCAGCCAGGTGGACTGGGAGCGGTCGCCGATCCGGCGCATGACCTTCGTGCCCCTGCTCGCCGCGCTCGGCCTGTCGGTCATGCTGATCCTCTTCGGCAGCGGCCCGGGAGGCAGCGACGCCAAGGTGAACCTCTTCGGGTTCCAGCCGGTCGAGGCGGTCAAGATCCTGATCGTCCTCTTCCTGGCCGCCTACTTCTTCGACCGCTGGGAGTTCCTGCGCGAGCTGCCGGAGCGGCGGCTGCCCGGATTCCTCTCCAAGCTCGGACTGCCGAAGCTGGAGTACGCGCTGCCGCCGTTCCTCGCCATGGGCGCGGTGCTGGCCTTCTTCTTCCTGCAGCGCGATCTCGGCCCGGCCCTGGTGCTCGCCTTCCTCTTCCTGATCCTCTACTGCGTGGCGCGCGGCCGGCCGGTGATGCTGGTGCTCGGCACGCTCGTGATCCTGGCCGGCTTCTACACCGGCTACAAGCTCGGAGTGCCGCAGACCGTCACCGGCCGCATCCAGATGTGGCTCTCGCCGTGGGACAACTCCTTCCGCGGCGGCGATCATCTGGCGCAATCGCTCTGGGCGCTATCCGGCGGGGCGCTCTCCGGGACAGGCCTCGGGCTGGGGCAGCCGGGGCGGGTGCCGGAAGCCCACACCGACATGGTCCTCGCCGCGATCGGAGAGGAGCTGGGCTTCCTCGGGCTGCTCGCGGTGTTCGGGCTCTACGCCGCCCTGGTCTGGCGCGGATTGCGGGCTGCGAGGCGGGCCGGGACCATCTACGGCTTCTTCCTGGCGCTCGGGCTCTCGGTCCTCACCGCCCTCCACATCCTCCTCATCGGCGGCGGCGTGGTGGGGCTGCTGCCGCTCTCGTGCGTGGTCTCCCCCTTCCTGAGCTTCGGCCGCTCGGCCATGCTGGCCAACTTCCTCCTGTTCGGGATCATCCTGGGCCTCTCGGCCCGGCCCGGAGGGACGGACACGACGGCCAAGTTCGGCAATGCTCTCCGATGGGTGGCGATGGGGCTGGCCGCGGCCGGAATGGCGATCGTCCTGCGCTCGGCCTGGGTGCAGGTGATCCGGCCCAACCGGGTGGTCACCCGCGGCGCCCTCACCCTGCAAGGGGACGGCCTGCGCCGCTTCCAGTACAACCCGCGGCTGGAAGACATCGCCGAGACCATCCCCCGCGGCTCGATCCTCGACCGCAACGGCCTGCCGCTCGCCACCAGCGACCCGCAGGAGCTGCAGAAGCACAAAACCGCGCTCGGCACGCTCGGCGCCACCTTCGACCCGGGCCGTCCCCATCGCGCGGGCGAAGGCCCCGAGCGCTTCTACCCCTTCGGCGGCAGGACGTTCCACCTGCTGGGCGACCTCCGCTCGCGGGTCAACTGGGGGGCGAGCAACACCTCCTATGCCGAGCGCGACGCGCGCATCCGCCTGCAGGGGTACGACGACTTCGCCGAGCTGATGTCGGTCAAGCAGCCGAACGGCACGGTCACGGAGCAGGTCCGCCGGGACTACACGGAGATCGTCCCCCTGCTCCGCCACCGCTGGCAGCCGGAGCACCGGGCGGTCAAGAAGATCCTGGAGCGGGAACGCAATCTCAAGCTGACCATCGACGCCCGTCTCCAGATGCGGACGGCCGAGATCCTGCGCCGGATCGCGGGCCCGGTAGGCAATGGAGCCGCCGCGGTCGTCCTGGATGCCGACACCGGCGAGGTCCTGGCGAGCGCCAGCTATCCCTGGCCGGAGCGCATGCCGGTCAAGCTGGCCGAAGGCAACGGGGCCGAGCTGATCGACCGGGCGCGCTACGGCATCTACCCTCCCGGCTCGACCTTCAAGCTGGTCACGGCCATGGCGGCCCTGCGCAAGGACCCGGCCGTGGCGCAGAAGACCTTCCTCTGCCAGCTCCTGCCCGACGGCCGGGTGGGCAACCGGGTGCGCGGGTGGGGCCGGGCGATCCGCGACGATCCCACCGACAAGACCCCGCACGGCGACGTGGACCTGATGAAGGGCATCACGGTCTCGTGCAACGCCTACTTCGCGCAGCTCGGCACCTACGAAGTGGGTCCGGAGGCGCTGCTCGAGACCGCGCAGATGATGGGCATCACGGTGGCCCGGCCGAACACGCCGGAGACGCTCAAGGACGCGCTGCCCCAGGCCTCCTACGGCCAGGGGCAGGTGATCGCGACGCCGTTCCAGATGGCCCGGGTCGCGGCGGCAATCGCGAGGGGCGGCTCCATGCCGCAGGGCCGGCGGGTGCTCGACAAGAGCGAGCCGCAGCAGGAGCCGGTCGCGATCCTGTCGGAGCCGTCGGCCGCGTTCCTCGCGCGGGCGATGCGCCGGGTGGTGACCAACGGCACGGCCTCGCGCATCCTGGGCGGCGTCAATCCGCCGATCGCGGGCAAGACCGGCACGGCCGAGGTGCAGGGCAAGCGCTCGCACTCCTGGTTCATCGGATTCACCCCCTACGGCGGGAGCGGCAAGAAGATCGCCTTCGCGGTCGTCGTGGAGCACGGGGGCTACGGCGGCCGGCTCGCCGCCCAGGCCACGGGCGAGATCGTGCAAGCCGCGGCGAAGCTCGGGCTGATCGGGGCACCCGAATCTGCCGTCTCAGAGGAGAGAGAATGACCAAGATGGACAAGCTGTTCGAAGCGGTCCGTCGCTGGACCCGCCCCTGGCCCACGGGCACGGAACCCATGGAGATCCGCCGGGCAGTGCTCGACGAGGTGGAATCGCGCATCGTCTCGGCCGGAGGCGGCAAGAGGGTCTTCCCCTTCAACCGGCTGCGCGTCCGGCTCCTCGCGCCCGGCCCCCGTGAGAAAGACGAGCTCGAGGCCCTGGTCGGAGACGCCTGGGACCTTCCCGCCGAGATCCGCGAGCGGATCGCCGAGCGCGGCTGCTCCGTCCCGCCGGACCTGGACGTGAACGTCGAAGTCACGGACGAGGCGAGCCCGGCTTTCGGGGACCGACGCTACCGGATCGACTTCGAGCGCGCCGAGCGCACGGTCAAACCCGCGCCGCCCGCCCTGCCGACCCTGGCCTCGAGCGTCGGGACGGTGGCGATTCCCTCTCCCTCGCTGTCCGCAGACCGGCCGACCCTGGAGCTGACCGTGCTCAAGGGAACGGCGACCCGCAAGGTCTACTCCTTCCCCGCCGGCCGTGTCCACGTCGGGCGCATGGAAGAGATCGTGGACGACGAAGGCCGGGTGCGGCGCCGCAACGACGTGGCCTTCCAGGAAGACGGGGACATCAACCAGACCGTCTCCCGCGAGCACGCCCGCATCCTCTACGACGAAGCCTCCGGCGAGCTGCGGCTGCGGGCGGAGTCGGGAGCTTCCAGCACCCGCATCTTCCGGGAGGGCCGCTCCATCGACGTGAGCGGCCGCGATCCGAGAGGCGTGAAGATCCAGTCCGGCGACGAGATCTACTTCGGCCGGGCCAGCGTCAAGGTGACGATCCGTCCCGCGGAATAGCTGGCGACGGGCCAACATAAGTTGACGGCGGACCGCCGTAAGCTCAAGTTGCCTCAGCTCCAGGAAAAACGCCTCAGCTAACTTCAAGTTGTGCCATCTCCAGCAGCGACGGCCCGTCGTCAACTGAAGTTGCCTCAACATAAGGCGAAGTTGCCTCAGCTCCGGCGGCGACGTCTCGCCGTCAACTGAAGTTGCCTCAGTTCCAGCAACGACGGCCCGTCGCTGCCGGAGATGGGCCGTCTCCACGAAAAATGCCTCAGCTCCGCTGGCGACGGCCCGTTGTCAACTCAAGTTGGGCCGTCGCAACCTTACGGCGGCCCGTCGTCAACTTAGCTGAGGCAGCTTCTGTCGATGTGTTCCATTGTAGGCGGACAGTTAGCCGCCGAGTCGGATATACGGTAATTAGATATGGGACAACCGCCGTCGCATGTCAATCACAGTTGACAAGTACCCGCAGCCATGACAATATCAGCGCGCCTGAATCGCCATAGCAGCCCGGAGCCGGCCTGCTGTATTTCTCGACCCGACGCTACTCGGCGCGGTCGAGCTCGTCGAGGAGACGGAGCCCCTTCTCACGCGAGCCCAGCGCAGCGCGAGCCCGGAAGCGCGTCTCGGCGTCGAACTCGGCCAAAGCCACGGTAGACAGCTCCTCGATGAGCTTGTTCATGCTTACGTTGCGCCGCTCCGCCAACTGGCGAAGCCGCTCATGCTTCTCGTCGGGTAGGCGAATGGTGAGGGTTGCCATGATCAGATCTCCTGCAAGACTTCTTCCGGAAGCAGGATCCGCAGTCCGGGCGAGCCCGCAGGGGTGCTGCTTGAGAACTTCCTACCATTGTCGTACAGTCATTCTGTACAGATAAGGGAGGCAAGCCTTGGCAATCCAGACGACCTACACCAGCGCTCGGGCCAATCTCGCGAAGCTCATGGACGACGTGACGGACCACAACGAGGTGGTGATCATCCAACGTCGCGGTGCCGAGGCCGTGGCCCTGATCTCCGCTGCGGAGCTGGCGGGGCTGCTCGAAACTGCGCACCTGCTGCGCTCGCCCAAGAATGCGGAGCGTCTGTTGACCTCCCTGCGGGAAGCCCGGACCCAGGCCGCCGAGCCGCAGACGGTTGAGGATCTGCGGCGCGAGATGGGGCTCGGCCCGGAAGAGTGACGGGCCCGTCAAAGACAGAGCGCCTTGCGGTCTTCCAGCCTCAGTTCCGGGACGATCTTCGGTATTGGGTAGAAACGAACCGCAAGATCGCTCTCAAGGCCCTTGAGCTTGTCGAGGCGAGCCTCCGGGACCCTTTCTCGTGGCTCGGCAAACCAGAGCCACTGAAACACGTCCTGGCGGGCACCTGGTCTCGGCGCCTCAACCAGGAACACCGGCTCGTCTACCTCGTGCTGGAGGATCGGGTCGTGTTCCTCCAGTGCCGTTATCACTACTGAGCCCGGAGCCGGCGGGACGCCGGCGCTCCCAGGGAAAGAGGCTCGGGAATGAGGGTGGGGGGCGAGGAAAAAGGCCGCGGGACCGGGGAGAGATGGATACCGGCCCCGCGGCAATTCGGTCTAGTTGTCGCTCTGTGCGACCGCTACGGTCGTATCGTACTCCTTCTTCCATCGCGCGAGAACCTCTGCCACCCGGTAAAACGTCGCAAACCCTGTAATGAAGTTGTAAAAGGCCTCGGCAGTGCGGGAGATCGGCCCCATAATCCACTGGTCATGGATCTCCCCCGTTCTGGTGCGACGTTCCTGCGCAAGCACACCCTGTGGGTAGGGCTGATAGCGGTCCTGGCGCCGCTCGCGGTCCTGCTCTGCCTCCAATACAGCTGGCTCGTCACGCTCGAGCGCAACTCGGCCAAGGTCCAGGAAGCCACCCTCAAGAACTACCTGGAAGCGGTGGTGGACAAGGTCGAGTGGCGCTACCGCAACGACGCCGAGCGGGTGCTCAACGTCGGCAACTATGTGTTCCTCAACGACCGGCTCGACAAGGCGGCCCACCACTTCAAGAAGAAGGGGGTCACCGGCGTCAAGCGGCTGTTCGTGGCGAGCTTCGTCCACGACAACCATGGCAAGGTCCTCTACTTCGAACCGAGCTGCTCCAGCTTCACCCCGGCCGAGGCATCCGAGGAGGCGCGTGCCATCTACGTGGCCTACTCCCCCCTCCTCACCCTGGCGCACAAGGGGGGCGTGCTCTCCGAGCCGGTCCAGGTTTTCGTGGACCACCGCGCACCCGAGTACCCGATGATCCTCAACCCGATCACCGACGACGCCTCCCGGGTCGTCGGCGTGGCCGGGATGATCCTCGACGAGGACTACTTCCGCAACGAGGTCCTGCCCGAGGCGATCAAGGAGTCGCTCCCCGCCTTCTTCTCTTCCAGGGACAAGCCGGTGGTCGCGGTCTGGGACGGGAAGGGAGGCCTTGCCTTCCGCACGGCCAGGCTCTCCGGGCCCGCCGAAGCTCAAAAGCACTTCTCCTTCGTGTTCACCAACTGGATGGTCGGGCTCGACAGCCGGCACGCCACGGCGGGCCAGGTGGCGAAGCGCAACTTCGCGGTCAACCTGGGCCTTTCGGCGCTGCTCGCCGCGGTCCTCCTGGGCGGCATCGTGCTCGCCCTGCGCACGGCCTCGCGCGAGATGAAGCTGTCCGAGATGAAGAACGACTTCGTCTCCAACGTGTCGCACGAGCTGCGCACGCCGCTCGCCTCAATCCGCGTCTTCGGCGAGCTCCTCCGCCTGGGCCGGGTGGACAACCAGGACAAGGTGCGGGAGTACGGCGAGTACATCGAGACCGAGAGCCGGCGCCTGACCCAGCTCATCAACAACCTCCTGGATTTCGCCAGCATCGAGTCGGGCCGCAAGAACTACAAGTTCGAGCGGGTCGACGTCTGCGAGCTGGTCGGCGAGACCCTGAAGACGTTCGGGGTGCGGCTGCGCCAGAGCGGCTTCCGCCTGGTCCTCGACTGC
>DATLNC010000115.1:0-34847 GCA_035536935.1 Thermoanaerobaculia bacterium
CGCGCCGCCGACGCGAGGGAGAACGCCGCTCCCCTGCGGTGGCGGCGCGCTCCCCGGCAAATCCAGGCCATCCCCGCGAGGGAGAGGCGCGCTCCCCGGCGGGGACAGGCTGCTCCCCGGCGTCCGCGGGCCGCCAGAACCGGGGAGAGGGTGCTCCCCACCAGGGAGGACGACGCTCCCCGGCGCGCGCGCGCCGCCAGCGCGGGGGCGGACACACTCCCCTACAATCTCTCTCCATGAAACCGTGGATACTTCTCGCCCTTGGTCTCCTGTCCCTCCCGGCGCTCGCCCAGGAGCTGCCGCCATCGGAGGAGCAGGTCCGCTGGCTTGCCGGGCATGCTGTGACGGTGCGCTCCATCGAGCCCGCGGACGAGGACTTCTCGGACCTGATGCCGCTGGTCCAGGTCATCGGCAAGGCGCGGGTGGTGCAGCTCGGGGAGGCGACGCACGGCGACGGCTCTACCTTCCTCGCCAAGGCGCGGCTCATCCGCTTCCTGCACCAGGTGATGGGTTTCGACACCCTGGCCTGGGAGGCGGGGTTCTTCGACGTCAAGCTGGTGGACACGGCGCTGCGGGCCGGGCAGCCGGCGGCCGAGGCTGCGAGCCGCGGGCTCTACCGGGCCTGGAGAGTGCGGGAGGTCGGGGCGACCCTCGACTATGTCCGGGCAAGCCAGGGCACAGACCGGCCCCTCCAGATCGTGGGCTTCGACTGCCGCGTCTCGACGCCCGAGGCCCGGGCCGAGCATTTTCCGAGGATGGTCTTCGGCTTCTTCGACCGGCTCGATCCCGCCCTGATCTCCGCCAGGGAGCGGGAGGAGCTCACCGCGATGTCCGTGGGCCTGGTGCCGGTGGAGTACTACAACAAGCCGGGGCTCCGGCAGTTCAACCGCGGGCTGCCGAAGCGCCTCGTCGAGACGATCGACCGCCGCCGCGGCGATCTCCTGGTCCACTACCCGGCGCGCGAGATCGACTGGGTGCGCCAGAGCCTGGTGAGCCTGATGGCCATGGACCGCGCCCTCGGTCCTGGCGACCGGGAGTCCTTCATCGAGGGTTACACCCGCGACACGGCCATGGCCGAGAACCTGCTCTGGTGGCTGAACGGGCCGCTCGAGGGGCGCAAGGTGATCGTCTGGGCCCACAACTACCACGTGATGAACGACCTCTATGGCCGAACCGCGAGCCTGGAGGTCGCTCCGGTCCGGGAGGCGAAGGTGACAACCCCGGGCGGGCCCATGGGCCAGTTCCTGAAGGACGAGCTGGGGTCCGACCTCTACACCATCGGCTTCGATTCCCACAGCGGCAGTGCCATGACCCTGGACGACGCCGGCGGAGATCAGGTCGTGGTCCCCGGCGCCCTGGAGACGCTGCTCCACGCCGCCGGCCGCCCCCTGCTCTTCCTGGACTTCTCCCGCCTGCCCGCGGACCACTGGCTCCGCACTCCCATGACGGGCGGCTTCTACTTTCACGAGCCCCACGCGGCCAACTGGACCCGGGTGTTCGACGGCATCTTCTTCATCGACGCCCAGAAGCCTGCGAAGCCCTGGTAGAGTTCCGGCATGCGCAAACTGCTCTTTATCTTGCCCTTCGTCCTGGTGGCGGCCACTGCTGCCGCGGCTCCCCATCCGTTCACCGCCCGCGACATGCAAAGCATGCAGCGCATCTCCGAGCCGCAGGGCTCGCCCCAAGGCGACCGGATCGCCTTTACCCTGCGCACCACCGACTTCGCGGCCAACCGCGGACGCACCGACATCTGGACGGTCTCGGTCCGCGGGGGAGACGCGGCCCCCCTGACAACCCATGAGGCGGGGGAGGGCAATCCCCGCTGGGCTCCCGACGGCAAGAGCCTCTACTTCCTCTCGACCCGCTCCGGCTCCAACCAGGTCTGGCGCGTGCCCGTTCCGGGGGATGACAAGCAGGCCGTGCAGGTCACCGACCTGCCGCTCGACGTGGCGAACCTGACCGTCTCGCCCGACGGCTCCCGCATCGCTTTCAGCCTGGAGGTCTTCCCCGACTGCCCGGCCCTCGCCTGCACCACGCAGCGGCTGGAGGAGAGGGCCCAGGACAAGACCTCTGGCCAGCTCTACGACGGCGGCTTCGTGCGCCATTGGGATACCTGGTCCGAGGGACGCAGAAACCACATCTTCGTGGCGGCTCTCCAGGGCGGCAAAGCCCAGGATCCGGTGGACCTCACCAAGGGCATGGAGGGGGATGCGCCGTCGCGGCCCTTCGGCGGCACCGAGGAGCTCGCCTTCTCGCCCGATGGGAAGTCCCTCGTCTTCTCCCTGCGGCTGGCCGGGGAGAAGAACCGCGAGGAGTCCTGGTCCACCAACTTCGACCTCTACGAGGCGCCGGTGGACGGGTCCCGCCCGCCGCGCAACCTGACCGCCTCCAACCCGGCGTGGGACACGCAGCCGGCTTTCTCGCCGGACGGCAAGACCCTGGCGTACCTGGCCATGAAGCGCCCGGGCTACGAGTCCGACCGCTTCCGGATTCATGTGCGCGATCTCTCCAACGGGTCCGAGCGGACCCTGGCGGAGGAGTGGGACCGCTCGCCCAACGAGCTGCTGTTCTCCCGCGACGGCAAGACCCTCTACGTCACCGCCGCGGATACGGGCCAGGTGCCGCTCTTCGCGATCGACGTGGCCTCGGGCAAGGTGCGCAAGCTCGTGGCCGAGGGGAGCACCCACTCGCCGGCGCTCGCCGGCGACCGGATCGCCTTCGGTCTCGACAACCTCCGGGCCCCGATCGAGCTCCACACCGTGCTGCCCGACGGCTCGGGCTTCGCGAAGATCACCGACGTCAACAAGGAGGAACTGGCCGGCGTCCAGTTCGGCGAGCCCGAGCAGTTCCACTTCGAAGGCGCGGGCGGCGACACGGTCTACGCCTGGGCGGTCAAGCCGGTGGGCTACGAGGCCGGGAAGAAGTATCCGCTCGCATTCATCATCCACGGCGGACCGCAGGGCTCGTCCCACAACGAATTCCACTACCGGTGGAACTCCCAGGCCTTTGCCGGTGCCGGGTACGCGGTGGTGGCCGTCGACTTCCACGGCTCCACCGGCTACGGCCAGGCATTCACAGACGCGATCAACAAGGACGCGGGGGGCAAGCCGCTGGTCGACCTCCAGAAGGGATTGGCCGCGGCGCTGAAGCGCTATCCGTGGATCGACGGCGACCGCGCCTGCGCCCTCGGAGCGTCGTACGGCGGCTACATGATCAACTGGATCGCCGGCAACTGGCCTGACGGCTTCCGCTGCCTGGTCAACCACGACGGCATCTTCGATCAGCGTGGCATGTACTACTCCACGGAAGAGATCTGGTTCCCCGAGTGGGAGCACGGCGGGCCCCAGTACGAAGACCCCGAGACCTACGAGAAGTTCAACCCGGTGAATTACGTAAGCCGGTGGAAGACGCCCATGCTCGTGGTCCACGGCGCGCTGGACTACCGCATCCCCGAGGCGCAGGGGCTGGCGACTTTCAACGCCCTGCAGCGGCGCGGCATCCCCAGCCGGCTCCTGATCTTCCCCGACGAGAACCACTGGGTGCTGAAAGCCGGCAATTCCATCTTCTGGCACGAGACCGTCCTCGACTGGCTCGGCCAGTGGACCCGGACGCCGCGCTAGAACAGCACACGGATGCTTGTCCTGAAAAACGGCTCAGCGGCAACATGGTTAGTAGGGAGGGATGCCATGAGCATGATTGGCACGCCGATTCCAGGAGCCGTACGATGGCGGGCGCTGCACCCGCTTCTCGACGAGGACGGAACCTGCACCATGATCTATGACCTGGAGAGGGCAGCGGTCCTGGAGGTCCCGGAGGAGCTGCAGCTCCACATGGCTCCGGCGCTGGAGACCGGGGACCCCGACGAGGACCTGCTGAGCTGGCTCGTCCGGGAAGACCTGATCACGGCGGAGGGGCTGGCCGAGTGGGCGCGCATCGGCGAGGGCCGTTGTGGCGCCCGGCAGAGGCAGGAC
Organism: Thermoanaerobaculia bacterium; assembly: GCA_035536935.1. Lineage (GTDB taxonomy): Bacteria > Acidobacteriota > Thermoanaerobaculia > Multivoradales > UBA5704 > DATMER01. The sequence goes on from DATLNC010000115.1 coordinate 3,972, forward strand.
AGCACGAAAGCCCCCTGCTGATAACCTCCCCCGGATGCCGTCGAACGCCTGGCTCCGCTTCCGCTACAGCATCTGGGCCCCTCACTATGACCGGGTGACGAAGCTCCATCCGCAGCGGCGGCGCTCGATCGAGCTGCTCGCGCTGCTGCCCGGGGAGCGGGTGGCGGTGATCGGCTGCGGCACCGGGGCCGACCTGCCCTACCTGCCGGACAATGTGCAAGTGCTGGCGATCGACCTGACGCCCGCCATGCTGCGGCAGGCCGAGGCGCATGCCCGGCCGAACATCGACTTCCGCGTCATGGACGCGCTCGCCCTGGACCTGCCGGACGGCTCCCAGGACGCGGCGGTCCTGCACATGGTGCTGGAAGTGATCCCCGATCCGGCCCGGTGCCTGAGCGAGGCAGCGCGGGTGCTGCGGCCCGGCGGCCGGCTGGCCGTGTTCGACAAGTTCCTGCCCGACGGCGCGCGGCCGGGGTTGATTCGGCGCGCGGGGCTGGCTATCCTCGACTTCGTCTTCACCAGCACGAATCGGCAAATGGGCGAGATCCTCGCCCGTTCCGGCGCGCCGCTCGAGATCGTCCACGACGAGCCAACGGTCGGCGCCTACCGGCACATCCTCCTGCGCAAGCAAGGGAGACCTGCATGAAACGCTTTCTGCGCGAGAACGGGCTTTCGCTGGTCCTTATCTCGCTGTTCCTCGTCACCTTCATCGGCGGACAGGTCTTCACCGGGCTGAAGCAGTACAACGAGGAGCAGGAGGAGCACGGCGGAGAGCAGGTCCAGATGGGCGAGTACCTGCGGACCGGCCACTTCCTGGAATCCACGATGGAGAACTGGGAGTCCGAGTTCCTCCAGATGTTCCTCTACATCCTCCTGACCGCCTACCTCTACCAGAAGGGCTCCTCGGAGTCGCGCAAGCTGGACGAGGAGAACCCGCAGGACCGCGATCCGAGGAAGTCCAGGGACAACCCGGACGCGCCGTGGCCGGTGCGCAAGGGGGGCCTCGTCCTGAAGCTCTATGAGAACTCCCTCGCCATCGCCTTCCTGCTGCTCTTCCTCGTCGCGTTCTGGCTGCACGCGGTCGGCGGCCACTGGGAGTACAACGAGGAGCAGCTCCAGCACGGGCAGACCACGGTCACGGTGCTGGGGTACATGCGCACGTCGCGCTTCTGGTTCGAATCCCTCCAGAACTGGCAGAGCGAGTTCCTGGCGATCTGGGCCATGGTGGTGTTCTCCATCTGGCTGCGCCAGCGCCGGTCCCCCGAGTCGAAGCCGGTCGACAGCCCGCACAGCGAGACCGGGACGTAGAATGTGAAACGAAAGGCGGGCTGCCGCGCCTGAGAGAAGGGGAGGGAACCGGATGGAACAGAAGAATGTGGACGTCCTGATCATCGGCGCCGGCCTGGCGGGCCTGACGCTCGCCCGCCAGCTCCTGCTCAGCCGGCCGGAAATCGAGATCCTGATGCTGGACCGCCTGGCCGAGGTCCCGTCGCCGAAGCAGAAGGTAGGCGAAGCCACGGTCCAGATGAGCGGCTACTACTACTCGCGGGTGCTGGAGATGGAGGAGCACCTCCTGCGGGAGCACTTCCTCAAGTACAACCTCCGCTTCTATTGGAAGTCCGAGCGCGGGGGCGAGGTCTGGGAGGACTTGAGCCAGTCCTACATCCGCAAGATCTCGAACATCGCCACCTACCAGCTCGACCGCAACAAGTTCGAGGCCGCGGTCCTGGAGAAAAACCGCGAGAGCCCGAGCTTCGAGCTCGTCAACCCCATCACGGACCTGAACGTGGACCTGTCCGAGGACGGCGGTCCGCACTCCTTCAGCTTCCAGGTGGACGGCCGCGAGATCGAGGGCCGCGCCACCTGGGTGGTGGACTCGTCGGGCCGCGGCCGCTTCCTGGTCCGCAAGCAGAAGCTCGACCGCCCGAGCCCGATCAAGCACGGCTCCTCGTTCCTGTGGGTCGAGGGGCTCCTGGACCCCGAAAAGTGCACGAACCTCGACCGCAAGCAGATCCGCCTCCGCCCCGAGCGGTCGGTGCTGGGGCACTTCCCGACCTTCCTCGCCACGAACCACTACTGCGGCGAGGGCTACTGGTTCTGGGAGATCCCCTTGCACGGCAAGACGAGCCTGGGGCTGGTGTACGACTCGGCTAACGTCGCGTTCAAGGACGTTTCCACGCCCGAGAAGCTCGTGGAGTGGATCTGCCGCGAATATCCGCTGTTCGCCCGCGACCTGCCCAACCGCAAGATCCTCTACCACTCGGGCCTGACCAGCTTCGCGCTGGACAACGGGCAGATGCTCTCACCCGCGCGCTGGGCGCTCTGCGGCGAAGCCTGCCGCTTCACCGATCCGCTCTACAGCCCGGGCGGAGACCTGATCTCGACCTACAACACCCTGATCACGGACGCCATCCTGACCTCCGACCAGGGCGAGCTGGAGTCCAAGATCCGTTACTACGAGCCGCTGGCCCGCGCTATCTACGAGGCCTACGTCCCCAGCTTCGCCGTGAGCTACAACACGCTGGGCGACCAGGAGTGCTTCTCCCTGCGCTACGTCTGGGAGCTTACGATCTACTTCGCCTTCTACGTCTTCCCGTTCATCAACGACCTGCACACGAACCAGTCGTTCCTGCCCGGGTTCCTGCGGCGCTTCAGCCAGCTGGGGCCGATCAACCAGGGCATCCATCGCGTGCTGGCCGACTACTACCGCTGGAAGAAGGAGAACGTGGTCCTGGAAGCTCCGGAGCCGGTGTTCTTCGACTTCATGGAGGTGGGAGCGCTCGCGGCTGCCGAGCTGACCTTCTACAAGGTCGGAGTCGGCCTGGACGAGGCCCGCCGGGTGCTCGACGACCAGCTCGAGAACCTGCGCGACCTGGCGCGCTGGACCATGGCCCAGGTCACGGCCGCCGTGCTCGACGATCCGCGGGCCGCGACCAACGCTGCCTACATCCGCGGCATCGACCTCGACGATCTGCGGTTCGATCCCGCCGCGTGGCCCGCGTGTCTGGAAACCGCCTGCCGCGAGACCTCCGAGCCTTATACTTGGCGCTTCGAGGTCCCCTGCATGAAGCGGTTCCAGCTCCGGCGGCTTCTGGCGGAAGAGACGGCGGAGGCGCAGCGGGCCACGGGCTAGAGCATCGGCGGAGGGAGCGCATGTCCGAGCATCGAGGCGCCGGGGGTACCCCGGGCGGTATGGGAGAGTTCCTGATCGGGCTGGTGATGGCGGTGGCCGGCGGCTACCTCATCACCAGCCATGTGACGGTGCACAGCGGTTTCTGGACCCTCCGGGGCTACGACACGTTCGGACTCTCGCTGGTGCCGCTCATCTTCGGCATCGGCATCGTCTTCTTCAACGGCCGTTCGGTCCTCGGCTGGCTCCTCCTCATCGCGGGATCGGTGATCATCCTCGCCGGCATCCTGATGAACCTGCGGATCTATTTCGAGCAGACGAGCCTGTTCAACACCATCGTCATGCTCGTGCTTCTCTTCGGGGGAATCGGCCTGATGGCCCGGGGCGTCAAGGCGCACCGCTGACATGGCTGAGCTGGTGCCCCGGCTGGACGGGCAGGGCTACTCCGAGGAAGCGCTCGCGGAGCGGCGGCGATGGGTCGAGGAGCGGACTGGCGCGCACCTCGTCCATGCCGCCGTGTCCACGGTCCCGGCGGAGGAGCTGCGGGGCAACATCGAGAACCCGATCGGTGCCGCCCAGGTGCCGCTGGGCCTGGCCGGCCCTCTGCTGGTCAAGGGGGAGCACGCGCAGGGTGTGTTCTACGTCCCACTTGCCACCACGGAGGGGACCCTGGTCCGCTCGTACGAGAGGGGCGCCGTGACCATCACCCGGGCCGGCGGCGCGACCGTCCGGATCGTGGCCGACGAGAACCGGGTGTCGCCGGTATTTCTGTTCGAGAGCGCCGCCGAGGCCGTCGCGTTCTCCCGCGGCCTGCCGGGGCTGTTCGCGGCCTTGAAGGCGGAGGCCGAGGCCACCACCCGCCACGGCCGGCTGCTGCGCGTCGAGCCCCTGCCCGTCGGGAGGGACGTGGCCGTCCACTTCGTCTACTGGACCGCGGACGCCCACGGCATGAACATGATCGCCAAGGCGACCGACCGGGCCTGCCGCTGGCTGGTCGACCAGGGGCACGCGCCCCGCTTCTACCTCTTCAGCGGCGCCGAATCCGAGAAGCACGCGAGCGGCTCTCTCTTCGCCGGCGGCAAGGGCAAGAAGGTGATCGCCGAGGTCCGCCTCCCGGCCCGGCTCGCGCGCGCCTATCTGCACGCGTCTCCCGCCGAGATCGCCGACGTCTGGCACCGCACCGTCCTCGGGCATCTGCAGGCCGGAGTGCTCGGCTACAACGGGCACATCGCCAACGGCCTCGCCGCGCTCTTCATCGCCTGTGGCCAGGACGTGGCCAACGTCGCCAACTCCGCGGTCGGGATCACCTCCTTCGAGGTCGTCAAGGGGGGAGACCTGTACGCGAGCGTGACCCTGCCTTCGCTGACCGTGGCCACGGTCGGGGGCGGCACGGGGCTCGGGACCGCGCGCGAATGCCTCGAGATGCTCGGCTGCGTGGGCGCCGGCAAGGCGCCGAAGCTGGCCGAGATCGCCGCCGCCCTGGTGCTCGGGGGCGAGCTTTCCTTCGGAGCCGCGATCGCGAGCGGCGAGCTGGTGGCGGCCCACGAGACGTACGGGCGCAATCCTCCCTCCTGAGCCCGCATGAACCGAAAGCGCCGCTTCCGCGGGCTGCGGACCGCGCCGGACCCGCGCTATGACGCCGTGATCATCGGCGCGGGAGTCGGCGGGCTGATCGCCGCAAATCTATTGGCGCGCGAGGGGCTTGGCGTCCTGCTGGTCGAGCAGCACTACATGGTGGGCGGCTATTGCAGCACCTTCCGCCGCGCCGGCTACACTTTCGACGCTGCCACCCATTTCTACCCGCTACTGGGGAACCCCGAGACTCTGACGGGCCGGCTGCTCCAGGAGCTCGGGATCGACGTCGGCTGGGTCAAGATGGACCCGGTCGACACCTTTCACTTTCCGGATGGCACACGCTTCGCGGTGCCCGCCGATCTCGATGTCTACCGAGCGCGGCTCAAAGAGGAGTTCCCGGCCGAGGCCGGCGCCCTCGACTCCTTCTTCCAGGCGGTCAACGAGACCTATCTCCTCGGCCTGCTCCACTACTTCCGCGGAAAATCATTGGAACGGCTGGCGCCCTGGCGCGACATGACCGTGCGGCAGGCGCTCGACCGCTGGTTCGCCGATCCCAAGCTCAAGCTCCTCCTCACGGCCGACTGCCCGCACTGGGGATCGCCTCCCAGCCGCACGTCGTTCGTCTTCGACTCCATGCTGCGGCTCTCCTACTTCCTGGGCAACTACTACCCGAAGGGGGGATCGCAGGCGTTCGCGGATGCCATGGCCGCGCGCTTCGAAGAGCTCGGAGGACACGTGCTGACGAGCACGTTCGCGAGCCGGATCCTCGTCGAGGAGGGAGCCGCGCGCGGTGTGGAGCTGGAGGTGCTGCGCGGCCCCCGGGCCGGCCAGCGCGACGTGGTGCGGGCCGGCGCCATCATTTCCAACGCCGACCTGCTCCTGACCCTGGAGAAGCTGGTAGGGCCGGAGCACCTGGAGCCGGGAGCGCTCGAGCCTCTGCGCGGCCTGCGGCCCACCTTTCCCTGCTTCCTCACCCACGTCGGGCTAGAAGGGATGCCTGGCGATGTCCTCGAAGAGGCCCAGGGCTACTACTGGGATTCCTGGGACATGGACCGTGTGGGCGTCGATGCCCTGCGCTGCAAGATCTTCGTCCCGACGCTCTACGAGCCGGCCATGGCACCGCCGGGCAAGCAGATCGTCATCCTGCAGAAGGTGTTGGAGATGGACTATGGCAAGGTCGGGGACTGGCCGGCCCACAAGGCCCGGGTGGAGGCCTTCCTTTTAGATCATCTGGAGCAGCGGATCCCGGGGATCTCGAAGCGGATCGTGGTCAAGAGCAGCGCCTCGGCGCACACCTCCTGGCGCTTCACGCTCAACCACCAGGGAGCCATGCTGGGCTGGGAGATGTCTCCGGATCAACTCGGCGCAGGCCGGCCCGATGTCACGGCCAACATCACCAACCTCTTCTTCGTCGGGCACTGGACGCGCCCCGGCGGAGGCATCACCCCGGTGATCGTCTCCGCTCAGGACGTGGCGCGCAGGGTCACTTCTTCGCTTCGGTGACGTCGACCGTACTGTTGACCTCGATCGGCCCTTGTACGGTCTGCGTCCGCCCGGAGGGCCAGCGGACCTCGATCCGCTCGATCGTCTTCGCCTCGTCCAGCCCGAAGTAGAGGGGCAGGATGCTATGTGAGAGATAGCCGGAGGCGCCGTCCAGAACCTTGGTCAGCACCCGGTTGCCCGCGTGGACTTTGACCACCGCGCCCAGGCCGTTGCGGTTTGACGCCGTGCCCCGCAGGTTGACCTTCACCCACTGGATCTTCCTCTGCTGCGCCAGGTCGCTCACCAGCACCAGGGGCTCGGAGTTGAGCTCGTTCGTCACGATGTCGAGGTCGCCGTCCTTGTCGAGGTCGAAGATGGCGGAGGAGCGGGTGCCGAGGGTCCCGGTGACGGTGTAGCTCCCGGTCTTGCCCTGACACTGCTTATGGCCGCGGTCCTCGCCGGAGCAGTCCAGGGTGAACCAGGGCTTGCGCGTCTTGCCGCCGCGGCGCGGTTCAACCCCCAGAATGGAGGCGCTGTCCAGGAACCCCTCGCCGCGATTGTTGAGCAGCACCGAGTTGACGCCGTAGCGGAAGGGGAAGTTCATGCTCGACGTGATCACCACGTCGTCCCATCCATCGGCGTTCAGGTCGTCGACGCTCACCCCCCAGGGCCAGTAGTTCTCCAGGTTGAGGGCGTCCGACGTCTCTTCGAACCTGCCGTTGCCGAGGTTCCGGTAGAACGAGTTGCCGAAGACGTTGTTGGCCGCGCCCTGGAGCACCGGGATTTCCTCTTTTGGCGGGAACTTGGCCTTTTCGTCCTGGGGCGGGATGTCGCCCACCATGTCGGAGTGCATGTCGGTGACGAAGAGGTCCATGCGGCCGTCGTTGTCGTAGTCGAAGGACTTGACGCCCATGGCGCCCCAGGAGGTCTTGGGGAAGAGCTGTGCCGTCTTGTCGGCGAAGGCTTTGCCCCCCTGGTTCTCCCAGTAGTGGTCGTCCCCCTGCATGTTGAGGACGTAGAGGTCGGGCCAGCCGTCCTCGTTGAAGTCCGTGATGGTGGCGTCGCCGCTCCAGCCGTTGTCCACCAGCCCCATCTTGTCGGTCACGTCCTCGAAATGGTTGCCTCCGAGATTCCTGTATAGAACGCTGCGCTCGGTCCGCTCCGGGAACATGTGCCCCTGGAACGCGTTCTCGTAGGCCACGTAGTAGCCGCCGCGGCCCCGCGCATCGGTCGTGTACTTGCCCACGTTGACCAGGAAGAGGTCGAGCCGGCCGTCGCGGTCGTAGTCGAAGAAGACTGCGCCCGAGGAGTGGCCCACGTAGCCGAGGCCCGAGGCCTTGGTGATGTCGCGAAACTTCCCCTTGCCGTCGTTCTCGAAAAGCGCGTTCCCCATGCGGACCGTGGTTACGTAGAGGTCCTGATCGCCGTCGTTGTCGACGTCGGCAAACGCGGCCGAGACGGAGACCCGGTCCGCCAGACCCACACCCGCTGTGGCGGTGATGTTGCGGAACGTGCCGTCCCCGAGGTTCTTCCACAGCTCGTTGCCGCCGAGCTGGCTGGTGAAGTAGACGTCGGTCAGGCCGTCGCCGTCGGCATCTGCCACCGCAACTCCGTTGCCGTGGTCGTAATGGGCGGCCTTGTAGGTCTTGCCCGCGTCGTCCACGATCTGATGGGCGAAGGTGATGCCGCTCTCGGGCTGCCGGTCGGCGAAGTGGAAGCCATGGAAGATCTTGAAGCGTCCCACGGTCGCACGCTCGGCCTGGCTGCGCGCCTCCAGGGTGGCGGCGCCGGCGTCGGCCGGGGGCACGTCGATTACTTTCCCCTCTCCCGCGGGTGCCGCCGGGGGGGCACCGTGGTCGTGGGCCTGGAAGCCGAAGAGAGGAAAGGCGGCGAGCAGGACAAGTGCTGATTTCATCGTGCGAAGGGTAGCAGACCTGGAACCTTTCCCCGAACCCTGTCGTAGTGCCCGGACATGAGCCTCCTCACCTCCTTGCGCTCCACCGCCCGCGGATTCCGCAGGTCCCCCGGTTTCTTCGTCCTCGCGATCCTCACCCTGGGGCTGGGGATCGGCGCCAACTCGGCGATCTTCACGGTGGTGAACGCCGTCCTGATCCGGCCGCTCCCTTATCCGGAGCCGGAGCGGCTGGTGTCGGTGATGCACACGGCCCCCGGGGTCGGGTTCGACGTGCTCGAACACTCGGACGCGACCTACCTTCTCTATCGCAAGCACAACAAGGTTTTGGAGGACCTGGGGATCTTCTGGGAGGGCTCGGCTGCCCTGTCCGGCGGCCGGCAGCCCGAGCGGGTGGGCGCCGCGGGCGTGAGCCCGTCGGTCTTCGGCATCCTCCGGGTGCCGCCCGCGGTCGGCCGGACCCTGGTCGAGGCGGACGGCGGGCCCGGAGGCGAGCCGGTCCTGGTCCTCTCTCACGGGCTCTGGCAGCGGCTCTTCAGCGGCGACCCGCAGGCGATCGGCAAGACCCTGCGCATCGACGGGGTCAGCCGCCAAGTGGTGGGGGTCATGCCCGAGGGATTCCACTTCCCGAGCGTGGAAACGGAGATCTGGCTGCCGCTCGTCGTCGATCCGGCCAACCTGGCCGTGGGCAACTTCAACTTCCCGGGCATCGGCCGGCTCCGGCCCGAGGTCTCGGTGGAGCGGGCCGCCAAAGATCTCTCGGCGCTGGTCTGGCGCATCCCCGAGGAGTTCGGGGGCAGCGACATCACTCGCGGCATGCTCGAGCAGGCGCAGATGAAGATGGTGGTCAAGCCGTACCGGGACGAAATGGTGGGGGACCTCTCGCGCACCCTCTGGCTGCTCCTGGGCAGCGTCGGCATCATCCTGCTCATCGCCGGGGCCAACGTGGCGAACCTCTATCTCGTGCGGGCCGAGGGCCGGCAGCGGGAGGTGGCGGTTCGCACCGCGATCGGCGCCACCCGCGGCGAGATCGCCCGCGTCTTCGTCGTCGAGAGCGTCGGCCTCGCGCTGATCGGGGGCCTCGTGGGCCTCGGCCTCGCTACCGTGGGCGTGCGCCTGCTGCTCGCGCTGCAGCCCCAGGGCATCCCCCGGCTCGAAGAGATCGGGATCGACGGCGTGGTCGTGGCCTTCACGATCCTGCTGTCCCTGCTCCTAGGGCTCTTCATCGGCGGCTTCGCAACCCTCCGCTACGGTGCGCCGGACCTCGTGCCCGCGCTCAAGGACGGGGGCCGCGGCGGCACCGTGGGCAAGGCGCGGCACCGGGCGCGGCAGGGGCTCGTGGTGGCCCAGGTAGCGCTCGCACTGCTGCTCCTGGTCGGGGCCGGCCTGATGCTGAAGAGCTTCTGGGGACTCGCGAACGTAAACCCCGGAGTCAAGCCGGAGGGGGTGCTCACGCTGATGATCGACCTGCCCGAGCCGGAGTATCCGGACGTCCACGTCACGGCGCGTTTCGTCGGCCAGCTCCTGGAGAAGGTGCGGGCGATCCCCGGGGTGGAGCGGGCGGGCACGGTCAACGTGCTCCCCCTGACCGGGTTCAGGGACAACAGCACGCACAGCATGGAGGACCATCCCCTGCCGCCCGACACCGTGCCGCCCGTGCTCGGCACACGCTTCATCAGCCCGGGCTACCTCGAGGCCATGGGCATCCCCCTGGTCGAGGGCAGGGTCTTCGACCGGGTCGATCCGCAGAAGCGCTCGGACGAGGTGCTGGTGAGCAAGTCGGTGGCGGACCGCTTCTGGCCGGGCCGGAGCCCGCTGGGCCGGCGCCTCACTCCCGGCCTTGCCGCGGGCGGCCGCTGGGCCACCATCGTGGGGGTCGTCGGAGACGTGCGCGAGGAGGGGCTGCACAAGCCCGTGGCCGAGTCGGTCTACTACCCGCTGGTGCGGCTCGACCTCCGTGAGGAAGGGGAAGAAGGGGAGTGGGTGCCGCGGAGCTTTTCCCTGGTGGTCAAAAGCAAGGGAGATCCAACGTCGCCGATGTCGCTGGCGCGGCCGGTGCAGCAGGCGATCTGGTCCCTGAACCCGAATCTGGCGCTCGCCCAGGTGCGGAGCATGGAGCAGGTAGTGGAGCGCTCCATGGCGCGCACCTCGTTCACGCTGGTCCTGCTGGCGATCGGCGCGGCCGTGGCGCTTCTCCTGGGCGCCGTGGGGATCTACGGCGTGATCTCCTACGTCGTCAGCCAGCGCACGCAGGAGATCGGGGTGCGCATGGCCCTAGGCGCAAAGCGTGCAGATGTCTCCAGCATGATCCTCAAGGAAGGACTGGCGCTGGCTCTCCTCGGCATCGGACTGGGGCTCGCTGGCGCTCTCTTGGTCACCCGCTTCATGCGGGCTCTCCTGTTCGAGGTGAGCACGACTGACCCGGCAACCTTTGCCGCCGTGCCGCTCCTGCTTGCGGCCGTGGCCCTGCTGGCGAGCTACCTGCCCGCACGGAGAGCAGCCGGGGTCGAGCCTCTGGAGGCGATCCGTTACGAGTGATGCGGCGGACCAGGATCTTCGGTCTCACCCTGGCGCTCTTCAGCCTCGCCCTCTCTCTCGTCCTGGGCGAGCTCGCCCTGCGCCTGTCCTCCCCCGGGCGGTACTACGTCTGGGAGCCCGGCACGCGGCAGATCTTCCGGCCGATGCCGTCGATCATGCCGGGCGTCGAGGGCGAGTCGAGGTTCTACATCAACGAGCACGGCCTGCGTGGGGACGCGTTCTCGCCAGACCAGGACTACAGGATCCTGGCGGTCGGAGGCAGCACCACGGAGTGCCTCTACCTGGACGAGACGGAAGCCTGGCCTCACCTGCTGCAGGAGCTCCTGAACGCGAAACCCGGCCCGCGGGCCTGGGTCGGCAACGTGGGGAAGAGCGGACAGATGACGCGGAACCACGTGGTGCAGGTGGAGAAGCTGACTCGCCAATACCCGGATATCGACGCCGTCCTGCTTCTCGCCGGGGTCAACGACTTCATGCGCCGCCTGAAGGAGGACCGGGATTACCGTCCATTCCCCGGCGTGGGCCGGCTGAGCCCGGAGGAGCGCCAGGCCCTGCTGGCCAGCTCCTTCTCCGTCCTGCCGAGCCAGGGCTCTGGCCGCTCGATCCTCGTGCCCGTAGAAATCCGGCAGCGGCTGCGCACGGCCTGGAGGCAGTACATGGAGCCCCGGCAGGAGCTGATCCAGGATGATGCGGGCAAGGTCTATACGCTGTGGCGGAAGCACAGACAGTCGGCGTCGCGGCAGCGCACGACGCTGCCCGATCTGTCCGTGGCCTTGGCGGAGCACACGAGGAACATGAGCCGGATCGTGGAGGACGCTGGAAGCCGGGGAATCCGGGTCATCCTGCTGACCCAGCCCGCGCTCTGGCGCTCCGGCTTGACCGGGGAGGAGCAGGCCCTCCTGTGGATGGGCGGCGTGGGCGACTACCAGGAGGAGCCCGGACACGAGTACTACACCGCGGAAGCCCTCGCCGACGGCATGGAGAGGTTCAACGAGAGCCTCCGGCGCATCTGCCGGGCGAGGAGCGTCACGTGCATCGACCTGGCGCGGGAGCTGCCCAGGGATACCTCCGTCTTCTACGACGACGTGCACTTCAACGAGGCCGGGTCGCGGAGGGTGGCCGCCCTGATCGGCAGAACCTTTTCCCGGCCCCTGCCGTAAGCTCTCTCCATGAGCTTCCTCTCCTCGCTGCGCTCGACCGCCCGCGGCTTCGGCAAAGCTCCGGGCTTCTTCCTGATCGCGGTCCTTTCCCTGGGGCTCGGGATCGGCGCCACCGTGGCGATCTTCACGGTCATCAATGCCGTGCTGATCCGGCCGCTGCCGTACGCGGAGCCCGAGCGGATCGTCTGGGTGACGCAGACCGCGCCGGGCATGGGGCTCGAGGAGGCCGCTCTCTCGGACGGCACCTACCTGCTCTACCGCAACGAGAACAAGGTGCTGGAGGAGCTGGGAATCTACTGGCAGGGCGCGGTCACGCTCACCGGCAGGCTCGCCGGCGGGGAGCCCGAGCGGATCGGGGCGGCCAGGGTGACGCCATCGATCTTCAAGGTGCTCCGCGCACGATCCGTCCTGGGCCGGCCCTTCATCGAGGAGGACGGCAAGCCGGGCGCAGAGCCGGTTCTGGTCCTCTCCCATGGACTGTGGCAGCGCCGCTTCGGCGGGGACCGCAAGGTCGTGGGCTCGCTCGTCCAGGTGGACGGCGTCTCGCGCCGCATCGTGGGCGTGCTGGCCGAAGGATTCCGCTTCCCCTCCGCGCAGGAGGAGCTGTGGACCCCCATGGTCATCGACCCGGCCAACCTGCAGCCCGGTAACTTCAACTATGGCGGCGTGGGCCGGCTGCGGCACGGGGTCACCACGGAGCGCGCCACCAAGGACCTCTCGGCCCTGGTCTGGAGGCTGCCGGAGGCGCTCGGGCCCGACATCATGCCGCGGGGCATGATCGAGCAGGCGAAGCTCGGGGTGCTCGCCAAGCCGTTCCGGGACCACCTGGTGGGCGACATCGGCCGCACGCTCTGGGTGCTCCTCGGAGGCGTCGGCCTGATCCTCCTCATTGCCTGCGCCAACGTGGCAAACCTGTTCCTGGTCCGCGCCGAGGGGCGGCAGCGGGAGGTTGCGGTGCGCACGGCCATCGGCGCCTCGCGCTGGGAGATCGCGCGCGTCTTCCTCGGCGAGAGCCTGGCGCTCTCCATCCTGGGCGGCCTCGTGGGGCTCGCCCTCGCCGCCGCCGGTGTGCGGCTGCTGCTGGCGCTGCAGCCGCCAGGTATTCCGCGGCTCGACGAGATCGGGATGGACGCCACGGTGGTCGGCTTCAATCTCCTTCTCGCCCTCCTCACCGGCGTCTTCATCGGCGGCTTCGCCGCGCTGCGCTACGGCTCGCCGGACCTCGTGCCCGCGCTCAAAGAGGGAGGCCGGGGCGGCACCGCGGGCCGGGCCCGGCACCGCGCCCGGCAGGCCCTGGTGGTGGTGCAGGTGGCGCTCGCGCTCGTGCTCCTGGTCGGCGCCGGCCTGATGGTGAGGAGCTTCTGGGGGATGGCGAACGTGGACTCCGGCGTCCAGCCGGCCGGCGTGCTCACGGTGCAGCTCAACCTGCCCGAGGCGGAGTACGGCGAGGCGGCGCGGACCGCGCGCTTCTATACCCGGCTCCTGGAGCAGGTGCGGGCCATCCCCGGAGAGACGAAGGCCGGGACGGTGACCATCCTCCCTCTCTCGAACATGAACTCGATGAGCTCGCACATGATCGAGGACCATCCGCTGCCGCCCGACTCGCTGCCGCCCATGCTCGGCACCCGCTTCGCCAGCCCCGGCTACTTCGAGGCCCTCGGCATCCCGCTCCTGGAGGGGAAGAGCTTCGAGCGGATCGATCCGGACACGCCCCATGACGGCGTGCTCGTGAACCGGGCCGTGGCGCGGCGCTTCTGGCCGAAGGGGGGCGCCCTGGGCAAGCGGCTCAGCCTCGGCGGTCCGGGAGAGGCGGTTTCGCAGTGGTACACGATTGTCGGAGTCGTAGGCGACGTGCGCGAGCAGGGGCTGCACGAGAAGCCTGCCGAGGTGGTCTATTACCCGGTGCGGCGCAGCAATCCCGACGGGCCCGGCGCGGGCGGCGAGTGGGTGCCCCGCGACTTCACCCTGGCGGTGAAGGCCCGCGCCGGCATCGATCCTCTGACGCTGGTCGAGCCCGTCCGGAAAGCGGTCTGGTCGATCGACCCGAAGCTCCCGCTGGCGCAGGTCCGCACCATGGAGGACGTGGTGGAGCGCTCCATGGCGCGGGTGTCGTTCACCATGTTCCTTCTGGCCATCGGCGCGGTCGTGGCCCTCACCCTGGGCGCGGTCGGGATCTACGGCGTCATCTCCTACATCGTCAGCCAGCGGACGCAGGAGATCGGCGTGCGCATGGCTCTGGGAGCGCAACGCGGCGAGGTTTCGGGCATGGTGCTCAAGGAAGGGATGGCGCTGGCGCTCGTCGGAATCGGGCTGGGGCTCGCGGGCTCGTTCGCGGTCACCCGCTTCATGCAGGCGCTGCTTTTCGAGGTGAGCACGACCGATCCGGCGACCTTCGCCGCCGTGCCGGTGCTGCTCGCTGCAGTGGCCCTGCTCGCGAGCTACCTCCCCGCGCGGAGAGCCGCAGGGGTCGAGCCGCTCGAAGCCATCCGCTACGAATAGAAACTGCCGGCACCCATCCGGAGGGGACCTCCCCTCCCGCGCGCGGGTGCCGGCGGGCTGCGCGCTTTGCGCACGTGAAGGAAAGCGTGCGCACACCCCTCAAACGCGCGCGAACGCCGGGCCTTACCGCTTGCTGTTCTATCCATGCAGGGGCGGGGCTTGCCCCCGCCGGGGAGCGCGCCATCCCCCGTGCTGGCGGCTTGCGCGCGCAGGGGAGCGGCGTTCTCCCTCGTGGGGAGCAGCCTCTCCCCAGCGCTGGCGGCGCGCGGACGCCGGGGAGAACGCCGCCAGCGTCGCGAGCGGCGCACTCCCCTGCGTTGGCGGCCTGCGGACATCGGGGAGCGCGCCGTCGACGCGAGGGAGCGCCTTCTCCCCGACGAAAACGGCGCGCGGACGTGAGGGAGCACGCCGCTCCCTCAGGGGAGCGCGGTATCGGCGGCATCTGAAAGCCCTTCGTTGTAGCCTGTCATCTCGACGTAGCCCCTTCCCGGGGAGGTCCCCTCGATCCGCACGGCCCCCTCCCAGTAGCGGAAGGAGACGTCGAGCTCCTGGTCCGCGAGCAGAGGCTCGATCCTCAGATCCAGTTTTGCGGAGGGGATCCGCAGCCGCCAGCCCGCTGGATAGACGGCGCCGCTCCGCGGGCTCTTCCAGCGGTCCACCACCTCCAGCTTGAAGTCGGATTGGCCCAGGTGGCGGGATTCGCCCCGGGGTCCGACCAGGGTGCCGTTGCTCGTGGCATCCGCGGTGCCGTCCCTGCGGCGGAGCTGGTAGAGCATCAGGTCCCGGCCGTCTTCGAGCTGGAGCGCGAACCAGTCCCAGCCGACCTGGTTCTTGCCGAGGGAGCTGGTGCTCCATTCGCGGTCCATCCAGGCGAGGCCGGAGACCTCGAAGCGCTCGTCCCCGAGGCGGATCGTGCCCGAGGCGGGTATGCGGGTGAGGGAGTAGTAGTAGGAAGCGTTGCCGATCTCCTCGCTCTTGCGGCTGAGCCCCCGTTCCCCCTGAAGCACCGGAGGCTTGCCCGGTTCGAGGGTCAGGTCGAGAGCGACCCCGTCTTCGACAGCGCGGAGCCGGCCGCCTTCGGCAGACCAGTCTTTCAGCCAGACGCGGAACGGCTCTCCCTGAGAGCCGGCGAGGCCGAGGGCTCCCCGGCTCCAGCGCTCGAAGGAGCGGAAGCGTCCGCCCTCGACGTCCGACACCGTGAAATGAGCCAGGTACGCCTGCCGCGTGGCCCATTTGGAGGACCGCTCGGGCATCGAGGGAGCAACGGCCGACCGGAAGAAAGTGAGCTGAAACCCGAACCGCCGCCCCTGGCGTGTCGAGAGGTTGCCCGTGTAGTACCACCACTCCGTGCGGAACTCCGGGTGGGGACCGTGGTCCTCGGGGAAGCGGAATTCGCGGGGGGCGATCGCGCGGGCGTAGCCTTCGTTGTTTTCTCCACTCAGCGCGCCTGCCACAGAGAGCGAGGCCTGGGGGAGGTGATCGGGCTCGCGGCAGGCGAGAGGAAGGAGGAGCGCGAGGAGGAGCAAGATCGTCCGTGGCCTGCGGCCACAGTCAACCAGCCTGCCGCGGAAGCGCTCCTGTCCCGCTTGCGCGGCCTCGCCGCACCAGACATTTAGGGGAAGCCGGATGGCCGGGGCTGGAGGCACAAGTCTCCGGTAAGGTTTTCCTTTTCTATCGTGTTCGGGTTGCTCTGGAGGTCTCCGATGAAAAGACAGTCCGTCGCCGTGGCTGCCATCGCTTTCACGGCCTTTCTGATCGCGTCCCTCGCCGCAGCCCAGGAGACTGCCCAGCCGAAGCTTTTCGTGCTGCATCAGGAGAAGGCGCGGCCTGGGATGACGAAGCAGTACGAGGAGGCGACGAAGGAATACCTCTCCCTGGTGCGCCAGCACCACGAGAAGTTGCCCACGCTCCAATTTGTCGGGATGGCGGGTGAAGACTTCCGCTACAGCTTTCTCACCCCGCTCGAAAATTACGGTTCGCTCGACAAAGTCCAGGCAGGGTACGGCGCCGTGATCGCCGCGGTGGGCCAGGCGAAGTGGGACGAGATGGTGGCGCGCTCGGGCGCGGCCACGGAGCTCATCGGGCAATTGATCATGTCGGAATATCCGGGCTTCTCCTATGTCCCCGCGAAGCCGCGCCTAAAGGCGGACGAGGAGCGCTACGTCCACATGGATTATCACTACGTCCTGCCGGGCCGCGAGCCCGATGCCATGGCGGTGGCCCAGGAGACCGTCGAACTGTACCGCAAGAAGGGCGTGCGCGATGGCTTTCGCCTCTTCATCGTCCAGATGGGGCCGGAGATGCCTCTCCTGATCGTGATGTCGCCTGCCCGGGATGCCGCGGACTTCGAGGAGCGCGAAAAGGCGAACGAGGAGCTTCTGGGCGCCGAGGGGAAGGAGCTCTCCCAGCGCGCTTTCGCCGTGCTGCGCCGGTTCGAAACGCACAGCGCCACGATCCGGCCCGACCTGTCGATCGAGCCGTTCAAGCCGAAGCCGGGCGCTGGAAAGTGACGGAATCCCGATGAAGTCTCTCCGGCTTGTTCTTGTCCTCGTCCTGGTCCTGGTCTGCCTGCCGGGCCTGAAGCTCGCGGCGCAGGAGCCACCCCCGGCCTCCGAAGCACCCCTTCCGCCGCCCCAGGGCTACTCGCTCTCCATCGTCCGCCTCCCGTCCGAGCCGGTCATCGACGGCCGGCTGGACGACCCGGTCTGGCAGCAGGCCGCCGTGCTCGGCGGGTTCACCCAGGACTTTCCGGACGAGGGGAAGCCGCCCACCCAGAAGACCGAGGTCCGGATGGGCTACGACGAGGAGAACCTCTACTTCGGCGTGCGCTGCTGGGACACGGAGCCGGAGAAGATCGCCTCGCCCCTGCGCAGCCGCGACGGCGACCTGAGCTATGAGGACTCGGTCTGGATCGTGCTCGACACGTTCCACGATGGGCGCAACGGCTTCCTCTTCGCCACCAATCCCCACGGGGTGCAGGTCGACGGCCTGGTGCGCAACGAGGGGGAGGAGCAGAGCCTGGAGTGGGACGGCCTGTGGCGGGTGGCCTCGTTGCGCGACTCCCAGGGGTGGCTGACGGAGATCGCGATCCCGTTCAAGACCCTGCGCTATTCGGCCAAGGACGCGCAGGTCTGGGGGTTCAACGTCTGGCGGTATCTGGCGCGGCGCCAGGAGGAGTCGGCCTGGCGTCCGATCCTGCGCGACTGGGGGTATCTCGGCCGCTTCAAGATCTCCGAGTACGGCGAGATCCATGGCCTCGGGGAGCTGCAGCCGGGCGGCCGCTATTCGTTCGTCCCCTATGCCCTGGGCCGCAACCGCGACGAGGACCGCGAGCCGCAGACGACCCAGGGCGAGGTCGGCGGCGACTTCAAGATCCAGCTCTCTTCGGAGATGGTGGCCGATCTGACCTACAACACCGATTTCGCCGAGGCGGAGTCGGACCAGCAGCAGATCAACCTGACGCGCTTCAAGCTCTACTACCCGGAAAAGCGCCAGTTCTTCCTCGAAGGGGCGAACCTGTTCTACTTCGGGGACCGCATCACGCCGTTCGACCCTCCCGAGCCGTTCGTGCTGTTCTTCAGCCGTCAGATCGGCCTGGCCCGGGACGGGCTGGTGGAGGTGCCGGTGGCGGGGGGCGCCAAGCTCTCGGGCCACGTGAAGGACTTGAGCGTCGGCGTGCTGAACATGACGACGGAGGCCGCGGCGTTCATCGACGGCGCCGGGAGCCTCGTCCGGGAGCCGCGGACCAATTTCTCCGCCGTCCGGCTCAAGCAGACCATCTATCCCAAGTCCACGCTCGGCCTCATCGCGCTCAACAAGGATCCCTCCGGGGGCGACTACAACCGCAGCTTCGGCCTGGATTGGGATCTCGCGCTGGGGAGCCGCCTCTCGACCATGGGCTTCGCGGCCCAGACCCGGACCCCCGGCCTGGACGGGGACGACCAGGCATTCTCCGCGGACCTGGTCTACCAGGGGCCGGTCATGCGCCTCGCGCACACCTACAAGGAGTTCGGCGAGAACTTCAATCCGGAGCTGGGCTTCCTCACCCGCACCGGCATCCAGCGGAACCTGACCGAGGCGGCGTGGATCCTGACGCTGGAGAAGCCGCTGTTCAACCAGCTCTTCTTCATCAACAGCTTCGACCACATCACGGACATGCAGGGGAACCTGCAGTCGCAGATCACCAAGCTGGAGGGCGCCTTCACCGCCCGCAACCGGGCCGGCATGGCGCTGATCGTCAACGATGAGATCGAGCTGCTGACGGAGCCGCTGGAGATCCACCGGGGGGTGGTGCTGCAGCCCGGCAACTACCGGTTCCAGCACGTCTTCCTGGGGATGAACTCGGATTATGGCAAGCGGTTCGGCGGTGCCATCTGGTACGACCGCGGGGGGTTCTACGACGGCGACCGGCTGCACACCCTGGTGGCGTTGATCGCCAAGCCGCTCGAAGGCATGATCGTCGAGGCCCGGTGGGACCGCAACGACGTGAAGCTGGAGGCGGGGGACTTCATCACCGACCTGATCTGGACCACGGTGGACTACGCGTTTTCCACGCGCTGGGCCACCCGGGCGACCGCGTACTACACGCGGGAGGACAGCGTCCGGGCCAACGTCCTGCTGAACTGGGCCTACCGGCCGGGCTCCAACATCTACCTGGTCTACAACGACCTGCGGGATCTCGACGACTTGCGCCGGGCCACCGAGCTCGGGCGCCTGAACACGGGCCGGTCGGTCACTCTCAAGCTGACGCAGCGCATGGACTTCTGAGGCAGGTCGAAAGATGTCGGACGATCAGGACAGCCTCGAAGGGCGCATCGCCATCATCGGCATGGCGGGCCGCTTTCCGGGTGCCCGCGGCCTCGATGACTTCTGGCGCAACCTGCGCGACGGCGTGGAATCCATCCGCTTCCTGACCCCGGAGGAGATGGCGGCGGCGGGCGTCTCCGCCCGGGCGATGGCGGACCCGGCCTGGGTGCCGGCGGTGGCCCTGCCTGAGGGGATAGAGGAGTTCGACGCGCCTTTCTTCGGCATCAGCCACCGCGAGGCGGAGATCCTGGACCCCCAGCACCGGCTGTTCCTGGAGTCCTGCTGGGCGGCGCTGGAGGATGCGGGCCATGCTCCCCATGCTCCAAGTACGGCCGGCGTCAGCGGCGGCGTGGTGGCGGTCTACGGCGGCGCCACCACCAGCACCTACCTGCTGTACAACCTCACCCACAACCGCCAGGTGATGGAGACGGTGGACCCGCTGCAGCTCATCGTGGGCAACTCCGTGGACTGCCTCACCACCCGCGTCTCCTACAAGCTCGACCTCCAGGGGACGAGCCACGCCGTGCAGTGCGCCTGCTCGACGTCGCTGGTGGCGGTCCATCTCGCCTGCCAGGCGCTGCTCCACGGGGAGTGCGACATGGCGCTCGCGGGCGGCGTCTCGATCAACGTGGGGCAGCGCGGCGGCTACCGCTTCCAGGAGGATTCGATCCTGTCGCCCGACGGCCATTGCCGGGCGTTCGATGAGGCGGCGGCCGGCACGGTGTTCGGCAGCGGCGTGGGGGTGGTCGTCCTCAAGAGGCTGAAGGACGCCCTGGCGGACGGCGACCCGATCCGCGCTGTGATCCTCGGCTCGGCGACGACCAACGACGGCGCGGTCAAGGTGGGCTATACGGCTCCCAGCGTCGAGGGGCAGGCCGCGGCGATCATCGAGGCCCTGGCCGTGGCTGGCATCGAGCCCGAGACCGTGTCCTACCTGGAGGCCCACGGCACCGGCACCGCCCTTGGAGACCCGGTCGAGGTCAAGGCCCTCGCCCACGCCTTCGGCCCGGCTGCCGCGGGCCGGAGCACCTGCGCCCTGGGCTCCGTGAAGAGCAACATCGGCCATCTCGACATCGCCTCCGGGGTGGCCGGGCTGATCAAGACCGTGCTGGCGCTCGAGCACCGGCAGATTCCGCCGAGCCTCCACTTCGAGCGGCCGAGCCCGCGCATCGACTTCGCGGCCAGCCCGGTGGCTGTGAACCGGGTGCTGACCGGCTGGACGAGCGACGGGCCGCGCCGCGCCGGGGTCAGCTCCTTCGGCTTCGGCGGCACCAACGCGCACGTGATCCTGGAGGAGGCGCCCGAGCTGCCGCAAGCTGCCGACAGGCCGTGGCGATTGTTGGTGCTGTCGGCGAAGACGGAGGAGGCCCTGGCCGCGGCGAGCCGGAACCTGGCGCGCCACTTCCGCGAGCACCCGGAGACGCACCTGGGGAACGCGGCGTGGACCCTGCTGGCCGGCCGTCAGGCGTTCAACCACCGCCTGGCGGTGGTCTGCCGCGATACTGCGGACGCCGCGGCGTGCCTGGAGAGCCTCGACCCGTCGCGGGTGATGGTGGCAGGGGAGGAGGAGCCGCGGGAGATTCCGGGTCTGGACGGAGCCGTTTCCCTGGAGGACGCCGGGCTGCTGGAGGCGGTGGGCCGCGCCTGGCTGGCCGGAGCCCGGTTCGATCCGCGGCAGCTCTTCGCGGGCGAGAAGCCGCGGCGGGTCTCGCTGCCGACCTACCCCTTCGCACGCCACCGGTATTGGATCGAGCCGGGGATCGAGCCGGGGATCGAGCCGGGCGAGACGTTGCTGGCGGAGCCGGTGGCGCGGGTGGCGGCGCCGGCCCAGACCCTCCATGCCCGTCCGGACCTGGCCGCGGCGTACCTGGCGCCGCGCAACGAGATGGAGGAGCGGGTGGCCGCGGTGTGGCGGGAGGTCCTCGGCGTGGGCGGGATCGGGGTCTACGACAGCTTCCTCGAGCTGGGGGGCGACTCGCTCATGGCCACGCGGCTGATGGCCCGCCTGCGGGAAGAGCTGGGCGTGGAGCTGTCCATGGACCGGCTGTTCGAAGCGCCGACCGTGGCGGCCGTGGCCGCCGTGGCCGCCGTGGCCGGTACTGCGCTGGAGGCGCGGCCGGCGGTGGACCGCATCCCGCATCAGCCCCGGGACGGCGCCCTCCCGGTCTCCTTCGCGCAGCAGCGGCTCTGGTTCCTCGACCGCCTGGAGCCGGGGAGCCCGCTGTACAACATCCCGTCGGCGATCGAGGCCGAGGGGCGGCTGCACGTCGCGGCACTGGCGGCGAGCCTGCGCGAGGTCGTGCGCCGCCAGGAGGCCCTGCGCACCACGTTCGCGATCCGCTCCGGCCAGCCGGTGCAGGTGATCCATCCGCGGATGCAGGCCGAGCTGCCGGTGGTCGACCTGGCGGCGGTGCCGGAGGCGGCACGGACGGCCGAAGCGCAGCGCCTGGCCACGGCCGAGGCGCGCCGGCCGTTCGATCTCGCCCGGGGTCCCCTGTTCCGCACCCTGCTGCTGCGCCTGGCGGCGGAGCGGCACCTGGCCGTCCTCACGGTTCACCACATCGTCAGCGACGGCTGGTCCATGGGGGTCCTCGTCCGGGAGATCGCAACTCTGTATCCAGGAGGTGCGTTGCCCGAGCTGACGGTCCAGCCCGCCGACTTCGCGGTCTGGCAGCGCGGACAGCTCCAGGGGGAGGCGCTGGAGAGGGATCTCGCCTTCTGGCGCGAAGCCCTGGCCGGCGTGCCCCTGGTGCTCGATCTCCCGGTAGACCGTCCGCGGCCGGCCCTCCAGACCTTCCGCGGCGCGCAGGTGCCGGTGCGCCTGGAGCCGGAGCTCGTCGCGGCGTTGCGCGAGGAGGGCCGGGCCTCGGGGCACACGCTGTTCATGCTGCTCCTCGGCGCCTTCGAAGTGCTCCTCGGACGCTGGAGCGGCCAGGAGACGCTGCTCGTGGGCTCGCCGGTCGCCGGCCGGAGCCGCCCCGAGGTCCAGGGGCTGATCGGCTTCTTCGTCAATTCCCTGCCGTTGCGGGCCGATCTGAGCGGAGAGCCCGCGCTCGGGGAGCTGCTGAACCGGGTGAAGGAGACGGAGCTCGCCGCCTTCGCGCATCAGGATCTCCCCTTCGGCCGGCTGGTGGAGGAGGTCCACCCGGACCGTGACCTCGGCCGCTCGCCCCTGTTCCAGGTGATGTTCGCCCTGCAGCGCGCCGAAGCCGAGGCGCTGCGTCTGCCAGGCCTCGCCCTCCGCTCCCGCGACCTCGACACCGGCACCGCCAAGTTCGAGCTGACTCTCCAGCTCGCCGAAGGCGCCGGGAGCGTGGCCGGCTGGATCGAGTACAACACCGGTCTCTTCGAGGCCGCGACCGTCGAGCGGATGGCGGGCCAGCTCGCGACGCTGCTGCGGGCCTTCCCCGGCAGCCTGGAAAGCCCGGTCTTCGAGCTGCCTCTGCTGCCCGGCGCCGAGCGGCTCCAGCTCCTCGACGTCTGGAACGACACGGAGCGCCGGTGGCCTGCCGAGACCCTGGTGCACGAGCTGTTCGAGCAGCAGGCCCTGCGGACGCCCGAGGCGCCCGCCGTCTCGTTCGACGGCGCGACCCTGACGTACCGCGAGCTCGCCGAACGGGCCGCCCTTCTCGCCCGCCACCTGCGGCGCCTCGGCGTCGGACCGGAGGCGCGCGTCGGCCTCTGCGTCGAGCGCTCGGCGGAGATGGTGGTGTCCCTGCTGGGCATCCTGGAAGCCGGTGGCGCCTATGTGCCGCTCGATCCGGCGCACCCGGCCGAGCGCATCGGCCTGGTGCTGGAGGACAGCGGCGTCTCCGTCCTGGTGACCGAGGAGCGGCTGCTGGCCGGGCTGCCGGCCCTATCGGCCCAGGTGGTCTGCCTGGACCGCGACGCCGCGGAGATCGCCGCCGGGGATGGGGGGCCGCTGCCGCGTCTCGCGCATCCGGAGAACCTCGCCTACGTCCTCTATACCTCGGGCTCCACGGGCCGGCCCAAGGGCGTGCAGCTCCCGCACCGCGCGCTGGTCAACCTCCTGCGCTCCGTCCTGGAGCAGCCGGGGGTCGGTCCGGGCGATACCACGCTCGCCCTGACCACGTTGACCTTCGACGTGGCGGCGTTCGAGATCTACGCCCCCCTGGCCGTGGGTGGCCGCATCGAGGTGGCGACCCGGGAGGAGGCCACGGACGGCCGCTCCCTGGCAGCGCGCATCGCCGCGGCGAGGCCGACGCTGGTGCAGGGGACGCCCGCCACCTGGCGGCTCCTCGTGGATTCCGGTTGGCGCGGCTCCCCGGAGATGCGGGCGGTGACCATGGGCGAGCCCCTGGCCCGCGACCTGGCCGAGGCCGTGCTCGCCCGGTGCGCGGAGCTCTGGAACCTCTACGGCCCCACGGAGACCGCGGTCTACTCGACGGGCTGCCGCGTCGTCCTGGATCAGGGGCCCATCGTCATCGGCCGGCCGGTCGCCAACACCGATCTCTACGTCGTGGACCGCCGCCTCGCCCTGGTGCCTCAGGGAGCTGCCGGCGAGCTGCTGATCGGCGGTACCGGCCTCGCCCGCGGGTACCTCGGGCGGCCGGACCTCACGGCCGAGAAGCTCATCCCCCACCCCTGGAGCACCGAGCCGGGAGCCCGCCTGTACCGCACCGGAGACCTGGTGCGCTACCGGCCGTCCGGCGATCTGGAGTACCTGGGACGGATCGACCAGCAGGTGAAGGTGCGGGGCTTCCGCATTGAGCTGGGAGAGGTCGAGGCGGCTCTGCGGCGCTGCCCCGGAGTGTGCCAGGCCGTGGTGACGGCCCAGGGCGAGGGGGCAGACCGGCGGCTGGTAGCCTGGCTCATCCCGGAAGGAGCCGCGCCGGGCGCCGGGGAGCTGCGCGAGCACCTGCGCCGGACCCTCCCGGAGTACATGATTCCCGCGGCCTTCGTCCCGCTCGATGCCTTCCCGCTGACCCCGAGCGGCAAGGTGGATCGTAGGGCCCTGCCCGCCTTCGAGGGAGGCCGCGAGACCGCCGTGCAGACGGCCTACGTGCAGCCGCGCAGCGAGCTGGAGCGGACCATCGCCGCCCTCTGGCGCGAGGTGCTGAAGCTCGACCGCGTGGGGGTGGACGACAGCTTCTTCGACCTGGGCGGCCACTCGCTGCTGGCGGCGCAGGTCCAGGCGCGGCTGGAAGAGACCCTGGGCCGCGAGGTGGCGCTCGTCGACCTCTTCCGCCATCCGACGGTGGCCGCCCTGTCGGCGTTCCTCGGCGGCGCGGCCGGCCCGTCCATCGCGGCCGGCCTGGCACGCGCGGCGGCCCGGCGGGAGGCCGCGCACGGGCTCCAGGAGGAGGCGGTCGCCCTGATCGGCATGTCCGGCCGTTTCCCCGGGGCGAACGACATCGAGAGCTTCTGGGAGAACCTGAAGAACGGCGTCGAATCGATCTCCTTCTTCAGCGACGAGGAGCTGCGGGACGCGGGGGTTCCCGAATCCGCGCTCGGCGATCCGCGGTACGTGCGGGCCCGGGGCATCGTGGCGGGCGCCGAGGACTTCGACGCGCCGTTCTTCGGCTACAGCCCCCGGGAGGCCGAGGTCATGGACCCGCAGCAGCGGGTCTTCCTGGAATGCGCCTGGGAGGCGTTCGAGGACGCGGGCCACGATCCCGCCCGGTTCCCCGGCGACGTCGGGGTCTTCGCCGGCTCGGGGATGAGCACCTATGTCCTCAACTTCCTCGCGGAGCCGGACATGGCCGACTCGGTCGGCCTGCTGCAGCTGATGATTGGCAACGACAAGGACTACCTGGCGCCGCGGGTCTCCTACAAGCTGGGGCTCCGGGGGCCGAGCCTGTCAGTGCAGACGGCCTGCTCGACGGCTCTGGTGGCAACCCATCTCGCCTGCCAGAGCCTGCTGGCGAGGGAATGCGACGCGGCCCTGGCCGGCGGGATCTCCCTCCGCTTTCCGCAGACCACGGGCTACCGCCCTCCTGACGGCGGCCTGTTCTCGCCCGATGGCCACTGCCGGTCCTTCGACGCCTCCGCGGGCGGCTACCTCAGCGGCAACGGCGCGGCCGTGGTGCTGCTGCGCCGGTTGAGCGATGCGCTGCGCGACGGAGACCCCATCCGTGCCGTGATCCGCGGCTCGGCGGTGAACAACGATGGCGCGGTCCGGGCCGGCTTCACGGCGCCCGGCGTCGACGGCCAGGCGCAGGTGGTCGCCCAGGCGCTGGCCGTGGCGGGAGTCGAGCCCGGGAGCATCGGCTACGTGGAGGCCCACGGCACGGCCACCGAGATCGGTGACCCCATCGAGGTCGCGGCGCTCACCCAGGCCTTCGCCGGGGTCCCACAAGGGAACGTCTGGCTGGGCTCGGTGAAGTCCAACGTCGGCCACCTCGACAGCGCCGCCGGCCTGACCGGCCTGCTCAAGGCCGCCCTGGCGCTGGAGCACGGCCAGATCCCGCCGACCCTGCACTTCGAGCGGCCGAACCCGAAGCTCCGCCTGGAGGAGAGCCCGTTCCGCGTCGTCGACCGGCTCACCGAGTGGCCGGCGGGGCCGGTGCCGAGGCGCGCGGGCGTCAGCTCCCTGGGCATCGGCGGCACCAACGCCCATGTGATCCTCGAGGAGGCGCCCGCGGCCGAGCCCGGGAGCGCCTCCCGCCCCTGGCAGCTCCTCGTCCTCTCGGCCCGTACCCCGACCGCACTCGACGCCGCCACGGACCGCCTTGCCGCCTTCCTCCGCGAGCACCCGGAGGCGGACTTCGCGGACGTGGTCCATACCCTCCAGGCCGGAAGGCGCGGCTTCACCCACCGGCTGGCTATCGTCTGCCGCGACCGCGAAGATGCCCTCTCGGTCCTGGCGGGTGAATCCCCACGCCTCCTGCGCAGCGAGGCGGACGGCGCCGAGCCGCCGGTCACCTTCCTGTTCCCGGGGCTGGGCGAGCACTACCCGGGCATGGCGGCCGACCTGTACCGCGCCGAGCCTGCCTTCCGCGCCGCTCTCGACGAATGCTGCGACCTCCTCGCGCCGCACCTCGGGGTCGACCTGCGCCGCCTGCTCTTCCCCGAAGGATCGGAGGAGACCGGTGCCGGAGTGGACCTGAAGGCCCTGTTCGGCCGCAGGCAGCGGACCGCGGGCGAGCTCGACCGGACCCTCTACGCCCAGCCCGCGGTCTTCGTCGTCGAGTACGCGCTGGCGCAACTCCTCCTGGAGTGGGGGATCCGCCCGCAGTCCCTGATCGGATACAGCCTCGGCGAGTACGTGGCCGCCTGCTTGAGCGGCGTCCTTACCCTTCCGGACGCGCTCGCCCTCGTCGCCCGGCGGGCGCGCCTGATCGACAGCCTGCCGGCCGGGGCCATGCTCGCCGTTGCGCTCGCCGAGGAGGAGGCGCGCCCGCTGCTGGGGGACGAGCTGTCCATCGCCGCCTCGAACGGCCAGTCGCTGGTCGTGGCTTCGGGCCCCGAGGCCGCCATCGCGGAGCTGGAGCGCCGGCTCGCGGAGCGCGGCCTGACCGGCCGCCGCCTGCCGACCACCCATGCCTTCCACTCCCGGATGATGGAGCCGGTCCGCGCCGCCTTCGCAGAGATGGCGGCCGGCCTTCGGCTGGCGCCGCCGCGCATCCCCCTGCTCTCGAACGTCACCGGCAGCTGGCTCACCGCGGAGCAGGCGACCGATCCCGGGTACTGGGTGCGCCACCTCTGCGAGACCGTGCGCTTCGGGGAGGGGCTCGCCGAGCTGTCCCGGGAGCCCGGCCGGGTTCTTGTGGAGGTCGGGCCGGGGCAGGGGCTGACCGCTCTGGCGCTCCAGGCACCGGGCGGGCTCGTGGCGATCCCCACCCTGCGCTCGTCCTGGGACCGCCAGCCGGACTCCGTCTTCCTCGTCGGCGCCCTGGCGCGGCTCTGGCTCGCCGGCGTGCGCGTGGACTGGACCGGCTTCTACGCCCACGAGAGGCGGCGCCGGGTGACCCTGCCCACCTATCCGTTCGAGCGGCAGCGCTACTTCGCAGGGCCTGGCAAGGAGCCTGTGCGCAAGGAGACGGAAGCGCCGCGCGGCCATGCCCGGCCCGGTCACCTGCGCAACGCCTACGTCCCTCCGTCCACAGACCTGGAACGGCAGCTCGCCCGGGTCTGGCAGGAGGTGCTCGGCATCGGGGAGATCGGCGTTCACGACAACTTCTTCGAGCTCGGCGGCCACTCTCTGCTCGCCACGCAGGTGATGTCACGGCTGCGGGAGGGGCTCGGGCTGGACCTCCCCCTGGATTCCCTGTTCGATTGCCCGACGCTGGCCGGCCTGGCACAGCGGGCCGGGAAGCCCCGGCAGGCGAGCGGGGGAGAGGCCCTGCCCCCGATCGTCCGCATCGTTCGGATACCCCGGGGCGGGCCGTTCCCCCTCTCCTTCTCGCAGGAGCGGATGTGGCTCCTGCATCAGCTCGATCCGCTGAGCCCCGCCTACAACCTGGTTCAGCCCGTGCGGCTCCGGGGGGGGCTCGACGAGGCGATTCTCGAGCGCTGCTTCGGCGAGGTGGAGCGGCGCCACGAGGCGCTGCGCACGACCTTCCGGATCGAGGATGACCGGCCGGTCCAGCGGGTGCATCCGCCCGCACCGTTCGTCCTGCCGGTGGTGGATATCACGGGACTCCCTGCGGAGACCCGGGAAGGAGAGGCCAGGCACCTCGCCGCGCAGCACCAGTCCGGGCCGTTTGACCTTTCGCGGAGGCCCGTCCTCCGGGCCGCCCTCGTGCGGTTCGACGCGGCGGACCACGCCCTGTTCCTGACCATGCACCACATCGCCTCCGACGGCTGGTCGTTCGGCGTGCTGGTGAGCGAGCTGGCGGCGCTGTACAAGGCGTTCGCCGCGGGTGAGCCTTCGCCCCTGGCCGAGCTGGCGGTGCAGTATCCCGATTACGCGGTCTGGCAGCGGCAGGTGCTCGCGGGCGCGACGCTGGAGGAGGAGATGGAGTGGTGGAAGCGGCGCCTGGCAGGTGATCCGCCCCCCCTGCGCCTCCCATCCGACCGCCGGCGCGCCGAGGTCCAGGGCTTCCTGGCCGAGGACGCGGACCTGGAGCTGCCGGCCGAGCTGGTGGCGGGGCTTCGCGACCTGTCCCGGCAGCAGTCGGCGTCTCTCTACATGACCCTGCTCGCCGCCTGGAAGGCCCTCCTCGTCCGCATGACGGCGGAGGAGGACATCCTTCTCGGCGGGCCCATCGCCCACCGCAACCGCGCCGAGATCGAAGGGCTGATCGGCTTCTTCCTCAATACCCTGCTGCTGCGCACCGACCTGTCGGGCAACCCGCGGTTCACCGAGACCCTCGCCCGGGTGCGGGAGACGGCGCTGGGCGCCTTCGCCCACCAGGACCTGCCGCTGGAGATGGCCCTCCAGGCCTGGAATCCGGAGCGGGATCCCGGTCGCGGCTCCCCCTTCCAGATCATGTTCCTGCTCCAGAACCTGCCCACCCAGGAGCTGACGGTGCCGGGGCTGACCTTCTCGGTGCTCGAAGCCGACCTCCTGTTCACCGACCTGGAGACGGCCGTCTTCGACGTCGGCCTGACCCTGGTGGAGGATCCGGGCCGGGGGACGGTGGCCGCCTCGGTCACCTACAACGGCCTGCTGTTCGACCGCGCCTCGATCGCCCGCCTGCTGGAGCGCTACCGGCGCATCCTGGCCGCGGCGGTGGCCGACCCCACGCGCCGCCTCTGGGAGGCCGACCTGCTGGGAGACGCCGAGCGCGCCGAGCTCCTCGCCTGGAGCACCGAGGCGGCGGCGCCTCCCTTCCTGCCCGTGCATCGCGCCTTCGAGCAGCGGGCCGCAGCGGACCCCGGCACCGAGGCGGTGGCAGCGGGCGGGCGGAGCCTGACCTACGGCGAGCTGGATCGGCGATCGAACCATCTCGCCCATGAGCTGCGGGCGCTGGGGGTAGGCCCGGAGCGGGTGGTGGGAGTGGCCATCGAGCGCTCGCCGGAGATGATCGTCGCGTTGCTGGCCGTGCTCAAGGCCGGCGGCGCCTACGTGCCCCTCGATCCCGCCGACCCGGCGGAGCGCCTGGCATACGTCCTGGACGATGCCGGCGCTGCGGTGCTGCTGACCACGTCCGCCGTCCTCGCGGGGGTGCCGGCGCTCGAGGAGGGGCGGGCGCTCCCTCTGCTCCTCGATGCCGGCCTGGCTGCAGAGCGCGAGGACCGGCCGGAGGTCTTCGTGGCGGCCGAGAACCTCGCCTACCTGATCTACACGTCCGGCTCGACGGGCCGGCCGAAGGGTGTGATGGTCCGCCATGGCGCGCTCGCCGCCTACGTGGCCTCCTTCCGCGCCGAGCACGGCCTCGGCCCCGCGGACCGCGTGCTGCAGTTCGCCTCCATCGGCTTCGACACCAGCGCGGAGGAGATCTATCCGTGCCTGACCAGTGGCGCGGGGCTCGTCCTGCGGGACGACTCTATGCTGGTCTCCACGCCGGACTTCCTGCGAGCCTGCGGCGATTTCGGGATCACGGTGCTCGACCTGCCCACCGCCTTCTGGCACCAGTGGACGCTGCGCCTCGTGGAGGAGGCCCTGGAGCTGCCGCGGTCGCTGCGGCTGATCATCCTCGGCGGCGAGCGGGTGCTGCCGGAGCGCCTCGCCGCCTGGCAGGCCCTGGGGCATGATCGGATCCGCCTGGTCAACACCTATGGCCCCACCGAGACGACCATCGTGGCCACCCGCTGCGAGCTGGCGCCGGATCTCGCCGTCCCCGGCGAGGTGCCGATCGGCGGACCTGTGCCGGGCGCCCGGGTCTATGTGGTCGATCCCGGGCTGGAGCTGGCTCCCGCGGGGATCGCCGGAGAGCTGTGCGTGGCCGGATCCGGGCTCGCCCGCGGCTATCTCGGCCGGCCGGACCTGACCGCCGAGCGCTTCCTGCCCGACCCGTGGGCCACCGCACCGGGCGAGCGCCTGTACCGCACAGGCGATCTGGTCCGCTGGTCCGGCGAGGGCGACCTGGAGTTCGTGGGCCGGGTCGACGACCAGGTCAAGGTGCGCGGCTACCGGGTGGAGCTGCGGGAGATCGAGGCCCGCCTGCGGCAGCATCCCGCCGTGGCCGCGGCCGTGGTCGTCGCCTACGAGGAGACGCCCGGGGACCGCCGTCTCGCGGCCTACGCCTTGGCGAACCAGGGGGGGGGCATCGAGGTGGCCGAGCTGCGGGCGTTCCTGCGCGAGCGGTTGCCGGACTACATGGTGCCATCGGCTTTCATGGTCCTGGAGTCGCTGCCCATGACGCCCAGCGGCAAGGTGGACCGGCGGGCGCTGCCGGCCCTGGAGCGACTGCGGTCCGAGGACGACCCGATCTGGAAGGCACCGGCAACGTCGGCCGAGGTGACCGTCGCGGCGATCTGGCGGGAGGTCCTGGGCCTGGACCGGGTGGGGGCGACCGACAACTTCTTCGAGCTGGGCGGCCATTCGCTGCTGTTGCCGCAAGTGATGCACCGGCTGCGGTCGGCCTTCCAGGTCGAGATTCCGCTGCGGACGCTGTTCGACGAACAGACGGTGGAGGGATTGGCCCTGGCGGTCGAGGAGATCCTGCTCGACGCCCTCGAACGAGAGCTCGCGATGGAAGAGGCGGACACGTTTGCCGGTTAGAGCGATGGATCTGGACTGGCTGACCGAGGAGCTCGCCCACCAGCTCACGCCGGCGGAGGCGCAGCAGGTGCTGCTGGAGTGGAACGACTGCCGCACGGCCTATCCGCGCGAGGCCTGCATCCACGACCTGGTTGCGGAGTGGGCGGAGCGGACGCCGGAGGCCATCGCCGTGGTCTGCGGCGAGGCGTCTCTGAGCTACCGC
>DATLNC010000116.1:0-48729 GCA_035536935.1 Thermoanaerobaculia bacterium
TGGGGGGATCGCTCCCCCGGATGGACGAGTCACTCGTACACGTGGGGGCACGGCTCCCCCGAACCGGGGAGTCACTGGTACGCGTGTACCAGTCGCTGGTACAACCAGGGGAGTCACTCGTACGCGTGTACCAGTCGCGTAAACTACGCCCGCCATGAAGAAAACATCCCTCGCCGCTCTCGCCCTCGCCTTGCTGATCGCCGGGAAAGCCTCCGCCGTCGAGGGGAAATGGACTCCCCAACAAGTGCTCCAGCTCGATCCCAAGTGGCTGCGGGAGCTCGGGCTGGAGATCCCGCCGGAGAAGCTCTGGGGCCGCGACGGCGCCGGGCTGCTCGAGGCTGCCATACAGATCGGCGGATGCTCGGCCGGGTTCGTCTCGGCCGAAGGGCTGATCATCACCAACCATCACTGCGCGTTCGGGGTCCTCCAGCAGCACTCCACGACGGAGCGCGACCTGATCACGAACGGCTTCCTGGCCCGCACCAGGGCGGAGGAGCTTCCCGGCGGCAACGTGCGCGCCACCATCCCCCACCGGACGAAGGACGTCACCAGGGAGATCGAAGCCTCGGTGCCCGCCGGGGTCGGGGCCGACGACCTGGCGCGCTTCCGGGCGATCGACCGCAAGAGCAAGGAGATGGTCGCCGCCTGCGAGGCGCAGCCGAACCGCCGGTGCCAGTTGGAGGCGTTCGACGGCGGCGTGCACTACACCCTCTTCGAAAATCTGGAGCTCCCCGACGTGCGTCTGGTCTACGCGCCGCCGCGCGCCGTGGGCGAATACGGCGGCGAGGTCGACAACTGGAGCTGGCCGCGGCACACCGGCGACTTCGCGCTGCTGCGCGTCTACTCCGGACCGGCGGGCGAGCCCGCTGCGCACGCGCCAACCAACGTGCCCTACCGGCCGCGGCACTGGTTCCCAGTGGCGAAGAAGGGAGTCGCACCCGGCGACTTCGTGATGGTGGCCGGCTATCCCGGCTTGACGGTCCGGGCGCTCACCGAGTCCGAGATGCGGGAGCGTGCCGAGAGGTACCACCCCGGACGCGCCGGCCTCTACCGCGCCTGGATCGACCTCATGGAGGCTGCCTCCGCCCGCGACGAGGCCGCCCGCATCGCGCTCGCCGACCGCATCAAGGGCCTGGCCAACAATGAGAAGAACTCGCGCGGCCAGGTGGCCGGGCTCCGCCGCGGGCGCGTCCTGGAGGGCAAGCGCTCGTCCGAGCAGGAGATCCTCGCCTGGGCCGCCTCTCGCCCCGAGCACGCCGCCGCCGTCGAGGCCCACCGCGAGCTGGCCCGGCTCATGGAGCAGCGCCTCGCGACCTGGGACCGCGACTTCCTGCTCGACCAGTCCGTGCGGGGTCCGAAGCCGCTCCACCTCGCTCTCACGCTGGCGCGCTGGGCCGGGGAGAAGGCCAAGCCCGACCTGGAGCGCGAGCCGGATTACATGGAGCGCAACCGCGACCGCGTCCTGGAGCGGCTGCGGCTCGACCAGCGCCGCATGTATCTCCCCGCCGAGCAGGAGCTGCTCGTGGACCTCCTCACCCGCTTCGCCAAGCTGCCCGAGGGGAGCCGCTCCGCCGCCGTCGATTCCCTTCTGGGAAAGGACCGTTCCCCCGCGGGAATCAAGACGCGGGTGGCCGACCTCCTCGCCCGCACCCGGGTCGTCGACCTGGACGAGCGGCTGAAGATGTTCGAGGAGAGCGCGGCGCAGCTCCGGGCACGGCGCGATCCGCTGCTCGACCTGGCCTTTGCCCTGGACCGCGAGCTGCTCGGGTTGAAGGAGCGCGAGGACCGCTACAAGGGCGCGGTTTCCCGGCTCCGGCCGCAATGGCAGCGGGCGGTGATCGCCCACGCCGGACGCCCGGTGGCGCCCGACGCCAACGGGACGCTGCGGGTCTCCCTGGCGCAGGTGAAGGGGTACAGCCCGCGCGACGCGGTTCAACTGGAGCCGCGGACCACGCTGTCCGGCGTCGTCGAGAAGCACACGGGCGAGGAGCCCTTCGACGTGCCGGAGGCAGTGCTGGCCGCGGCCCCGGCCGCGCCGCGCAGCCGATGGGCGGATCCCGCGCTGAAGGACGTGCCCGTCGGCTTCCTGGCCGACGCGGACACCACGGGCGGCAACTCGGGGAGCCCCGTTCTGAACGGCCGAGGGGAGCTGGTGGGGGTCAACTTCGACCGGGTCTGGGAGAACGTCGCCAACGACTTCGGCTACCTGCCGGAGGTGGGCAGGAACGTCAGCGTGGACGTGCGCTACATGCTCTGGATGCTCGACGCCCTCCAGGGCGAGGCCGCGGCGGGGTTGTTCAAGGAGCTGGGATTCTGAGCCACGCTTGTCAGGGGTCCTGGAGGTCCTTTCCGGCTTTCTGAAGCTCGCGCCAGGTGGTCACGAAGCCGAGCCGCCGGGCCTCTTCCACGGCCCGGGCGAGCTCCTGGAGCGCCTGGGGCCCCTGCCCGGCCAGCGCGCGGGCCAGATGCGGCGCGGCTTTGAGCGCCAGCTCCCGGTCTTCCAGCCCCGCGAGCTTCGCCTGCGCCCGCGCCGCCGCCTCCTGGGCCTCTCGGGTCCGGCCCCGGCGGACCAGGGCGTCGGCAAGCAGGGCCCAGGCGTACCCCTCGAACCCGGCGAGGCCCCGGGCGCCATACCAGCCTGCTGCCTGACGGGAGAGCCGCTCCGCCTCTTCGAAGCGCCGCTGCGCCAGGGCCAGATCGGCAAGGTCGAGCCGCAGGTCCGCGGATTCCGGCCCCTCCCCCATCTGCAGGCTGGCGCGCAGGGCCTGGTCCAGAGAGAGGCGGGCGGGCTCCAGGTCGCCCTTCGCGGCCTGCAGCTCACCCTGCCTCCGGAGCCCTTTGACCTCCAGCGCCCGGGCGCCCAGGGCGCGGGCGTTGCGGAGCAGCTCTTCGATGAGCGGACCGGCGGCGGCAAGGTCCCCGGACGCCAGATCGAGGCCGGCGAGGGAGCTCAGGACGTCCCCGGCGCCGAGCCGGTCCCGGGCCTGGCGCTTGGCCGCCAGGGCCTGATCGAGCCGTTGGCGGGCGGCCGGGAGGGCGCCCTGGTGCAGGAGGATCTCCGCCGAGGCCGCCATGGACGAAGACGCGAGGCTCGAATCTCCCGTGCTCTGGAGGATTGCGAGCGCCTGCTCGAATCGCCGCCGGCCCTGCGACAGCCGGCCCTGCCGCGCCAGGGCCATGCCCATCGCGCTCAGCGCCCTCGCCTGGTCGCGCCTGTTGCCCGTGGCCTGGCTCATCTCCAGGGACTGCTCGAACGCCTTCTGCGCCTGCGCGAGGTCGCCCTGGGCCCAGAGGACGGCTCCGAGGAAGCACAGGGTCCGAGCCTCCAGCACCCGGTCTCCAGCCCGGGCATAGAGGGAGCGTCCCAGGGCCAGCGACTCCCGGGCCTGCCGCAGGTCGCCGCGATAGTGGTAGATGACCCCGAGGTTGGAGCGCTGGAGGGCGATCCCCGTCAGGTTGCCGAGCCGCTCCGCGATGCCGAGCGCCCTGCGGTAGCTCGCTTCCGCGCCGTCGAGGTCGCCCTGCTCGCGCAGGGCGATGCCGACGAGGGTCAGGGCCGACACGACCCCCATCTGGTCCCCGGCGGCCTCGAAGCGCTCGATCGCCTGCCGCGTGAGGGCGAGCCCCTGTTGCGGATGCCCCAGCCTGACCAGGGCCTCGGCCTGCTGGACGAGCGCCTGCGCCAGCACCAGGTCCGCCCCGGTCTTGCGGGCCTTTTCCGCCGCCGCCGTGGCCGCGCGCTGCATGGTCGCGAGGTCTCCCAGGCGCTGGGCCGCGATCGCTTCCGCCAGGTCGATGCGCGGGTCCCCCCTCCCGGGCTCGGGCAGCCGGCGCAGCTCCGCGACCGTGGCGAGGGCCTCGGCGCCGTGGCCCGCTTCCGACAGCGCGGCGACGAGCTGCAGGCCGTACTCCAGGTCGTCCGGATAGAAGGTCCACAGGGAGCGGTAGACCTCGCTCGCCCGGTCCCACTCCCGGCTGGCGACGTGGAGCCGCGCCTGGATGGCGAGGCGGTCGGTGCGCGGGAGCGACCGGGCGAGGTCCACCGCCCGGCGGGCGTCTTGAAGGGCCTGGGCGTCGTGGCCGAGCGCCGCCCAGGACTGGGAGAGCGCCGAGCGGATCACCGCGGAGGTGGGATCGGCGCGCGCGGCCTCTTCGAGCAGGTCGCGGGCACCGGAGGCATCGAACGAGCGCAGCCGCGCCAGGCCGGCGGCATAGAGCCGCGTCGCCTGCGGGCTGGCCGGAAGGAGCGCCCGGACGGCGCGGGCCTGCTGCGGAGCGAGCGTGGAGACGCCCAGGGCGCCGCGCAGCCGCGCACCGGCGCGCGACACGAGCTCGAACAGCTCCGGCTCGGTCCCCAGCTCGGCCAGGGAGGCCTGCGTCTCGCCGCCCGGCGTCTGCAGAACCCGCAGGTCCAGGCGCAGCCGGTCTCCGCTTTTGCCTTCCAGCTTGAGGTAGGAGCCGACCACGACCAGGTCGGAGCCCAGGACGTCGTGAGCGCGCTCCAGGTCGTCCCTGTCCAGGTCTCCGGCCTCGCCGGTCAGCCGGGCCCGCGCCACGTTCTCACCCGGGATCACCCGCAGCTCTTTCGCGGTCGCCAGCTCGGTGGTGAGCATCTCGGGGAGGGCCTGGGCGAGCCACTGCGCGTCGCTGCGGCCCGAGAGGTTGCGGAAGCCGAGGACGGCCACGGAGCGCCGGTGGCCGTTCCCGCTGGAGACCTCCTCCGGCGCTCGCGGGGTCCGGATCAGCGTGAGCCAGGCCGCGAGCGTCGCCAGGATGAGCACCGCGGAGAGCAGCTCGAAGCGCCACCGGCCCCGCCGGGGCACGGGAGCAGGCACGGCCGGCTCCGTTTCCGGAGCCTGCGAAGCCTCGGGAGCCTCTTCCACCATCTCCAGGGTCTCGACCCGGGCGGCGAAGCTGTAGCCGACTCCCGGGACGGTGACCACGTAGCGCCGCTCATGCGCGCTCTCCCCGAGGGCCTTGCGCAGGGTGGAGATGCTCTGGGTGAGGTTGGCTTCGGTGACGACGGTGTCGGACCAGACCTTGCGGAGCAGCTCGTCCTTGGGGACTACCTGGCCGGGCTTTTCGAGCAGCGCGAGAAGGACCGCGAAGACCTTGGGCGTGAGCGGGACGGGCTCGCCGTCGCGCTGGAGGAGACGGGCCTGGGGATCGACCAGAAACTCGTCGAAGCGCAGGAGCTGCCGGGCGCCGTCTAGCCTTTCCATCCCGCGAGGTGGCCTCCAAAGGCAAGAGCCTCATCCGCCCTGCCGGCGAGCAGCGCGAATCCGTGCTCCCCCGCCTCCTTGCGGACCTCCAGCAGCTCGGCCTGTCCCGCTTCCGCCTCCCCGGCGGCCAGCAGGAGCTCGCCGAGAGCGAGGCGGGCCTGTAGAACGGCATTCACGTAGCCGGCAGCCTGCGCCTCCGGAATCCGCCGGCGCAGCTCGCGGATGCCTTTCCCGATCTGGCCGCCGGCCGCCTCTACCCGCGCCAGGCGCGCGGCGACGAGCACCTGCATCTCGCGATCCTCGCTCCGCTCGGCCCGGTTGCCGGCGCGCTCCGCGGCTTCCTGCGCGGCGGCCAGCCGTCCCTGGCGCAGCAGGGCCTCCGCGAGCAGCGATCTGCCCTGGGCCTCGTTGCCGGCCATCTCCCGCGACTCGTACCACTCGGAGGCCTCGCGGGCGAGGCGGCCCGCTTCGTCGTAGCGGCCTTCGCTGATCGCCAGGCGGGTCAGGTCGAGGCGGATGCCCATGGCCTCGGCATCCTCCCCTTCCTGGACGCGGAGGCTCAGAGCGAGCTCGAAGTCGCGTCCGGCCTCGACCAGCCGGCCCATAGCCCAGTCCGTGCGGGCGGAGCGGCGCAGGGCCTCCCCGAACAGCGCCTTGGAGCCGGTCTCGCGCGCGATCTGCAGCTCCAGGTCGCTCAGGTGGCGGGAGGCGGCGAGGTTCCCCATCCGGTACTCCAGGCCGGAGAGGCGGTCGAGGACCTCCGCCATGCCCAGCCGGTTTCCGAGCCGGCGGTAGGCCCGGAGAGCGAGCTTCAGCCTCCACCGCGCGCCTGCCAGGTCCCCCAGGCGGGAGAGCGCGCTCGCCGACTCGACCAGGGCCTCCGCCGCCTGGCCAGGGTCGTCGAGCTGCCGCAGGACCACGAACGCCTGCTCCTGCTGGCGGAGCGCCTCCGAAAGGTCGCCCTGGCGCTCGAGCACCTGCCCCAGATGGCTGAGGACCGTGGCCTCGTCGCGGCGGCTGCGGATCGCCCGGCTGATCTCCAGCGCGCGCTCGAGCCGTTCCCGCGCTCCGTCCAGGCCCCCCCGCGCCGCCAGCACGAGGCCGAGCGCGTCGAGGGTGCGGGCCTCGTTCAGCCGGTCGCCATTGCGGACCTGCCAGGAGAGCGACCGCTCCAGGAAATCGGCCGCCTCGGACAGCTCTCCCCGCTGCTGCTGCAGGAGGCCGAGCTGGTAGAACTGCGCCGCCATGCCCAGGGAGGAGCCCAGCCGCTCGGCGATGGCCAGCGCGTCGAGGTGGACCTTTTCCGCCTCCGCGAGGTCGCCCCGGCCCTGGAGCGCGGCACCGAGGTTGGCCAGCGCCATGCCGAGGATGAACGGGTGCCCGTCGACCTCGGCAAGCCTCCGGGCCTCGCGTAACGCGGTGACGGCCGGCTCGGTTTTCCCCTGGCTCAGCAGCGCGTCGCCCTGGTAGATCAGGGCCTGCGCCACGAGCAGCACCTCCCCGGAGCTCCGCCCCTTGGCCAGGGCCGCCTCGGCGGCCCTGAGCTGCGCGGGGATGTCGGGGAGCCGGCGGGCGATGCGCGTTTCCAGGATGTCGATCCGCGGGTCTTCCCCCAGGGGAGAGGGGAGCCGGCGCAGGGCCACGATCGTCTTCATGGCGTCATCGGCGTGGCCCGCCCGCATCAGGGCATGGGCGAGCTGCAGGCCGTGCTCGAGGTCGTCCGGGTAGAAGGTCCAGAGCGAGCGGTAGATCTCGCTCGCGCGGTCCCACCGCTGCTCGAGGGCCTGGAGACGGGCCTGCATGGCGAGCCGCTCCTCCCGCGGCAGGCCGGCCGAAAGCTCGGCAGCCGCCTTCGCCTCTTCCCGGGCCTTGACGTCGTAGCCGAGCATCTCGAGGGCCTGGGCGAGCGCCGAGCGGATCCCCGCGGAGCGCGGGTCGGCCTGCGCGGCCTGCCGCAACGCTTCGAGCGCGTGCGGCGCGTCGTAGGAGCGCATCCGTTCGAGCCCCAGGGAGTAGAGCCGCAGTGCCTCGGGATCCGAGGGCTGCAGGGCGCGCGCCGACCGCGCCCGCTCGGGCGAGGGCACGACGTAGCCCAGAGTCTGGCGCAGGCGCGCGCCGGCGCGGGTGACGAGGTTGAACAGGTCGGACTCCGCGCCGGTCTCGGCCAGGGAGGCCACGAGGTCGCCGTCGCTCGCCCGGAGCACCCGCAGGTCGACACGGATGCGGCGGTCGTTCTCCCCCCGCAGGGAAAGATAGGTTCCGACCACGACCCGGTCCGCGCCGACAATGGAGCGGATTCGTGACAGCGAGTCGCCGGCGAGGCCGCCCGAGGTCTCGATGTCCACGAACTGGCGGGCGCGGTCGACGTCCTTCCGCGAGATCACCCGCACGTCGCCGCCGGCGTCGAGCTCGGTGGTCAGCATCTCGGCCAGCGCGGTGCCGATCCACTGCGTCTCCGTGCTGCGCGAGAGATCCCGGAAGCCCAGCACCGCGACCGAGGGGCGCCGCGGCGGCGCGGCGCTCCCCAGGTCCGTGGCGGGCGCGAGCGAGGACCGGGTCAGCCAGGACAGCCACCAGGAGAGGGCCAGCACCAGAGACAGGACGAGCAGCCCTGTCACGATGCGCAGGCGCGGTTTTACCGTGAGGGCCACAGCCGGCGCCTCGTCCGCAGGCTCGGTCCCCACGGGAGGGGGGAGCGGCGGGGAGGCCGGCGGGAGCGGCTCCTCCTGCTCTCCCTCCCTCATCATCTCGACCGGCGCCGCGAAGCAGTAGCCCTGGCCGGGGACGGTGACCACGTACCTGCCGTCGCCGGCCCGCTCCCCCAGCGCCTTGCGCAGCGAGGAGATGTTCTGGGTGAGATTGGCGTCCGAGACGTGGGAGTTGGCCCAGACCTGCCGGATCAGCTCGTCCTTGCCCACGATCTGGCCATGGCGTTCGAGCAGGACGAGGAGGATGGAAAAGGCCTTCGGCGTGATCTGGACGGCCTCGCCGTCACGCAGCAGGACACGCCTCACCGGATCGGCGATGAGCTCGTCGAAGCGGTAGATGCGCTTCTCCACCTGCAGTGCCGTTGCGGTCATGATCTTGGAACGGTCAGCGCGCGCGCGGCCCGGCGCGCCAGGAGCCCGAAGCCGCGGGCGGCGGCGTCCCTGCGCAGGGCTTCGAGATCGCTCCGGGCCGCGGGCCGGCCCCGCTCCAGGCCGATCTCGGCCGC
This sequence comes from Thermoanaerobaculia bacterium, assembly GCA_035536935.1. Classification (GTDB taxonomy): domain Bacteria; phylum Acidobacteriota; class Thermoanaerobaculia; order Multivoradales; family UBA5704; genus DATMER01. The sequence goes on from DATLNC010000116.1 coordinate 8,437, forward strand.
CGCCAGCCTTGCTTCCAGCCCCGCGGCGGCGAAGCCGCGCCTGCCGGCTTCCCCGATCGCCAGGCCGAGCGTGCGCAGCGCCTCTGCCTCGTCGCCGGCGGCCGCCTCGGCGCGGGCCAGCCCGGGTGCCACGGCGAGAAAGAGGTCCCGATCCTCGCCGCGCTCGACGAGCACCCGCATGCGGGCTGCAACCGCGCGGGCCCCGTCGCGGCGTCCTTCCCTAGCCAGTGCCTCGGCCAGCACGGAAAGGGACATCGCCTCGCCCCAGAAGACCCCGCGCGCCTTCCACCAGCCGGCTGCCTCGCCCGCGGCCTGCGCGGCCTGCTCGGCATCCCCCTCGGCCAGCTCCAGGCGGGCGAGGTCGGTCCTCAGGACCATGGCGCGCAGCTCCTCGCCCGCCGCGGAGCTCTCTTCCAGGGCCGACTCCATCGACCTGCGGGCCGCGGCGAGGTCGCCCGCCGCCAGCTCTTCCCGTCCCCTCTCCTGGCCGCCCCAGATGCGGAGGGGGCGCGCGCCGCTCTCCTCGGCGATGCGGAGCTGCTCCCCGTTTCGCGCCCGGGCCGCGGCGAGGCTCCCCGCGCGCAGCTCCAGGGAGGCCAGGGCGCCGAGGATCTGGCCGGCGCCGATCCGGTCGCCGGTCTGCTTCTTGACCGCGAGCGCCTGCTGAAGGCGCTGCCGCGCGCCGGCCAGGTCTCCCTGCCGGGCCAGGGTATCGGCCCACGCGGCGAGCGCCGTGGCGGACAGCGAGGCGTCGCGCTCGCGCAGGATCCGGTACGCCTCCTGCGTGAGCCGGCCGGCCTCGCGTACCTCGCCCTTCCAGACCAGGATCGCCGCCAGGCTGACGAACGCCCGGGCCTCGTCGTTGCGGCTTCCGACCTTGCGGCTGAGGACGAGGACCTCCTCGAGCCGGGAGCGCGCCCCGGCGAGATCCCCCTGCGCGAACAGGATCGACGCACTGGCGCTGAGGACGCGCGACTCCAGCAGGGGGTCCTCGATCTCCGCGAACTGGGCGTGCGACCGCTCCAGGTAGCCGAGCGCCCGCTCCAGGTCGCCCTGGCTCTGGTACAGGATGCCGAGGTTGCCGAGCTGCGCGGCGAGGCCGGCGACGTTGCCGAGCTTCTCGATCAGGTCGAGCGCCTCTTTGTAAACCCTCTCCGCTCCGGCCAGATCGCCCTGTTTCTGCAGGCTGATTCCTACGTACGCCAGCGCCGTGGCGACGCCCCAGGCGTCCCCTGCCTCATGGAAGAGGCCGCGCGCCTGCTCGAACAGCCGGATCGCCGCAGGGACGTCGCCCTGCATCAGGAGCGCGGCCCCCTCGTGCCGCAGGGCGAGGGCCACGATGAGGCTCTCGCCGGACGCCTTCCCCTTCTCCGCCGCCCGGCGGGACGCCTGCAGCATCCTGGCAGGGTCGGACAGGCGCAGGGCGGCGGCGGCCTCGGTCAGGTCGATGCGGGGGTCTTCCCCAGCCGGAGGGCGCAGCCTGCGGAGCTCGCCCACGACGGCCATGGCCTCGTCGCCGCGGCCGCCTTCGGACAGGCTGCTCGCCAGTTGCAGACCGATCTCGAGGTCGTCCGGGAAGAAAGTCCAGAGGGTGCGGTAGATCTCGCCCGCCTTGCGCCACTGCCGGGCCACCTGGTGCGACCGGGCTTCGATCGCGAGCCTCTCCGGCCGCGGCAGGGAGGCCGACAGCTCGACGGCCCGGGCGGCCTCCTCGCGGGCGCGGCCGTCGTAGCCGTGCGTTGCCCAGGCCTGCGCGAGCGCCGAGCGGATCGTGGCCGAGCCCGGGTCCGCTTCGGCGGCCTGGCGCAGCAGGACGACGGCATGCGGCGTGTCGAACGCGCGCAGCCTCGCCAGCCCCGCGGAGTAGAGCCGGGCGGCCTCGGGGCTCGCGGGCTGCAGCTTGCGCGCCACCCGTGCCTGCTCGGGCGAGAGCTCGGCCAGGCCGAGCGCCTGCCGCAGCTTCGCGCCGGTGCGCGCGACCAGCTCGAACAGCTCCGCCTCCGTCCCGACCTCGGCCAGCGAGGCGACGGTGTCGCCGCTCGGAAGCTGGAGCACCCGCAGGTCGAGGCGGATGCGCGCGCCCTCTCTGTTCCCCAGCGGCCCCAGCGGCCCCAGCAGCCCCAGCGGGAGGTAGGAGCCCACCACCAGGAGCTCGCAACTCAGGATGCGGTGCAGCCGCCGCAGCGAAGCGGGGTCGAGGCTCTCCGGGGACTGCCTGGCGCGGGCCACGTTCTCCCCCGAAACGACCCGCACCCGGCCCCCGGTCGCCAGCTCGGTGGTCAGCATCTCGGCCACGGCCACGCCGAGCCACTCGGAGGCGGGCGCCCCGGACAGGTTCCTGAAGCTCAGGACCGCGAGCGACGGCCGCGCTTCGCCCCCTGCCATAGACGGGGGCAGCTTGCGCGCCAGGAGCAGGGCCGCGGCCACGCCGGCGAGCAGCAGGACCAGGACGGCAGCCGCGAGCCAGCCCCCGCCGCGGGTGGGGGTCGCAGCCGGGAGGGGCCTGGGCGGCAGGACCGGGATCGGGATGTCCACCCCCGAGGAGAGAGCGGCCTCCACCTCTTCCACCTCCGCCACGAACTCCGCCACGAAGGAGTAGCCGCGCCCGGGCACGGTAATTACATACCGGCGTTCGTTCGCCCTCTCCCCCAGCGCCTTGCGCAGCGAGGAGAGGTTCTGGGTCAGGTTGGCCTCGCTGACGAAAGTGTCCGGCCAGACCCGGCGGATCAGCTCCTCCTTGTCTACCACCTCGCCGCGCCTCTCCAGCAGGATCAGGAGGATCGAGAAGGCCTTGGGCGTGATCGCCACCGCCTCGCCGGCCCGCACGAGCCGCCGGCGGACCGGATCGACGACGAAACCGTCGAACCGGTAATGGCGCTTCTCCACCGAAGTTGACAGGGCTGAAGTCATCACTGAAATGAGGCCAGTCCCGGACACGGATCGCCATGCGAGCCCATCAGGGGCCTTCGCAGCGTCCCTCTCCACCGGTACGAGGATCTCTGGGGCGGGATTCTACGCCCATTTTGAGGTTTTTTGAGGAAGTTTTAGCGGATCTCTGAGGACTCTTGAGGCCCGGCCGTCTACTCTACGGCTCAAGGCAAGCAGGTCTGCCACTGTTTTCTGATCTTTTGAAGTTTTGTAGCCCGGAGGGAGTTTCGAACAAAAGCACGACGTATCTTTTCAATGCATTGGAGTCTGAACGAGCCCGGGTCCGACCCGGGCTCTTTTGTTTTTATCGGATGAGTTGGGAGAGCAGCCGCTTTCGGAGGTCGGGGTAGAGCCTCTGGTAGTCCTCGCGGCTGCGCTCGATGACCTCCAGGGCCTCGCGGCGGTCGTAGACGTGGGTGATGGCGATCACCCCTTCGTCGACCTCTCCCGGCGCTCTCTTGTAGGTGAGGAAGTAGTGCTTCAGCCTGTCGATCTGGGCCTCGGGCAGCTCGGCGACGTCCCGGAAGTGGCCAAAGGCCACGTCCCCCTTGAGCACGGCGACGATCTTGTCGTCCGCCTGGTTGCGGTCGATCAGGCGCAGCCCGCCGATCGGCACGGCGTGGAGCAGGAAGTCGCCATGGGAGAAGGTCTTCTCGCTCAGCACGCAGATGTCGAGCGGGTCGCCGTCCCCCTCGACCGTGGGGCGGCCGGTGCGCTCCTGCGAGAGCGCGGCCACCCGCTCGCCGCAGAAGGTCTGGGGGACGAAGCCGTAGAGGGTGGGGCAGACGTTCGAGTACTTCTGCGGGCGGTCGACCTTGAGATGGCCGCTCGGCTTGTCGATCTCGTACTTGACCGTGTCGGTGGGGACGATCTCGACGAACGCGGTCACCACGTCGGGCGCCTCGGGCCCGATGGCGACCCCGTGCCAGGGGTGGGGCTTGAACAGGAGCCCGAGCAGCTCCCAGGTGCGGTCGTCCTGCTCGCTCATGCGCTGACCTCCTCCAAAATTCCGGCAGCCGCCGGAATTCTTACAGTATCTATACTCTCTCCGTGAGGTGGATCGCTCTCTGGCTGCTCCTGACCGGCGCCCATGTGGCGGGCTGGGCGGTCGCACGCCAGGCCTCCGGTGGAATTTTGATGCCGGATGCGGAGACGCTGGTCCACTTCGCCGTCGTCCCGCCCGTGCAGCTTCTCGCGCTCTGGATCGTCGCGACCGTCCGCCAGGCAAACCGGGACCAGCGTCGGGATCAGCGCGCGGGCACGCCGGACAGATAGGTCCGGACCTCGGCCAGGCCGGGGAGGCTCGGGTCCGCGTCCTTCCAGATCCCGGCGAGCGCGGCGTAATGCCGGCGCGCGGTCTCCTGATCCCCCATCTTCGCCGCGGCGCGGGCGGCGCCGAGCAGCGAGGCCGCGCGGTTCGGCATGCGCAGCAGCGACGCCTGGAACTGCTGCGCGGCCTCCTCCGCCTTCCCCAGCTCCAGGAGAACCTCGCCGTAGAGCTCGGGGGCCGGCTTGATGGGATCTGGCGGGCCCGAGGGGGGCGGCATGCGCGCCTCCAGGTCCGCGGCCTCGCCGAGTAGGGCGAGCGCCTCGTCCTGCCTGCCGCGGCCGAGGAGGGCCAGGGCCGAGACCTCCTTCTCCATGATCCGGCCCGGCGCGGAACGGTAGTCCTCCGCCTTGCCTTCGTTCAGGGCGCGGAGGGCCGCGGCGGCCTCTTCGGCGGCGGCCAGGTCGCCGGATCGGGCCGCGCCCAGCCCCTGGGCCAGGAGCCCTGCGCCGTCCCCTCTGGCGTGCGCCATTCCCCCGCAGTGAGCCTCCTCCGCTTTCGCCGCGGGGACGGCTTTGGCCGGCTGCCAGGTGCGGGTCTCGATGCGGTAGCGCGCCTCCATTCCCTCCAAGGACGACGCCACCCGCGGGCTGTCGCTCTCGCGCGCAGCCTGCCGGGCGATCTCCAGCATCTCTTCCGCCTTGCGCAGGCGCCCCTGCTGGATGTAGGAGTAGGCGAGCCAGGAGAGGCTGTGGAAGTCCCGCTTGTCCACCGGCAGGTTGCGGCGCTTCACCCAATCGACAGAAGCAGCCCAGGAGGCCTCGTTGGAGGCGCTCGTCTCGGGCCACTGGCCGAGCTGGACGAAGATGTGCGACGGCATGTGGAGAGCGTGATGGGCCGAGGGCGCGACCTTGGCGTAGGTGCGGGCCGCCCGCAGCCCGAGCGGCGCGTGCACCGGGTCGTCGTAGGCGTGGATCAGGTAGTGCACCACCCCCGGATGCTCGGGGTTGCGGTCGAAAAACACCTCCAGCACGCCCGCGGCCTTCATGAGGTCCCGGTCGCGGTCGGGGCCCGTCTGGCCGCCGGTGAGCGCCGGGCCGATCAGGGAGAGGGCGTAGAAGCTCGCGGCCTCCAGATCGTCCGGCCAGCGCTCGTGGATGGCGCGCATGGCCTCGGCATAGGCACGGTCGCGGGCGGGCTTCTCACCCTCGCCGTAAAGCGCTTTCACCGCGGCCAGCCAGGCCTTTTCCCGGTCCGTGGGGGCGTTGGCGGGGTTGGCGGCGCGCGCCAGCACAGCCCGTGCGGCTTCGAGGTCCTGCTCGCCCCAGATCGGGTGGTTGTAGGTCATGGCCTCGCCCCAGTACGCGAGGGTGAAGGCGGGATCGGCCTTCTGCGCATCGCGGAACGCGTCGGCCGCCTCGTCGTACCAGAAGCTGTGAAGGGCGGCCACGCCGCGCAGGAAGTGCGCCTGGGCCTCGGGCTTGCCGGAGGTCGGGAAGTCGACGCGGCCGAGGTCGGCGGCCTGGGCGGGGGCGAGGGCCAGAAAGACTAGAAGGAGGTATAGCCGGCTCATGCCGGCCATTCTAATCCCTGGGAGCGCCGGCGCTCCCAGGGAAGGCTCAATCGACGGTCTTCTGCTGGAAGAGCTTGCCGTCGTCGAGGCGGAGGGCGGTCAGCTCGCGGCCCCAGGCGCAGCCGGTGTCCAGACCGGCGAGGCCCTCGTGAAGCCAGAGGCCCAAAGCTGCCCAGTGGCCGAAGATCACGGTTTCCCCCCGGCTGCGGCGATCCGGCACGTCGAACCAGGGCCGGCAGCCGGCGGGCGCCTCCTTGGGCGGACCGCTGAAAGAGCCGCACATGCGGCCGTCCGGCTGCAGGGTGCGGAGACGGGCGAAGGCGGCGAGGGCGACCCGGGCGCGATGGCCATTCTGGAGCGTTTCGTCCCAGCGCTCGTCGGCTTTGCGGTCGATGCTGGCGAGCAGCCCCGGCGCGCCGCCGTCACGCAGCGCAGTCTCGGTCGTCCGCGCCAGCTCCGCGGCCTGCTCCGGACTCCACTCCGGGAAGAGACCGGCGTGGACCAGGGTGAAGCCTCCCTCGCGGTGGAGCAGCGGCCGGGTGCGCAGCCAGCCGATGAGATCGTCCCGGTCGGGAGCGCCGAGCACCTCTTCGAGGCCGTCGCGGCGCTTGGGCAAGGCCACGCCCGCGGCCCGGGCGAGGAGATGGAGGTCGTGATTTCCGAGGACAACGACGAGCCGGTCGTCGTGCTCGACCGCCCAGCGCAGCACCGCGAGCGAACGCGGGCCGCGGTTGACCAGGTCGCCGACCAGCCAGAGACGGTCCCGGCGGCGATCGAAGTCGATCTTGCGAAGGAGCTTCTGGAGGGTCTTGAAACAGCCGTGGACGTCGCCGATCGCGTAGGTCGCCATCGGGCGAAAGATATCTCACCCCCTGGTGGGAGGGGACGGGAGAGGAGGACAGCGGGCGAGGGGCTCGCGCGGGCGGCTCTCGCACGCCGGGGAGCACGCCATCCCCCGCGCTGGCGGCGCGCGGACGCAGGGGAGAACGCCGCCGGGGGAGCGCGTCGCCGGCACGGGGGAGAGGCTCCTCCCCGACGAAAACGGCGCGCGCACGCCGGGGAGAACGCCGCTCCTTGCGGGGGCGAGGTCCTCCTACCGCTCGACCTCCTGCGCCGCGCCGTTGCGGATGGCCTCCTGGATCAGGTCGCGGAACTTCGCGTCCGCTTCCTTGCCCAGGCGCTCCTGCTGGCGGCCCAGCTCCGCTTGCTGCTCGCCGAGCCTGGCCTGCTGCTCGCCCAGCTCGCCCTGCTTCTTGCCGAGCTCGCCCTGCTGGCGTCCGAGCTCATTCATCTCCTCCTCCAGGTTCCCCGCCTCCTCGCCGCTGCGCGCCGCCTTCGTGGCCAGGGCAGCCTGCTTCGCAGCGAGGGCGGCCTGCCTGCCTCCCAGCTCGGCCTGCCGGGCGCCGAGCTCGCCCTGCCGCGCGCCCAGCTCCCCCTGCTTCTCGCCGAGCTCCGCCTGCTTCTTGAAGAGCCCCTGGGCCTTCTCGACGAATGCCGCGTCGCGGACCACGTAGCTCTTGCCGTTCTTCCGGAAGTAGAGCAGCGGCTCATTGCCGTTCTGCAGCTCGCGGGCGCGGCGGATGTCGGCGCCCGAGCCGTTCATCACGGTCCGGTTCTCGCCCATCAGCAGGACATAGGAATCACCCTTGCCCCAATTGTGATCCCGCGACACGGGCGGCGCCGGTGGGGCCGGCGGAGCGGGCGGGGCGGGAGGCGCCGGGGGCGCCGGGGGCGGAGGCGTCACGGCAGCCACCTGGCTCACCTGGGCAACCTGGGCGACCGGAGCGACCTGGGCGACGGCCGGAACGGCCATGGGCGCGGGAGCGGCCTCCGGCGCGTCCGGCGCGTCCGGCGCTTCAGGCGCCTCCTGAGCCACCATGCGGAAGGGGACCAGCGCGATCAGAGCGATCAGGACGATCAGGCTCACCCAGCCGAGGGGGAACCGGCGGTTCTCGGATGACTGTTCCAACATCTGCAATCTCCTTTTCAAGGTCTGGACGGACGGCGCAGCTCCCGCGGCCGCCATGCGGCTGGCGCGCGGCGCGACTCCCAGCCGCAGCAGCAGGCGGCCGTACGCTCGGGGTTCGGGATCGAGGACGCGGAGCACCTCCGCGTCGCAGGCGGCCTCCCGGGCGAGCGCATACTCGCGGGCGGCCAGCCTGACCAGGGGGTGGAACCAGAAGATCCGCTGTGCCATCGCGGGCACCCAACCCCACCACAGGTCGGCGCGGCGGACGTGGACGAGCTCGTGGCACATCGCCATGGAGACGTCCGGGGGGGAGAGAGGCCAGGGATCCGGCAGCAGCACGACCGGCCGGAGCAGGCCCAGCACCTGCGGGGCCTCGACGTCAGCCGAAACCCGCAGCTCCGTCCGGTCCCCGAGGCCGAGCGCCCGGCGCAGCTCCGCGAAGCGGTCCGCGATCCAGGGCTCGCCCACCGGGCCGGACCGGCGCACGATCCGCCGGGCCCGGCCGAGCTGCCGGAGGATCCCGCCGAGCTGCGCGAGCAGGCCGATCAGCCAGATCCCGGCGAGCGCCACCGGCCATGAGAGGCGGGGCGCCTGGTAGACAGGCGAGGGCGTCGCAGGCACCTGCAGGTTCAGGACGGTGATCGCAATCGGTTCGGGGGCAGGCAGAAGCGGCAGCTCGACCGGGGAGATCCAGGCCAAGCTCACCAGGATCTTCAGGCAGGCGAGCCACCAGAGCCCGCAGCGGAGCCCGGCCGGAAGGCTGGGGAAAAGGCGGCAGACGGCCCACACCGCCCCCGCGAACAGGGCACCCTGGACGGACGCCCGCAGTATTACATCGAGGAGGGTGTCGAGAAGGGGCGTCACGGCTCGCGCCTCCGGGACTTGAGCCGGTCCACGAGCTGCTCCAGCTCGGCCAGCTCGTCGTCCGAGACCTCGGACCTCTCCGTCAGGTAGCTGACGAACGGCGACACCGAGCCCGCGAGGGTCTTCTCGACGAAGCTGTGGACGGCCCCCCGCAGCAGCTCACCCAATGAGCTGGCCGCGCTGTACTGGAACACCCCGCCCACCTGCTCGCGCTCCAGGTGCCCCTTCTGGCGGAGGCGTTCCATCATGGTGAGCACCGTTGACCGGGCGAGCCCGCGGGGAGCGCCGAAGCCCTCCGCAACCTGCCCGACCGACACGGGTCCCACCTCCGCCACGTGCTTGAGGAGCGTCAGCTCCTGATCTCCAATGGTTTTTCCGCTCATCGTTCCCCCGCGCTTGACTACAACTGTCAGCAGGTTACTCCTGACTACAGGTGTCGTCAAGCCCCTTGTACGGAGCGGGCGAACGGAAGTTTCGTCTACCGGATCAGCAGCGAGCCGTTCTGGATCTCCAAGTCAAGCAGATCGCCGCTCGCGTCGCGCAGGGAGCTCAGTCCCGCATCCACGGTGACCGGGGTCCTGCCGGGAGGCGCCTGGCGCGAGACCACCATCCGGATCTCGAAGAGGTCGCCCGCCGCGCGGTTGAACGATTTGTCCGGGGACTGGAAGTCGATGATCACGAGCCCAGGGGTGTCCGTGGTCACGACGACAGTCGCCTTGCCGTACCGGGGATCGATGCGGACCCACGGCTTGCCCGCGACGATCGTGGGGTCGTAGCGCAGGGCGATCCGGCCGCTGGACAGGGCGATGGCGTCGCGGGTCGCGAGCCTCACCCGGGCCGTCTTGCCGCGCCGCACCTTGCCGCCGATCACCCCCAGCTCGATCGAATCCTCCTGTTCGCCGCCGCCGCCGTCGTCCTCCCGGATCTCCAACCGGCCCGGCTTCGACTCGATCGCGAGCCTCTCCCCGGAGCCGGCGACGATCGCGCTGTCGGCGATGTCCAGGTTCATTTCATAGACCTCCCCGGGCTGCACCGAGTTGGAGAGGCGGAAATGAAAGACCGCGAGCGGGCCATCCACGGCGTTGATCGAGCCGGTCGGCGACCGGAAGACGACCTCGGCCTCCTCGCCGTCGAACGAGAACTGGAAGGCGGCGTCCTGCCTGGTGCTGAAGACTTCGACCCTCTCGAGGGACGCGAACGGCCCGCCCGCCGCCGCTTGCGCAGCCACGCCGGCTGTCGAAGCCGCGCGGGTGCGGCCCGACCGGCGGGCGCCGATGCAGATCTGCCCCTGGGCGATGGGGCGCGAGGCGTAGGTGCGGACGACCACGGAAACCAGGTCGCCAGGGCCGCCGCGGGCGTCGTTGACCCGCAGGGTGAGCTTGTCGGCAGCCGCGGCCTGCCGCGGAGCGAGAGCGGAAAGGGCGAGGACCGCCACGGCGAGAGCAGTCTGGAAACGGGCCAAAGAGGGGGCGAAACCGGGGTGCTTCATGGGTGACCTACCTTCTTGCTAGGGGCCCGGGCTTTCGCCCGGGGGCCGGACCTGGAAGGGGACCGGCTCCGAGGCGGCGAGCCGCGCGCCGCGTTCGTCCAGGGCTTCCACGCTCCAGCGATAGAGAACTGCGGGATGAAGGCCGCGTGCGACGCCTTCCGGCAGCGGGGCGGAGGGGACCGTCACCGTCTCCCGCCAGAGCACGGTGTCGTCGACGGCCCGCAGGGTCACACGGTACGAGCGCGCCCCATCGACACCCTCCCAGCGGAACTCCCGGGGCATCTCCGAAATTTCCCCGCTCGGCCCGATCGGGCGCAGGTGCCCGCCGCGGTAGACCTCGCCGGCCCCCGGCTCGGGGAGCGGCGGCGCCTGCCCGGCGCGAAAGAACAATCCCACCGCGAGCGCCAGGACGATCAGGGCCGCCAGCCTCGCGGCCCAGGCCAGAGCCGGCCTGGCCGGCCGACGCTGGCTGGGAAAGGCCAGCGGAATGGGCTGTTCGGGCAGCTTCAGGGCCTCCAGCTTCGCGACGATGTAATCAACGTCCTCGTCCCGAGCCCCGTCCGGAGCCTCGGCGAACAGCCGCGCCATCTCGCGCTCCGAAGCGCATGCCGGGCAGCGGGCGGCGTGCTCCTCCAGGCGGCGGCGCTCGTCCGGGGTCGCCTTGCCGGTCTCCAGGCGGAGCCAGTCTTCAGGAGAAGGGCAGCCGGTCTCCGGGGACCAGGCGGAATGGAGCGAGTCACTCAGCGACACGTGCTGCCTCCTTGACGATTCCGAACCGGCGCCGGAGCTTGCGCGTGGCGCTCACGATGTAGGCCTTGGCCCCCGAGCGGTTGTCGAGCCCCAGGAGCTCGGTGATGCGCGGCAGGGTCAAGCCATCGGCGAAGTGCATGTAGAGGACCTTGGCCTCCAGGGGCTCCAGCTCCTCCATGGCGGCGCGCAGCTCGCCCGCGGCCTCGGCGCGCGCCAGGACCTCCTGGGCGTCGGGCAGCGGATCGGCCACCTCGGGCGCGCTGTCCAGGTCGGTCAGCGGCGAGGAGCGCCGCCGGTTGGATTCGCCCCGGTTGATGGCCACGCTGCGGGTGACCTGGTAGAGCCAGGTCGAGAACCGGCTCTCGCCGCGGAAGGAGCCGAGACGGGAGTGGACGCGGACGAACACCTCCTGGGCGAGGTCCGCGGCCTCGTCGCGGCTGCCGCAGACCCGGAGGCACCAATACGCGACTTTGGGATAGAAGCGGCGGTAGAGCACGCCGAGGCACTCGGAAGCGAGAGCCGGCTCCGTGCGGGCCTTTTCGACCAGTTCCTCGTCGCTGAGACGATCCAAGTCCACGTGCCGGGCTCGTTTCTGGGCCGGCGCCCGACCGAAAAGGTCGAGGAGGAGCCCTCCAGGTAGGGTACAGGGAACAGGGAACGGCACACAATCAGCGGTCATGTCCACTGAGACAGCCGGGCGGCCGGGACGGAACAGATTCAGGAAGGTTGAGGACCCTGGACGCAGGATGTGAAGGAAAACGTATAGGCGCGGGTGCCGGGGGTCAGGAAGCGCAATCCCACGGACCTCTGCCGAAACTCGGCAGGGCCAATGAGGGAGACCATGCGCGGGCGGTTCCAGACGGCGAAGGTGCGGCCGTCCCTCTCGACCAGGTCCGCGCCGCGGTCGTGCGGCGGGACGGGTCCGCCATCCACCTGGACCTCTGCTTCTCCCTCCGCCGAGGCGACCACGAGGTTGACGCCGGCGGCATCGCAGACCAGCTCCAGCTCGGCGCCAGGCTCCAGGGCCTCCATGAACTCGGCTTCGTGGCGCCAGGCCCCGCGGGCGTTGAACATCCCGACCGGCGCCGGCTCCTGTTCGTGCCGGTGCCGCACCTCCTCGCCGGGACGGTAGCCCTCCGCGGCCAGGAGACGGCCCCGGAGGTAGCCGATGTAGGTCTCGCGGGTCGCCGGGTAGCAGACGGCGCCCGGGCGGTCCTCCTCGCGCATCGGAGCGAGGACCGGGGGCATGGGCTCGGTATCGCCGGCATGGCCGGCATGGCCGGCCTCGCGCAGGAGGAGCTGGATCATCTCCTCGGTATGGCCGTAGGCCCCCTCGCCGAAGTGCTCGTAGCGGAGATACCCGCGAGCGTCCGCGAGGTACTTGGCGGGCCAGTAGTGGTTCGCGAACAGCGTCCAAGTCGCGCGCGAGTCGTCGAGCAGGACCGGATAGGGGATTCCCTCGGCGCGCACGGCCGCCGCGACGACCGCCGGATCGCCGGTGAACTCGAATTCCGGCGTATGGACGCCCACGATGGTGAGCCCCCGTCCGGAGTAGCGCTCGTGCCAGGCCTTCAGGTACGGCAGCGTGCGCAGGCAGTTGATGCAGGTCGAGTCCCAGAAGTCCACCAGCACGACCCGTCCCCGGGCCGCGGTCATGGACACCGGAGGTCCCTGGACCCACTCGCCAGGGCCGAGCTCCGGAGCGCGGAGGGGGACGGTGATCGGCGGCACGGCTATCCCTGCTCTTGTGCCCCGCTCAGGCGGCGAAGCTCCGCGATGAGCGCCGGTACGTCCCGATCGGCCGTCTTCCAGATCTCCTCTAGATCGACGTCGTCATACTCGTGAATCAGGTTGTCCCGCATCCCTGCGATCAGTCGCCAAGGGATTTGTGGCGCGCGGTCACGAGTCTCGATCGAGAGTCGCTTGCAGGCCTCGCCAAGGATCATCAACTGGTGGAGGATCGCGGACTGGGTCTTGGGGTCTTCCAGGAAGCCCTGCCTGTCCATGCCCTGCTTGAAGTCGGCGATTCTTTGTGCCGCGTTGATCATGTCCAGCAGCACAGCATCATCCCGCGACATAGACCGTCTCCGCAGAATTCAGGATGGCATCGCGCCGGATCCAGTTGGGGCTTCTCTCGATCGCCCGGCGGTTCACCAGGTCGACTTTGCGCCCCAGCAGGGCCTCCAGCTCCTCCTTCATCTGCATGTGCTCGAAGAGGCCCCAGTCAGCGGATAGATCGAATGTGACGAGCACGTCCACGTCACTGTCCGGCCGGAAGTCATCCCGCAAGACGGAGCCGAACATGGCGAGCACGCGGATCTTCCAGCGCCGGCAGTAACGCTCTACCGCGTCCGAACGGATGAACTCGAAGAGATCGTCGCGCGTCATGAGCGGGAGTATATCCGCGCCCTTCTCGCCTATGATTATGCCGAACGCATGATGGAACCCATACCGGCGGAACCCATGATCGCCCCGCCCTACGAGGCGCCCCGGAAAAGCCGCGTGCGCCCCGTGATCCTGGTCCTGCTCGGGCTGCTCGCCGCCTGGCTGGCCTGGGAGGCGCTCACCTGGCCGGACGTGTCCGCCCTGGCCAAGGAGGAGCCGGAGACGACCGCGTTCATCGAGGACTACCGAGAAGGCGGCTGGCTCGGCTTCGGCGAGGACCGCGAGGTCGAGTGGAAGTGGGTCTCCGGCTCGCGGATCTCCTCCAACCTGAAGCGGGCGGCGATCGTCTCGGAGGACATCGAGTTCTTCTCCCACAACGGCTTCTCCACCCGCGAGCAGCGCGCCGCCCTCGAGGACGCCTGGGAGGACAAGAAGATCCCGCGCGGGGCCTCGACGATCACCCAGCAGCTCGCCAAGAACCTCTGGCTCTCCCCTTCGCGCAATCCGCTGCGCAAGGTCAAGGAGGCGATCCTCACCTGGCAGCTCGAGCGGAGCCTGACCAAGCGCCGCATCCTGGAGATCTACCTAAACGTGGTGGAATTCGGGGAGGGAATCTACGGCGCCGAGGCCGCGGCCCGCCATTACTACGGCAAGTCCGTCCGCAGCCTCACCGAGCGCCAGGCGGCCGAGCTCGCCGCGAGCCTCCCCCGTCCCAAGTCCTGGCACCCCGGGAGCAAGAGCAAGTCCTATCAGAGCAAAGTGCGCTCCATCCAGCGCAGGATGGCCAAGGCAGGCTGGCTTCGGCGCAGGGTCTAAGGGCTCTCAAGCAGCGCGGTTCGGCACGAAACGGACTTCCAGCTTCTGGTCCAGAGCCTCGGCAATCCGCCGGAGCATGCTGAGAGAATGGCCCTCATAATCCGCATCCTCCAGGCGCGCGATTACGGACTGTTGGGTGCCAATCATGTCTGCAAGCTGCTTCTGTGTGAGCCCGGCCGCAATCCGCGCGTCGTAGATCATGCGCGCGACGTGCAAGTTGACAGCCTCCTCGGCAATCATCTCGCGCAGTTCGGGATCATCCCCCGTTAGCCGGTCCAGGATCTTGATCGCATCATGCGTCTTTTTAGCCATCGGTTTCCTCATAGAGATGAAGCTTCGGGTTCTGCTCGAAAGCCTCTTTTCTGCGGAGGGCTCGCTCGATCTCGGCGTTGGAACCTCGTCCTTCTTGGTCAGGCCATTGGCGAGGATGACCACGTTCTGGCCATGAAAAAAGTAGAGGATTCGGTAGTTGACGCGCCCCTGGCGAGCGCGTAGCTCATAGATGCCGTCTCGGAGATAGTCGGCTTCTGGCCGACGGAGGGCGTGCCCCTCCTGTGCAAGGCGCTGGATGCGCGCGACACACTTTGCATAGGCTCGGCGATCTCGCTGCTGCAGCTCCCGCAGCCAGTCAAGAACAGGTACCGACTTATCTTCCTGGAAGTAGCCGACATCGGCATGAGGCACCTCACCCTCCCATTATAGCAATTTTGAGATGGGAACGCCGCTTGGCAATCTGGCGTTGACGAGGCACTAGAATACCCCGGTTGCTGGAACGACCCGGAGGATATTTTGATGCGCCTGTTTGCTTTTGAAGGGATCCATTACACGCCCAAGGCGGGCCATGCCGGTGATACTGGACCTCTGGCCGCGCCGCCCTACGACCAGATCAACGAGGAGGCGCGCGACCGCTTCCATGCCCAGGACCCGCACCAGTTCGTGCACCTGACGCGGCCCGTCGCGCCGGAAGGGGGCGACCCCTACCGCTTCGCCGCCGCTCTCCACCATAAGTGGCTGGACGAGGGGGTCCTCGCCCGCGACGGGCAGCCCGCGCTCTACCCCTATGTGATCGAGCTCGCGGGCGGCGGCCAGCGGCTCGGCGTGCTCGGTCTCGCGGGCCTGGAAGACGCCACGGTCATCCGTCCCCACGAGCAGACGCTCGACAAGCCGCTCGCCGACCGGCTGGCCCTGCTCTCGGCCATGCAGGTGGACCTGGAGCCCGTCTTCCTCCTTTCCGAGGACGAAGGCCGGCTCGACGCTCTGATCGCGGAGGACACGGCCGCCTCCCCTGCCCTCGTCCGGCACCAGGACGCGGACGGCCATCTCCATGTCGTTTACCGGGTGGACGACCCCGAGCGCATCCGTCTCTACCAGCAGGCGACGTCCGGCCCCGCGGCCATCGCGGACGGCCATCACCGCTACAAGGTGGCCCAGAAGTTCGCGAGCGAGCGCGGCATCCGCCCCGGCACGGCGGCCTCGGCCAAGCTGGCCGTGGTGACCAGCATCGCCGCCCCGGGCCTCAGCATCGAGCCGATCCACCGCGCTCTGCGGGAGGAGATCGACCTCGCCAAGATCGCCCACCTCGAAGCCTCGTCCATACCCTTCCAGGGCAGCAGCGGCTCCGAATTCGCCCAGGCCCTGGCTGAGATACCCGAGGCCCAGCAACCCGCCATCGGCATCTGGAAGGCCGGCCGCACTCCCGAGATCTGGTTGCTCGACACGACCGTGCGCAACCTCCATTCCCCCGGCAAGCCCCTGCTCACGGTCGAGATCCTTCACGAGATCATCCTCCCCGCCCTGGGCTACTCCCCCGACGCAGGCACGGATGGCACGGTGGTCTACCGCTCCAACCCGGAGGAGCTCTGGCAGCAGGTCGCGAACGGCGAGCTCAAGACGGGGCTCTGGCTGCCGCCGATGCTTCCGGCCGCCTTCTCCACCGCGATCGCCGGAGGCCAGATGCTGCCGCCGAAGTCGACCCGCTTCATGCCCAAGGTGATGTCCGGCCTGGTCTGGGCCGACCACGACTCCAGAATCCTATAGAGGAAGCCTGTAGAGGAAGCCTGTAGAGGAAGAAACCGCCGGCCCGCGAGGGACCGGCGGCCCAGGAGGCTTACCGGAAGGCGGCGACGGTGCCGCGCGTGAGGTTCAGCACGCGGGCGTTGTCGCTCTGCGTGGCCGTGCCCATGGGCACGCCGTTGTAGAGGTTGTTCGGGTTCGACCAGTAGTTCAGGCGCGGGCAGCCGCCCGTGCAGTCGTACGCCATGACCGTGCGCCAGCTCGGGGAGCCGGTGTACCGGTAGCCATGGCCGTACGCGTAGGGCGTGGTGGTCGGGTCGGTGGCCGGATCATGCCGGGCGGATTGCAGGTGCCCGATCTCATGGGCGAAGGAGTAGTAGCCCGTGGCGCAGTCCCAGTAGACGGCCGCGAACGCAGTGGCATCCGTCGAACCGATGCCCGAGGCGAGGCCGCAATATTGGGTGTTGTTGATGAGCAGGACCGCCACGTCCGCCGCCACAGTGTTGCGCGTGGTGTGGATCTCCTTCATGTACTTGTCCCTGGTGCCCCGATAGCGGTCGAGGTCGATGTCGAAGCTGCCGCTCTCGTTGTAGTTCGTCAGCGCCTTGTTGGCGAGCACCATGTCGATCGTCACGCCGCTCTGGAGGTAGCCCGTGTTGGTCTCCGCCACGGCGAGGTCGATCAGGCCACTGACGTCCGCTACCACGGCGGCCACGGCCGGGGTGTAGTTGACCATGACGGTGATGACCGTGTTGACCGCGGCCGTCACGTCCGAGCCCTGCATGGGGATGCTGGCCGGCTTCGCACCAGCCGGATGGTCCGGAGGCATGGCCTTGGAATTGACTGCCGCGATGGCATGGTTGCCGCTCTTGAGCGGCCGGATCTTGTACCACTCACCATTGAAGTGGACGTTGCCGGTGATCATCTTCCCGTTTTTCACCAGCACCACCTGGTTGAGCGGATCGAACTGGAAGCTGTCGGCGCGGAACGGAACCCTCGCCGTGCCCGAGTCCTCGATCACGCCCGACCACACCACGTTCCCGGACTTCGTTACGTACGAGTCCACCCGGTGGGCCTGGAGGTCCAGAGCCTGACCCAGGTTGAGCAGGATCGATTCCGTGTCCCGGCCCAGCGCGGCCGCGTTGGCCTTGACGATCTGCAGGGAAGACGTGGCCGGGTGATCCACCAAGGCCTGGAACGAAGCATCCAGACTCATCGACATCTCGAAGGTGCCGCGGACGTCGACCGGCGAGAACAGCGGGTTGGCCGCATGGGCCGCGCCAGCCAGGAGCAAGAGAGCCAGCATCATCATCCAAGACTTCTTCATCGTTCCTCCTAGAAAAAGGGTGATTGCGTCAGAGCCCTGGTAGTGCAGGCGGGGTGCCAGAAAAAAATCATTGCAAACAAAAGGTTTCCGAACCGGGGGTGGGCAGAGTTTGACCCTTTCATTGGGTCCAGATTTGAGCAACGGCTCAAGCTTTGACCCAACCTCCGGCCACCTCCGCTCCGAAACACGAGGCGACCGGAGGCACAGGCATAGAGGGGAGCCCTCGCGTTTGCCTACTCTGCGCACATGGCCAGAAAAACCAGATCCCTTTTTGCCCGCAAGCCGCTCGACGTCCTGCTCGCCGAGCTCCAAGGCGAGGACCGCCTACGCCGCGTCCTCGGCCCCGTGCAACTGACCGCGCTCGGGGTCGGAGCCATCATCGGCGCCGGCATCTTCGTGACCACCGGGGCCATCGCCAAGGAGGTGGCGGGGCCGGCGCTCATGCTGTCCTATGTAGTAGCCGGGCTCGCCTGCGTGTTCGCGGCGCTCTGCTATTCCGAGTTCGCCTCGATGGTGCCGGTGGCGGGCTCGGCCTACACCTATGCCTATGCCACCCTGGGCGAGCTGTTCGCCTGGATCATCGGCTGGGACCTGGTGCTGGAGTACGCGGTCGGCGCGGCCACGGTCGCGAACGGGTGGTCCGGCTACTTCCAGAGCGCCCTGGGCAGCTTCGGCATCCACCTGCCCATGGCCATCAACGGCCCGGTCGTGAACTACGACGCGGACATCGGCAGGCTGGTCGCCACCGGCTCGCTCATCAATCTGCCGGCTCTGCTCATCGTGGCCGTGGTCACGGTCATCCTGATCGTCGGCATCCGGGAGAGCGCCGGGCTCAACGCGGTCATGGTGGGGATCAAGGTGGTGGCAGTCATTTTCGTGATCGGCGTGGGCGCCTTCTACGTCAACCCCGACAACTGGAAGCCGTTCGCGCCGTACGGGTTCTCGGGCCTGAGCCTCTTCGGGCACACGCTCGTGGGCCAGACCGATCCCGGGGGCCGGCCGCTCGGCATGCTCGCGGGCGCGGCGCTGGCCTTCTTCGCGTACATCGGCTTCGACTCGGTATCGACCCACGCCGAGGAAGCGAAAAACCCCCGGCGCGACATCCCCATCGGGATCATCACCTCGCTCACCCTCTGCACCGTGCTCTACCTCGCGGTCGTGGCGATCCTGACTGGCATGGTCCCCTACAACGAGCTCGACATCCAGGCGCCGGTCGCGGACGCCTTCGAGCGGGTGGGACTCGGCTGGGCCCATCTCCTCCTGGCGGTGGCCGGGGTGGCGGGGATCACCTCGGTGCTGCTGGTCATGATGCTCAGCCAGCCGCGCGTGCTCCTCGCCATGGCGCGGGACGGCCTGCTCCCCCAGAGCTTCTTCGGCTACATCCACCCGCGCTTCCGCACGCCGATGAAGTCGACGCTCGCGACCGGCCTGTTCGTGGGAACGATGGCTGCCTTCCTGCCGATCCAGGTGCTGCTCTCCCTGGTCAGCATGGGTACGCTCCTCGCCTTCGTGATCGTCTGCGCGGCGGTGCTCATCATGCGCCGCACGCACCCGGACGTCGAGCGGCCCTTCCGGGCGCCGCTGGTGCCCCTGGTGCCGATCCTGGGGATCGCCGCCTGCCTGCTCCTGATGTTCTCGCTCCCTTCGGAGAACTGGCTCCGGCTGGTGGTCTGGCTGGTGATCGGCCTCGCCATCTACTTCGGCTGGGGACGGAGGCACAGCCTGCTGCTAAACTCCCGCGAATGATCGGGATCGGAGAAAGCCCCCCGCGGCCGGACGGCTTCGCCAAGGTCACGGGCGCGGCCCGGTACGCCGACGACGTGACCCTCCCCGGGATGATGCACGGCGCGACCGTGCGTAGCCCCCACCCTCACGCCCGCATCCTCGACATCCGCTGGTTTCCCGAGAGAGCGCCCGCCGGGGCGCTCTGCGTCACCGCGGCCGACCTCCCCGGCCCCAACGGCGTGCAGCTCATCGACGACGGCTGGCCAATCCTCGCGGCGGATACCGTCCGCCACGTGGGCGAGCCCGTGGCCCTGGTCGTGGCCCCGACCCTCCTCGCCGCCCGCCAGGCGCTCGCCGCGGTGGAGGTCGACTACGAGCCGCTCCCCGCCGTGCTCGACATGGACGATCCCGGCCCGCTCCCTCCTCTCCATGAAATCGGCATGGACAGCGGCGACGTGGAAGCAGGATTGGCGCAGGCCGCGCACGTGATCGAAGGGGAGTGGCGGACCGGGCACCAGGAGCACATCTACATCGAGTGCCAGGGGATGATCGCCTGGGAAGAACCCGATGGGGATCAACCGGGCATCACGGTCCTCGGCTCCATGCAGTGCCCCTACTACGTGCACAAGGCCCTGGTCCACGCCTTCGATCTGCCTTTGGACCGGGCGCGCGTGCGCGCCTCGGCCGTGGGCGGCGGGTTCGGCGGCAAGGAGGACTTTCCGAGCGCCCTCGCCATCCACGCGGCGCTGCTCGCCAAAGCCTCCGGCAGGCCGGTCAAGATGATCTACGACCGCCACGAAGACATCGTGGCCACGACCAAGCGCCACCCCGCGATCGTCCGCCACCGCGCGGGGGTCGATGCCGAAGGCCGGCTGCTCGCCCTGGACATCGAGATCCTGATGGACGGCGGCGCCTACGGCACGCTCTCCTCGGTCGTGCTCTCCCGCGCCCTGCTCCACTCCTTCGGCCCCTACCGGTGCCCGAACGTGCGCATCCGCGGCAAGGTGCTGCGGACCCACACGGCGCCGAACAGCGCCTTCCGCGGCTTCGGCGCGCCGCAGGTGGAGTTCGCGCTGGAGCGCCAGATGGACAAGATCGCCCGCGCCTTGGGCCTCGATCCCCTGGAGATCCGCCTGCGCAACGTGGTCGAGCCCGGGGACCGCCTGCCCACGGGCCAGGTCCTCGACGGGAGCACCTCGGCGCGGCTCTGCCTCGAAGAGGCTGCTTCCCGCACCCGCTTCCGCGAGCGCTGGCAGGAGTTGGAGGAAGCCAGGAACCATCACCAGGGACCGATGCGCGGGATCGGCATCTCGCTTTACTTCCACGGCGCCGGCTTCACCGGCAACGGCGAGCGCCGGATGAAGTCGCCCGTGACGGTGCGCCTCCTCAAAGATGGCCGGATCGAGATCCTGACCGCGATGACCGACATGGGTCAGGGGTGCGGCGCGGTCTTCACTCAGATCGCGGCGGCAGCGGCCGGGGTCGGCCCCGAAGACCTGGTCTTCGCCGAGCCGGACACCGCCGCCGTCCCCGATTCCGGCCCGACCGTGGCCTCGCGCACCACGATGATCGTGGGCAACCTGATCGCCCGCACCGTGGCCGAGCTGCGGCAGCGGGTGGTCGCGTGGCGCTGCAAAGGGAGGCCCTTTGTCGGAGTCCGCGACGGCTGGATCGTCGGGACCGACTGCCCCATCGAGCGCTTCCGCGACGCCGCCCGCGAGTATTTCCAGATGCTGGGACCGGCCGAGATCACGCTCCACCACGAGCCGCCGGAGACGCAGGCCTTCGACGAGTCCACCTACCAGGGCGCGGCCTATCCGACCTACGCCTGGGGGTCCGACGTGGTCGAGGTGGAGGTCGATCCCGACACGCTGGCCGTCCGCCCGCTGCATGTGACGGCGGTCTGCGAGGTCGGGCGGGCGATCCATCCGACCCTGTGCGCGGGCCAGATCGAGGGCGGCACGCTCCAGGCGATCGGCTGGGCGCTCATGGAAGAGGTCAAGCTCGACAACGGGCGCTATCTCAACGACCGGCTCGCCACCTACATCATCCCGACCATCCTGGACACCCCGCGCATGGACATCCATCTGCTGGAGCGGCCCTGGGAAGGCGGCCCGTTCGGAGCCAAGGGAGTCGGCGAGCTGCCCATGGACGGCGGCGCCCCCGCGGTCGCCCAGGCCATCGAGAACGCCACCGGGATCGCCGTGACCGAGATCCCCGCCACGCCGGAGCGGCTCCTGCGCTGGACGGCCAAGGGGCAGAGGGTATGAGCGTGCCTTTCACGGTCAACGGGGAATCCGTCGAAATCGACGGGCATCCGATGGAGCGGCTGCTCGATGTTCTGCGAACGCAGCTCGGGCTGACCGGCACCAAGGAGGGCTGCGGTGAAGGGGAGTGCGGAGCGTGCACCGTGCTGCTCGACGGCGAGCCCGTCCTCTCCTGCCTGGTGCCGCTCCTCCAGTGCACCGGCCGCCAGATCGAGACGGTCGAAAGCCTCTCGGAGGGTCCGGCCCGCGCGTTCCTCGAGCGGTTCGTGGCCACCGGAGGTGTTCAGTGCGGTGCCTGCACGCCTGGCATCGTGGTCACGGCCTGGGCGCTCCTCAAGCAGAACCCCGCGCCAACCGAGGCGGAGACCCGGGAAGCCCTGGCCGGAAATCTCTGCCGGTGCACCGGCTACGAGGGCATCCTGAGGGCCGTTGTTCAGGAAAAATCGCCATGACGTTCGTTCAGCCCCATTCGCTCGAAGAGGCGGTCCGGTATCTGGAAGGAGATCCGGCCCTCGTCCCCGCCGCCGGCTGCACCGACCTGATGGTCCGCGGCGTCGAGGCGCTCCATAAAATGGAGCGGGTGATCGATCTGCTGGGAGTTCCGGAGTTGCGCGGAATCCGGGAGGTCGAGGGTGGCTTGGAGATCGGCGCCACCACGCCTTTTTCAGAGATCCGCCGGTCGGCCGCGGTCCGTTCCGCCTTCCCCGCCCTGGCCGACGCCGCCGGGCAGATCGGCGGCTGGCAGATCCAGAACCGCGCGACCCTGGGGGGTAACCTGGCGAATGCGAGCCCGGCCGGCGATTCGCTCCCCGTCCTTCTCGCCCTGAACGCGACTGTCGTGCTGGCGAGCGCCCGCGGTTTCCGGGAAATCCCGTACGACGATTTCCATTCCGGCTACCGCAAGACGGCTCTCCAGCCCGGGGAGATCGTCGCCCGTATCCGACTGCCCCTTCCCGTGCCGGGCACGGTGCAGGCGTTCCGAAAGGTAGGAACGCGCGAGGCGCAGGCGATCAGCAAAGTCGTCGTGGCCATGGCCGGAAGGATCGAGAACGGCCTCATCGCGGATCTCCGCCTCGCCGCCGGGAGCGTCGCACCGACACCCATCCGCCTGCGAGCCGCCGAAGACGCGGTCCGCGGCCAGAGGCCCGGACCCGAGGCCGCAGCTCTCGCCGGGCGCGAGGCGGCCGGAGCCGTAACACCTATCGACGACGTCCGCTCCACCGCGGAGTACCGGAGCTTCGCCCTGGAACGGGTGGTACGGCGGATGGTCCTGGAGCTGACCTGATGAGAGAAGAGATCATCGAACGGCTGCGGAGCGCGAACCTGGCGTTCAACCGGCTCTATCCGGGAGATTCGGGCCGGCGCCAGCCTGTTCACACCGTCTACGGCGGAGCGCACCTGTTCAAAGCCGACACGGCTTCCCGGCTCGGCGCCCTGGCCTTGCGCGCCTTGGAGGAGTACGCGCCCGAGCCGGTGGACCTCATCGAGGTGGCGGACCTCTCCGAGGAGCTCGCGCCGAAGGTCCACGAGCGGGTGATCGAGAAGCTCCGCCGCGAGCCGGTGGAGGACTTCCGCGCCGACTTCGAGGACGGCTACGGCAACCGGCCGGACGAGGAGGAGGACGGCCATGCCCAGGCCGTGGCCCGGGAGATGGCCGCCGGGCTGGCTGCCGGCACGCTGCCTCCTTTCATCGGCATCCGCATCAAGCCCTTCACCGAGGAGCTGCGGGAGCGCTCCTTCCGCACCGTGGAGCTGTTTCTGACAGCACTCGGTCCCCTGCCGGACAACTTCGTGGTCACCCTGCCCAAGGTGACAATACCCGAGCAGGTCGCTGCTCTCGCCGATCTCTTCGACCTCCTGGAGCCAACGCTGGGTCTAAAGGCCGGCACGCTCCGCATGGAGGTCATGGTGGAGACCGCGCAGTCGATCCTCGACGCACAGGGGCGCTGCCCCCTACCCCTCCTGGTGAATGCCGCTCGCGGCCGATGCGTGGCCGCTCACTTCGGAACCTACGACTACACAGCCTCGTGCAGCATCACGGCGGCCCACCAGAGCATGGACCACCCCGCCTGCGACTTCGCCAAGCACATGATGCAGGTCGCTTTCGCGGGCACGGGCACCCAGATCTCGGACGGGGCCACCAACGTCCTTCCCGTGCCGCCGCATCGAGGGGAAGAGCTGACCGCCGAGCAGATCGCCGAGAACCGCGCGGTCGTCCACGACGCCTGGTGGATCCACTCGCAGCACATCCGGCATTCGCTGATCAATGCCTTCTACCAGGGGTGGGACCTCCACCCCGCGCAGCTCGTCACCCGCTACGCCACGGTCTTCGCCTTCTTCCTGGAAGGTCTCGACGCCGCCTCCGAGCGCCTTCACAACTTCGTGAAGAAGGCCGCCCAGGCAACACTGGTGGGAGATGTCTTCGACGACGCCGCGACCGGGCAGGGGCTCCTCAACTACTTCCTGCGCGCCGTCAACTGCGGAGCGATCTCCGAGGAGGAGGCCCTGGAAAGGTCGGGGCTTACGCTGGAAGAGCTGCGGGGACGGTCTTTCGTGAAGATCCTCGCGAATCGGCGGGGGTGAGCTACCCTCGCCGCAGCGTGGCCTCGATCAGGCCATAAGGCTCCAAAGTCGCCACAAAGACCTCATTGCGGTTCTCAAGCCCAAAGCGGCTGAGGTCCACCGGAATGTGGTGAATGTTCGGCATCGCCAGATGGATCTCTTCCACGTCAGTGGTCTCCAGAGCCGCAGCCCCCATGGCGTAGAGGGTCTGCTGCACCGAGCGGCTGTCGTGGTCCACGAAAATCTCCAGCAGACGGTGCCTCACCTCGCTCCAGCGCTCGTCGAACGAGATATCCAGCCGGCTGTAGGTCCACGCTGCGCGGACCGACGAGGCGAGCAGGCGGTCCGAAGTCTCCGCGAGCGTCGTGTAGCGGTCCCGCGGGAAGCCCTCGAAGGCGGACTTCGCGGTCTTCATCACCACCAGGTCCTCGATCCCCGACACCACCTTCGCGCCCTCCCGGGTGCGAGTCACCACGGCTGTCCGCCTCTCGCTTCCCGCTCGGCGGAACGCGTGCGGATGAAGCCGGTCCCAGAGATGCTCGGTGAGCTCGACACGGGCGCTCGCCACCTGGCCGTGGAAGAAGTGGTCCGCTAAGAGAAGCCCGAAGCTTTCGATGTCCTCCAGCGGATGATCGGCCGCCAGGGCATAGACCGTGTTCTTCATCGTGTCTGTGGGCAGCACTTGGCTGTTGTCGCCCTCGGTGTAGGCCGTCTCGAAGTCCCCTTCCAGGCGGATGGCGACCGTGACGTCCTTCAGCTCATGGATCTCCGGACCGCGCCGGACGGTCACCAGTCGCACCGCGGACTTCCCGTAGCCGTTTCCAGCCAGCAGTACTCCCATCTCAGCTCCCCCGGTAGGTCGAATAGCCGAACGGGCTCAGCAGGAGCGGCACGTGGTAGTGCTGCCCCGCATCCCGGATATGGAACTCGATGACGGCCGTCGGATAGAAGGCTTCAATCCCCTCGGCTCCGAACCAGGTGGCGAGGTCGAAGGTGATCCTCCAGACCCCCTTGCGCAGGGGGATCGCCAGGATCTGCATCGCACGGCCGTTGTCATCGGTGACGGCGCGGCCGGCTGGGTTCCAGCCATTCTCCCAGACGTGTAGAAGGATGGGCACTCCGGCGGCCGGCAGGCCCCGCGAGGTGTCGAGGACGTGCGTGGTGATCGCCGGGTTCCCTACTGCCATATCAGCTTCTCCAGCCGCAGGCGGGTGATCTTCATCTGCTCTAAGGCGGCCACCGCGAGCTCGGCCTCAGGGTCGTTGCCCAGGCGCTCGCCGAGCAGGCCGAGCATCTCGAGCGCACTCTTGCCGGTGGCGCAGACCAGGAAGACATGGCCGAAGCGCTGCTCGTATAGCCGGTTGGCCTCGGCCAGCTCCGCCAGGATCTCGGGTGAAGCGTCGCCGGCGCCGGACTGCTCCTGCGTCGACCACCGGCTCTCCAACCCGTCTCCGGCCGCCCGTTCCCCGATGCGGGGATGGGCCGCGAACGCCTCCTTCCAATCGTCGCGGCCGAGCTGGCCAAAGGCGCGCTCGGCGGCGGCGTAGAGGTCCTGCGGCGTCCGGAACGGCCGCTGCCGCGCAACCCCGGCCACCCAATTCCGGGAGCCGCAACAGGCCAGGAGCTGCGCCTCCACCTCCGCCGCCGGCAGGACGTTCAGCAGGACGAGCGGGCTCAACCGGCAGAAGACCCGCAGCCGCGCCACGCCGCCATCCGGATGGATGCCGAGCCGGACGTGCGTGAACGGCCCGTCCGAGAGGAGATCGTCGAAGCGGTGGAGCGTGTGGGGCTGGAGCGGCGTCTTGGGGAGAATCTCCTTCCAGCTGAAAGTCGGCGACGACAGCGCGTCGGCGTAGGCGCCGGGCGCGTCGATCCCCTCCACCCAGGCGCTCCCGGGGGCATTGCCCTTGTAGTGCGAGGTGTCGATCTCCAGGCGCTGGACCGCGCCTCGCGCTCCCAGGCTCAAGATCGCCCAATCGAAGCCCTCGCCACGCCGCCGACGGGTCTCCCAACCGTCGTGCATGCCGCGCGGCGGACCTGGCAGGATCAGGTTGTGACGGTTGCCGAAGAACATATCGCTGCAGGCCAGGACGCGCCCGCCGTTCTCGACCCCGGCAAGGTCGATCTCGCTCTGGAGACGATCGAGCCGCACCCAGTCCGGCACCGCCTCGCCATGCACCCGGAGACGGGCGACGCCGCCGTCCGGATAGATGCGGAAGAGCAGGTGGGTGACCCGCCCGATATCTCCGACTTCAAACAGGTTGCGGGAATCCCCTTGCAGTTGGATGCGCGGCAGGATCACAGTCCACTTCACGTTCTCTCCGAACAGCTCGTCGGCCGTGGGATAGCCCTCGACCGCGCAGGCCTCCATGGAGCACTGGTCGGGGAAGTTCCCCTTGAAGTGCGCGGTGTCCACGACCACGCCGCGGGGCACTCCCGGCAGGCCGAGACGGATCAGGCACCAGTCGTGGCCGGGCTCGCGGCGGCGGCGGGTCTCCCAGCCGTCCATCCACTTGCCCACATCCGTGTACTTTCCTTCGAGCCAGACCGGGGCCGCGGCCTTGAGCAGGTTCTCCTTGGGAGCGAAGAACTCGTCGTTCGCGGCCAGCACGGCGCCGCCGAGGCGCTCGGCCGCCAGGTCCACCAGCTCGGTGAAATCGCTCATCCCGCTCCTTTCAGCAACCTGCCCGCAGGCATGCCCGGGAAGTCGCCGTCATGATAGACCGTCTCGCCCCGGAGGAGCGTCCTGCGCACGACGCCGTCGAGCGTCCGGCCGGCATAGGGAGTGAGCTTGTGGCGGTGCTGGAGCGCCCCGGGCTCGACCCGGAAGCTCGCCTCGGGCTCCCAGATCACCAGGTCGGCGTCGAAGCCGGGAGCGATGGCGCCCTTGTGCGCAAGGCGGGCGAGGCGGGCGGGATTGCCGGACATCCAGAGGGCCACGTCCTGGAGCGAGAAGCCGCGCTCCCGCGCTCCGGTCCACACCGCGGGCAGCGCGAGCTGAAGCGACGCGATGCCGCCCCAGGCTTCGCGGAACCCTCCCTGCTTCAGCTCAGGCGGACTCGGCGAATGGTCCGTGGCGACGAGATCGATCAGGCCCTCGCGCAGAGCGTCCCAGAGGAGCTCCCTGTTCTCCCGCGAGCGGATCGGAGGAGCGCACTTGAAAGCGAGGGCGCCGTCTGGGATTTCCTCGGCCGCGAAGGTCAGGTAGTGCGGGCAGGTCTCGACCGTGATCGGAAGATGCCGTCTCGCATCCCGAAGGAGCGGGAGCGCCTCCGCCGTAGCGAGATGGACGATGTGCACCCGACCCCCCAACTCCCGCGAAAGCCGGATGAGGAGATCGATGGCCTCGGTCTCCGCCGCGTCCGGCCGGGAGCGGAGATAGTCGTCGTAGCGATTTCCCTCGCAGGTCCTGAGGGGCCCGGGCAGCTCGGCGTGAACGAGGAGGACGGCGCCCTTCAGCCGGGGCATGGCCTCGCGCAGGTCGGCCTCGGTCACATGCTGGAACTCCTCCACGCCCGAGGGGACCAGGAACGACTTGAAGCCCAGCACGCCATCCTCGATCAGCCCCGCGATCTCCTCCGAGTTGCCCGGAACGACGCCGCCCCAGAAGCCGACGTCCACCCGGCATTTCCCGCGAGCGGCCTCCCTCTTCATCCGCAGCGCCTCACGTGTGGTCGTGGCCGGGATGCTGTTGAGCGGCATGTCCACCAGCGTGGTGATCCCTCCCGCCGCTGCCGCGCGAGTGGCGGTCTCGAAGCCTTCCCAGTTGGTCCGCCCCGGCTCGTTGATATGGACGTGGGTGTCGACCAGACCCGGCATCACTACCGCATCGCCCGCCTCGATCACCGGCACGCCGGCGGGGAGATCGTCCGCCGCTCCGACGGCCGTAATTTTTCCGCCCTGGATGAGGATTGAGGCCGGGGCAACCACGGCGGGGGTCACCATCCGACGGCCGCGGACCACGAGATCGACTGGCATGAGGGGTGATTCTAGCGCTGTGCTACGCTCACAAACATGAAAGCGGTAGCCCAAGAGGTGGCACGCAAAGCGTTGGAGTTGGACGAGCACGACCGCGCAGAGCTCGCAGCGCTGCTTCTCGACAGCCTCGAAGAGCAAGCGGGTGAGGAGACGGACGCCGCCTGGATCGCGGAGATCGAGCGGCGGGGGGCGGAGATGGAGTCTGGCGCGATCCAGGGAATTCCCTGGGAAGAGGTTCGGGACCGACTCCGGCGCGGCGGCGTTGGCTCGTAGTCGAGTCGTCTTTCATCCGGACACCGTCCGAGAGGTCGAGGAGGCCCGGGACTGGTACCGCGAGCGGAGCGCCAAGGCCGAGGACGGCTTTGTCGCAGAGCTGAATCACGCCGTCGAGCAGATCGCAGACGCGCCGCTAAGATGGCCGCGATTCAAAGCAAATACCCGCCGATACGTTTTCCGACGTTACCCCTACAGCCTTGTCTATCGCGCTCAAGGCGACCTGGTGCGGATCCTGGCGGTAGCCCACGACCGCCGCCGGGCCGACTACTGGCTGGTCCGCACGGAAGCCTGACTCTCCCCTGCCAGGTGAATCACGTCGAGGCGCAGACCCTCTTGACACGGAACCACACTTCTAGCATAATCGAATTGTCATGAGCGACCTTCACCGATACGCCAACCGCTTTACCGCTCTCACCCATGAGGTCCGGCTCCGGATCCTGGGCCGGCTCCGAAAAGCGCATCCGGACGGGATGGTCGTCGGGGAGATCCAGAAGGAGATTGGCGTGCCTGCCTCCACCCTGTCGCACCACCTGGAGGTCCTGTTTCAGGAAGGGCTGGTCCGGCAGCGCCGCGAAGGCCGATTCCTGCGCTACTTCACGGACGAGCAGGGCCTCGCGGAGCTGCTCCACTTCCTCGAGACCGAGTGCTGAGCGCAAATTTTTTTGGGCCGATGATTCGATCCTTCTAGAAGAGTAGATACGAAGACGTACCCGGCGACGCCACGAAGGCGCTGGCCGGTTCATCCCCCGAGGGGGAGAGAGGAGTAGCCGTATATGTCACGCGTACCGCTGTACATGCACAAGGTCGCAGGTTGGGAGGTCACCAACACGGGCCTGACCACGAACAAGGACCAGGTCCAGCATCTGGAAGGGCACCGGAGCCAGCTTGAGGAGAGGATGGTCCAGTTCAAGAGCCTGAGCGCCCAGCACGCCGCCTTGACCACGAGCAAGCAGGAGGTGGGCAAGGCGATGCGGGAGCTGTTCCGCGAGGTTGAGACCTTGGTGGACTTCCTCCGCACCGGAGTGAAGCAGCACTACGGGAAGGACAGCGAGAAGCTGATCGAGTTCGGCCTGCAGCCCTTCCGCGGCCGGACCCCGTCGCCGAAGGCGCCCGTGCCCGAGGCTCCCGCGCCTTCCAACCCAACTGCTCCTGATACCGCGAAGTAGCCTTTCTCAAGGGGGCGCGCTGCTCAGCGCCCCCTTCTTTTTCCCCTCCCCCAGTCCACCGTACTGATCAGGGCAATTGAACATCCGGAAGGTCTCTATTGGCCGACCTTCACCCGCCCCAGCCCGAACGTCGCTCCCTTGCCGAAATGCAGGACCTCCACGTTCCGAAGCAGGGGTCCGAAAGGCGCCAGATCGCCTTCGAGCTCCATCGTGCCCGTGAAGCCGCCGAGCGAGATGTTCGCCTGCTGCCGGTTGCTGTAGCGCTGCAGCTCCTGCCAGCGCAGGTCGGAGAAGGCTACTTTCACCTTGCGTTCGAGGAGCGGCCGGAGGCACCAGTCGATCTCTGCGCCGGGAACATGGAACCAGGCGAGCTCGAGCGTCCGGCGGAGCATGGCGAAGACGATGTTGCGAAAGCCCGGCTCTTCCTTGAGTTGACCGCGGACCTGGAGCCGTGTCGGAGTCAGGAAGCTCAGGGTGATTCGGCCCTCCCCCACCGGAGCTTCGGAGGGGAGCCGGGGAACCACGGTCGCCAGCGCCGGGGAAGGCCGGCCCTCCTTGTAGATCTCCTGCCAGCCTCCGTTCGCCAGCCCGGCGCCTGCCTGGTCGAGGACGAAGGGAGAGCGTCGCGCTCCCAGGCCCCCTCGGGCCATGCGCTCGACTGCGAGCAGGGCATGGGCCGCGAGGCTCGTGGCCTGGCCGAAGAGGAGGAGATCGAAACAGAGCGGATCGCCCGGCTCGAATTCCGTCTCCTCCGTCACGGTCTCGAAGACGTAGGGACGGGGAGAGGTGGGGATTCCCCGCAGGAAGGGCGGTGGCTCGTCTTCGATAAAGGTTTCGAAGAGCCGGGTGTAGAGGCAGGCCCGGCGCAGGACGCAGTCGCCGCACTCGTAGCCGGGTCCCATCGAGCAGGTAGCGCGCCGCAGGGCATGGCCGAACGCGCCGCGGAGGAGTGAGCCCTTGAACGGAGGCAGCCCGGCCCGCTCCACCGCGCGGAGCACGAAACGCAGGCGGAGATAGGGAATGCGCGGCAGGGCATAGGCGGAGCCGGGCTCCGGGAGCGGGATGAGGACGGGCGGCGTGGCGGTCTCGGAAATCAAGGCTCAATCCTCCCTGCTCTAGAAGACACGCTTCACCTGGAACTGTTGACGCCAATCCCCAGCTAACCCGTTCTCGCTCTCAACGTGTCTCTTCCTTCCGAGATGGAGCGAGACACCCTTGAAGTCGAATTCGTGACCCCTTGCTTCCTCCGCGGTTCGGAAGACCTCGGCGCCGAGTGGCGGGCCGCCTCGGTCCGCGGGCAGCTCCGCTGGTGGCTGCGCGCCATCGCCGGAGCCGACCGTCCGCTCGAAGAGGTCCGCCGCGTCGAGGACGAGCTGTTCGGCGATACCGGCCGTGGCTCCATGGTCCGCCTCCGCACCCGGCCGGGAGCGGGGCTCGTCCCCTCCCGGGACCTGCAGACTCTCCAGCCCACCGATCTCAATGCCGCGGCCCTGGCCGGCAGGTGGGCGGACCCCGGCGCCGCGGCACGGCTGCGGATCAGGTCACCCAAGGGATTGGAGATGTCCAGCAATCCGGTCTTCTATCTCGCCTTCGGAGCGATCACCGGAGGAGCTCTGAACCGGTCCTTCCTGCCGCCAGGCGCGAAAGGCTTTCTCGACGTGACCTGGGTCCGGACACCCGGGGACGAGCTCCGCCGCCTCTTCGATCAGTCGCTCTGGGCCTGGCTCCATCTCGGCGGGATCGGGGCAAAGTGCCGGAAGGGGTTCGGCTCCGTCCAGCGCCTTCCCGCCGGGTCCAGGCAGGACTTCGTGGATCGGATGAAGAGCATGCTCCCGAGGTGGTCCCAAGCCCAACCCGATCCGCAGTGGACCCGCTTCTCGCCGGGTTCGCGGATCTTCCTCGGCGCGAAGGAGGAGCGCACCTGGCAGGATGCGCTCTCCCTTCTGGGTGGATGGCTGATCGCGTTCCGTCGACGGTACGGACATCCGGGCGAGACGAGGCCGGCCCTCAAAAACCGCGACTACGAGTGGCTCGATCCAGCGAGCCCGCACCAGTTCGCCAGCTTCCCGGACCGCACTGGTTTCGGGCTCCCCCTCCCCTTCCGGAGGAGGAACCGGCAGACGGACCGGACGGAGAACGAGATGGTGATCTGGAACTCGGGCCAGGGTGACGCGCGCCGGGCCTCCCCCCTCCTGCTGCACGTCGCCCAGGTGGAATCGGGCTACCTGCCGGTGCTCACCTACCTGCCGGCGAGATTCCTGCCGGCCGGTGCTCAACTGAGCTTCAAGCGCAGGCGGAACAGGCCGCCGGACAACCCGCTAATCTCCACCGTGGTCGCCCGCTTCCTGGACGACCTCCAGGCCAAGAAGCTGGTCGAGGAGGTCACGCCGTGAGCCACGCTGGTAGCCAAGACTCCGCGCTCCTCACGTTCGGGATCGGCCCGGTCCACCACTTCATCCACCAGGCACGCCGGATCGCCGACCTCTGGGCGGGCAGCTATCTCCTTTCCCACCTTACCCGGCAGGCGATCTCCATCCCGCACCGGCGCTCCGATTGCGAGATGGTGTTCCCCCACATCCCCACCGAGCACATCCCCGACGGGCTGCCGAACCGGCTCGTGTGCCGCGTGCCCGCGGCGGAGGCCGAGGCGATCGCCCGGGCCATGCGCGACGAGATCCTGAGAACCTGGGAGATGTTCGTCGGCATGACCCTCCGTCACCTGGAAGAGCTCGCCCCCTCTGAGGCGGTGAGATCCCAGACGGCCAGGGTGTTCGACATCTCCTGGTCCTGGGTGCCGGAAAGGGAGGGCTACGCCAGGGCCGCGCTCGAAGGAGCCCGCCAGTTCGCCGAGTCCCGCCGGTTCCGCCACTTCCCCCTGTCGGAGGAGCTCGGAGAGAAGTGCGCCATCTGTGGCGAGCGGGCCGCTCTGCCGGATGGAGTCCGCGAGCACGTCCATCGCGCGTGGCGGGCGGCGCAAGCCAGAGCCGAGAAGCAGCCGGAGACCAGGCTCGCGAAGTTCCTCCACTTCGAGCAGGGCCGGCTCTGCCTGGTCTGCGCGACGAAAAGGTTTTTCACCTACGTCGAGGACGAGAGGAAGTCGCGCTTCCTCGCCTTCGACCGCTTCCAGCCTGAAGTCGGCGAACCCTACTTCGCCCTGCTCAAGATGGATGGCGACCGCATGGGCTCCATCCTGAGCCTCGGGCCCGAAGCGATCGTTGACGGCGGGCTGGAGCGCTTCCACCGGGAGGTCTCGATCGCCCTCTCCCGCTTCGCCGAGGGGCTCCACCGGGAGAGCTCGAACTACCTGAACGAGGCCGCGCTTCCAGGCTTTCAATCCAAGGGCCGGGAGAAGCCCCAGCTCCTCTACGCGGGCGGCGACGACGTGCTCGTCGTCTGCGATCCCCGCGACGCGCTCCCTCTCGCCATCCGGCTCCGGGAAAGGTACAGAAAGGTTTTCGCCGAAGCCCGAAAGCTGCTCGTAGGGGAGGAGGACCGCTTCACTCTGTCGGGCGCGGTGCTCTTCGCCCACCCGGGCCAACCCGCGGGCCTGCTGCTGCTCGACCTGGACGAGCTGCTCAAAAAAGGAGCGAAGGACCGCGCAGGCCGGAACGCCGTGGCGATCCGCCTCGCCAAGAGAGGCGGTCCGCCGGTCGAGGTCGTCTTCCCTTGGACGGGGAGCTGGCTGGAAGACCTGGACAAGCTCATCGAGGAGGTCGCCGGGGGCAGGCTGACTTCGGGCCAGACCTTCAACCTGCGGCTCGGTGAGCAGACCCTCCAGAAGATCTTCACCACCGACGATCAATGGACGGCCTGGCTCGGCGACCGGCTTTCCCGACACGAGGGCACCGAGGCCAAGTCGCTGGCAAAGCAGATCGCGCCGTTCTTCGTCCATGGCAAGCCCGCGGCCCTTCGCATCGCCCGGTTTCTAGGGCGAGAGGTGAGCCGCGAGATCGACAGAGGACCCCGGACATGACCGCTCCTGCCTGGGACTCCTTCCAGCTCGTCCCGGACGACGTCCTCTTCTTCCGGGACGGCAAGCCGAGCACCCGCGGGACGGACCACTACCTCCGCTCTCTGTTCCCGCCCTACCCGACTACCCTCTACGGCGCCCTCCGTACCCGGCGCCTCGCCGATGCCGGCGTCGAGCTGGCCGGGCTGCGGGAGCGCACCTGGGAACAGCGGCTGGGGGAAAAACTGGTTCAGGAGCTCGGCGCCTGGGGAGGCTTCGGCAGCCTCGCCCTACGCGGCCCCTGGCTGGTTCACGAAGGAGAGCCCCTGCTGCCCGCTCCCCTCGACCTCGGCCTCCTCCTGGAGCCCGCCGGATCGGACAAGGCTCCACCCAAGATCGCCTCCGTGGTCCGCTTCCTGCCCGACCTCCAGGCGGAAAAGCGCTGGTCGCATCCCCTGGCCCGCCTGACACCCGCCGCCTGGACTGGAAGCGGCTGGGTGCGGTGGACCTGCCCGGCCCTTGGCGTGGAGCCCAGCTCCGCGGCCGGCTGGTATTTGAAGCCAGCCGGGCTCCTGGCCTGGAGGAACGGCGGTGCTCCGTCGCCGGACCACTTCGTCCGCGCCTCGGACCTATGGACCGAGGAAGCCCGGACCGGCGTCGGCCTACAGACCGGACAGCGGACCAGCGAGGACGGCCTCCTCTACACCTTCGGCTTCATCCGCCTACTCCCCGGAGTGGCCCTCGGATTCGAGGTCCAGGGCTCGTTCCTCGCCACCGGCGGGCGCGTGCGCCTCGGCGGCGAGGGCAGGACGGCAGTCCTGGAGACCGGACCCGGCTTCCCCGAAGCCGATCTCCAGCCGAGAGGAGAGCTGGTCGTCCTCTCCTACGCCTCGCCCGCGGTCTCGCACGGCGGAGCGTACCCGCCCGGCTTCTCGGAGACCCGGCTCGAAGGCACGCTCGGCGGCCGGCGGCTCCGGCTGGTCGCCGCGGCCGTGCCCGGTTTCCTGCCGATCGGCGGCTGGGATCTCGCCCGCGGCGAGGCCAAGCCCCTTCGCCGGGCCATCCCATCCGGCTCCGTCTACGTCTTTCAACCTCTGGAGGGATCCGGAGCCGCGGACGCCGCGGCGGCCCTCCATGGCCTCTGCCTCACCGAAAACCTCGACGCCCTGGACCGGCAAGGCTTCGGCCTTGCCGTGGCCGGCGCCGTCTCAGGAGGACCCCTTGGCAACGAAAACCTTTTCTGACATCGGCGTCCTCGGGCTTTACGCCGAAACCTCCCTGCACTGTGGAGCCGAGGGGGGCACCGGCTATGTCGACCTGCCGGTCCAGCGCGAACGCCACACGATGTATCCGGTCATTCCCGGCTCCACCCTAAAAGGCGTGCTCAGCGACGAGTTGCGTGGCAACCTCGAGGACGTCGACCATCTGGCGATCTTCGGCCGCTATCACGAGCCCGCCACCGAGGGCGCAGTGGCCAGCACCAGCCCCGGCTCGGTCTCGTTTGGAGACGGCATCCTGATCGCCTTCCCGGTGCGTTCGTCCCAGGCCCCGTTCCATTGGGTCACCTGTCCTTTCGTGCTGGAGCGGACCTTCCGGGCGCTCGACGCAAATGTCCAGGCGCCTGCCGATCCCGGCCCGAGCCAGGCCTGGGCGCGGGAGGGCGGCACCGTCCTTCTGGAGGAGCTGCGCCTCGAATGCGCGCCGCTTCCCGCCTTCTTCGACGGGGAGAACGGCGGCCTCTCCAGGCTCCTCGGCCTCTTCCCCGGCGAGACGCGGGGCCTCGCCTACACGCGCGGCCTCTTCCCCAGCCGGCTCCTGATCGTCTCCAATCAGAACTTCAAGCACCTGGTCGAGACCGGCACCGAGGTGCTCACCCGCATCAAGCTCAACGCTCTCGGTACCACCACGAACCTGGAAGGCGACCAGTACAAACACCTCAGCTCGTGGGATCGCCAGGGCAATCTCTTCGTCGAGGAGGTGGTGCCGCCGGAAACGCTTTTCCTGGCGGCGCTCCGCGGCGAGGCCAGCCGGCAGAAGCAGCTCCGTGACGCCCTCGTCAAGCGTCCGGTCATCCGCCTGGGAGGGGACGAGACCATCGGCCGCGGCGTCACTCATCTCACCTTCGTCGCGCGGGAGGCCTGACCATGCCGCAGACCCTGGAACAGATGCGGGCCACCTTTGCCCTGCAGAAGATCGATCAGGTGAAGTCCGGAAACGACCGGGCCAAGTACAAGACGCAGCTCCTCAAGCTCCCGGCCCGGCTGCACAACAACGGTCTCGGACAGACCGTCGCGTTCTATCTCACCGCCGGTCCCGGCAAGCCGGAATGGATCATCTGCGACTGGCTGCAGGACTGGCTCAGCCGTTCGAAAGACAGAGGCCCCGCCATCTATCCTTCCGGCAAGAACCTCATCGCCTGCGTCTCCGGCAAGGACCTCTCCAAGGACGCGGACGCCGAGCTGCTCTACCGCCAGGCCTCGGACGAGGCCCGCGCCATCGCGGTCTGGCTCAAGCGCTTTGCCGAAGCGTTCATCGCGGGGAACGCCGGATGAGCAACCTGCCGATGCCTGCGGCGTTCCGGAAGCTGCTCGACCTGGAAGGCGAGGCGAACCGGTCCCTCGTCTTCGACCGCGGCATGGATCAATGGACCCACCGCTCCGGCGAGAAATCGGAAGCGGACAAGCCCGGCTTCTTCCGCGCCTTCGTCAGCCAATATCGCGAGAACAGCCACGGGAATAGCAAGGGTTTTCCGGAATTCCTCGCCCGCCGGGCCGCCACCCTGAAGGCGCTCGGAGCCGAGCGCCGGGTGCTCTTCACCGCGTCCCGCCTGGCCGTGGGCCTCGGCCTTCCCCATCCCACCGAGACCGGCTTCCTCTTCGACCGCCTCACCGGCTGCCCCTGTCTCCCTGGATCGAGCCTCAAGGGTCTCCTTCGGGCTGCAGCCATCCTCGCCGCGAACGGCGAGCTGCCGGGAGCCGCCGCCTTCTGGACGAAGGCCCAGGTGGACCGGGTGTTCGGACCCGTGCTGGGAGACGAGCAGGTCCCCGCCACCGGTGCGGTGAATTTCTACGACGTTTTCCCAGAGGGCTGGCCGGCGCTGGAGGTGGACGTCCTCACCCCTCACTACGGGAGCTACTACCGCGAGCTCGTCCCCCCGGGAGACTGGGAGAATCCGGTACCCGTCCCCTTCCTCGCCCTTCGGGAAGGGCAGGCGTTCGGCTTCTGGATCGGCCCTCGGGACCGGACGCACTGGATCGAAGACTGCCGGCAGCTCCATGACCTGCTCGTCCTCGCCCTCGACTGGCTTGGGATCGGCGCGAAAAAGGCTTCGGGTTACGGTTACTTCTC
This sequence comes from Thermoanaerobaculia bacterium, assembly GCA_035536935.1. Classification (GTDB taxonomy): domain Bacteria; phylum Acidobacteriota; class Thermoanaerobaculia; order Multivoradales; family UBA5704; genus DATMER01. The sequence goes on from DATLNC010000116.1 coordinate 45,089, forward strand.
CGAGGAGGCCCCCGCCCTGCCGCCGCCGGTGCGCATGGCCGAGCCGCCCCGGCCTCGTCGCGAGGACAGGCCGCAGCCGCCTTCACCGCCACTTCCACCTGCCAGGGAGACCCCGTGGGACAACGTCGAGATTGCCTGGGCCGGCCGGTCGCCCTGCATCGTGCGCGGCGGCACTACGGTCCCATGCGAGTTGGAGCGCCTCCCACCGGACCTCCAGGCCGCACTCCGGGATCGCAAGAGCCAGGGGAAGATCCGGGCCGACGTGTCCGTGGTCCGGATCGCGGGCGGCGCCTTCCGGCTCGACCGCGTCAAGCGCTGGAGGCGCTCGTGAAGCTTGCCCTCCTCGTCTGCCTGTCTCTTCTCCTCGGCACAGCCGTGGCGGCGGCCCAGCCTGTGGCAGTCGATACCAGGCTCGCGGAGCGCCTCGGCGATCTCGAGCTCAAGTGGAACCTTCTCGTTGCCCTCTTTGGGATCAATCTCGTGGGAATGCTGCCCTGGTACTTCGTGCTCCTGCGCCAGACGAAGAAAAGGATCGACAAGAAGCTCGACGAGCTGATCAGCGAGAAGCCGGGCAAGCTGCACGAGCTGATCGACGAACGGGATGACGACCTCCGGCTGCGCCGCGAGACTCCGGTCCTGGTGGTCGCCACGAGCCTCGGAACGGCCGCCATCCTGCACAAGGTCGGCTTTTCGAGAGTCACGACGGTTTCCCCGGAAGACATGAAGACTCGAGAAACAACGCCGGACGCGCCCGTGATCTTCGACCTCGACCACGGCTGCTCCGAGGAGCAGGCTGCATCGTTGATCGAAACGAGATCGCTCGAAAGCGTCCTCGTCTACACCTCGGACCGGTCGAACGTCCGCGCTCCCCACGTCACCTACGCCAACTCGCCCGTCACCCTGTTCTCCCGCCTCATGGAGCTCATCCGCTTCCGCAAGGCACTCGGCGGGAGTTGAGCCCTATGAGGGCAACCGGATGGACGGCAGGTAGGCTCCCGGCGCGCCCGTGTGGAAATCGTATTCGTAGAGCTGGATCGTTCCGAGGCCCCGGCAGAGCTGGCCGAGGAAGAAGAGCGCCGCGTTGGGCGCCGATGCGAAAACGTGCAGCACGCCCTCGCGCTCCGCCGTCGTCCGCGACTTGATCTTCCATTGGAGGCTCTGGGCCAGGTGCAGGGCGTGGGCACCGTCCCGCACTCCCTCCGGATCGGGTTTCGGAGCCAGCCGGGCGGTGATGATCCGGCTTACCTTCAAGCTCGTGCGCTCCAGGTACTTCTCGACGTCGCCCAGAACGTCGTTCGTGATCCCGATGGCGAGGGCCACGTCGGCTGCCTCGCGGGACCCCGGCCGGTCCTCTTCATCGCTCCATAGCGGCTCGTCCGGCAGGGGTGTCGGCTCTCCGAGCATCTCGCGGATCTCCCGCCGGCCGCGCTGGCGGATCGCCACGTCGAGCCCGCTCTTCGTACCGAGGCAATAGCCCGCGGCAAACGCGATGCTGGCATGGGCCGCGAGGTCCAGAACCACCGGCCCCCGCTCGCTTGCCGCCGAGACCAGGAAGTCGCGCACCTGCGGGAGAACCTCCTCCTGCCACAGAGGATGAATCCGGATATACCGCCCGTCAGGCCCAAAGAAGGAACTCTCCAGCGGCAGCATGCGGTCCGTCTCGGCCTCCATGTTCAAGGCGAGGCTGCCGGGTCCGCCAAAGCTGCGGATGCCCAGCCGCAAAGCCTGCCGCGGCTTCTCCTCCTCCATGCGCACCGGGGGAGGTGCGGCCGGGCCGATCTCGAAGAAGCTCCGGTCGCGCGACCCCACGAAGAGGGCCGGCGCCATCCAATCCAAGCCGTCGGGGTGCAGGTTGAAGACCGCCAACCGGCCTTCCGACACTGCCGTGTCGACCTTGTCCCCCGCGGCCAGCCGTTCATAGAACATCTCGCTGAACGCGATGGCCGAATCGTCGTAGACAGGGAGCTGCATCGCGACCACGGCGGGAATCCCGGCGAGGAGCACCGCTGGAGCCATGCTGGAGAAGAGGTCCTGGCCTTTCCTCCGCGGCAGGGAACCGGTATGGCAGGCGTTCAACACCACCAGCCGGAGCGCTTCGAGACCTTTCAGGTTTTCGGCGAAGGCGTTCGCTGTGATGCGCTCCGCCGAGCCCGAATCGTCCTCAAAATACAGGGTGGCCTCCCCCTCGTCGTTGAACGTGCCATGGCCCATGAAGTGGAGGACGTGCCAGCCTCGGCCGAGCAGGGTCGAGCGGAACTTCCGGAGCGTCGGATGCTCCAGGATCTCGACCTCCACCGCTTTCGTTGCGAGACGGGAGCGGATGGCCGCCCACTCCTCACCGAGCTCGAGGTCCGGAGTGGACGTGGGCGCCGAGCTGACCACCAGCACACGCAGCTTTGTGTCCCGGCTGGGGGGAAGGAAGAAGCGCGGAGTCTCCACGAACCGGAGGATCGACGCTTCCCGCATTCGGCCCAGAAGCTCCCGGGTTTCGGGCCGGCGCAGAAGCTCCCAGGGGAGCGCGGCCACGGGCACGAGCTCTGGAGCCTCGGCCATACGAAGCCAGAGCCGGACTCCTGTCGTCCTCCCCTGCCCCTCCACGAACGCGAGGCTCTTGTGGAACGCCTCCGCCACCTTGCCGGAAAACAGCGCCTCGTAAAGCGCCTCCCCGAGCGCCTCCGGACTCGGCGAAAGGTCCGAAGGCCAGGAGGGAGGATCGCCGCCGATGGCATCGAGCAACCGTTCGAGCTGCTCTGAATTCAGAGGAGGTTTGAACGCCGCCGCGCTCGCCGGCACCGGCGAGATCAGCGCCTCGCACTTGAAACCCTCCCTGCCCGCGCTGCGGATCCGGACCTCGAAGTCCACGTACTCCATGCCGGCCCCTCCAGGGCGTTGAATGCGGCTGCGCCCCGCCTCTATGGACACGGATCAAGTGACTTTGTTGAGGCTGCGCCTGCAGCGAGACAAAAAGGCCCTACAAGCTCTACTGGTCGCAATCCCACCATACTGCTCAGGGCGTCCAGTTGTACTCCCCGCCCGTCAACTCAAGAGAGCCAGTAGTGTCGCAATCCCACCGGTCTGTGTAGACACGTTCCTGAGAATTTGGTTGGTGCCCAGTTTACCCGCCGAGCTCGACGACCTGCGGCCGGCGAGCCGCCACCTTGGGACCGAGTAGAAGGGGCATCGACTCCTTCTACGGCGACAGTCCCAGCCCCTTGATGTGGCTTTGGAGGTCGTGGCACCTCTAAGGCAGTCGCAATCACACCGTACTAATCAGGGCAATTCCGAGTTGCTTAACCTCCGGTTATGCGGTCCCCTCGCGTCCGTCGCAATCCCACCGTACTAATCAGGGCAATTCCGAGCTTCACGTACTTCGTCGCCAACTCCATCAAGTTCTTCGAAGGCGTCGCAATCCCACCGTACTAATCAGGGCAATTCCGAGGAAGTCGTGGAGTCCGAGGGGATGGGCTGAGGCGAGACAGAAAGTCGCAATCCCACCGTACTAATCAGGGCAATTCCGAGGCCGATTACGCGCTCTGGCTCTGCTACGGCAACAAGAAGTCGCAATCCCACCGTACTAATCAGGGCAATTCCGAGGATCGTCAGCGTCCTGACCGGGCTCGTCGTCTACTTGGTCGCAATCC